>NZ_DASUIR010000105.1:0-49051 GCF_036279715.1 Cellulomonas sp. | reverse complement strand
CATCAGGCGCGACGCGGTCCGCTCGATCGAGTCCACCTTGTTGTGCACGTAGAACACCTGGCCCTCGCGCAGCAGCTCGCGCCGGATGGCCGCGGTGATCTGCCGCTCCTCGTACGGCCCGACGAACGTCAGGACCGGGTGGCGCTCCTCGGGCGGCGTCGCGAGCGTCGACATCTCACGGATGCCCGTGACCGCCATCTCGAGCGTGCGCGGGATCGGCGTGGCGCTCATCGCGAGCACGTCGACGTTGGTCCGCAGCGCCTTGAGCGTCTCCTTGTGCTCGACGCCGAACCGCTGCTCCTCGTCGATCACCACGAGGCCGAGGTCCTTGAAGTGCACGTCACCGGTGATGAGCCGGTGCGTGCCGATGACGACGTCGATGCTGCCGTCCGCGAGGCCCGCTGCGACCTCCTTGCTCTCGGCCGTCGACTGGAACCGGGACAGCGCCTTGACCGTCACGGGGAACGCCGCGTAGCGGTCGCTGAACGTGTCGAGGTGCTGCTGCACGAGCAGCGTCGTGGGCACGAGCACCGCGACCTGCTTGCCGTCCTGGACGGCCTTGAACGCCGCGCGCACGGCGATCTCCGTCTTGCCGTAGCCGACGTCGCCGCAGATCAGGCGGTCCATCGGGACCGGCTTCTCCATGTCGGCCTTGACCTCGTCGATCGTGGCCAGCTGGTCGGGCGTCTCGACGTAGGCGAACGCGTCCTCGAGCTCGCGCTGCCATGGCGTGTCGGCCGAGAACGCGTAGCCCGGGGTCGCCATGCGCGCCGAGTACAGCCGGATGAGCTCGGCGGCGATCTCCTTGACGGCCTTCTGGGCGCGACCCTTCGTCTTCGCCCAGTCGCCGCCGCCCATGCGGTTGAGGCTCGGCGCTTCGCCGCCCACGTACTTGGTGACCTGGTCGAGCTGGTCGGTCGGCACGTAGAGCCGGTCCCCCGGCTGGCCGCGCTTGGACGACGCGTACTCGATGACGAGGTACTCGCGCGTCGCCGCGGACGCGCCCGAGCCGATGGTGCGGGACGCGAGCTCGACGAACCGGCCCACGCCGTGCTGCTCGTGCACGACGAAGTCGCCGGGCCGCAGCGCGAGGGGGTCGACGACGTTGCGCCGCCGGCTCGGCATCGTGCGCATGTCGCGCGTCGAGGAGCCGGCCCGTCCCGTGATGTCGGACTCCGAGAAGACCGCGAGGTGCAGGGGCTCGGCGACGAACCCGGGCCCGACCGTGCCGGGCACGACGAGGACGACGCCACCCTCGAGATCGCCGTGGAGCGACGTCACCAGGCGGGCCGGCACGTCGGCGGCCTTGAGCTGCTCGGTCATGCGCTGCGCGGGGCCGTGCCCCTCGGTCGCGAGCACGAGCCGCCACCCCGCCTGCTGGAGCCCTCGCACGTCGGAGATCGCCCGGGCGACCTCACCGCGGTACCGCTCGACGTCGCGCGCCGCGATCACGAGCGTCTCGACCGCACCCGACACATGCCCGACGACGTCGCCGGAGCCCGTCGCATCGCCGGCCTCGACGGCCTCCGCGTCGAGCGTGAACGGGCTCAGCGTCCACCAGCCGAGCCCCTGCACGGCCGCGAGCGCCCGCACCTCGGCGAACGGCGCGAACGACGCCGCGGACAGGTCGATGGGCGTCGACCCCCCGGCCGCGGCCGACGTCCAGGCCGCGGCGAGGAACTCCTCGGTCGTCGCGACCAGGTCGTGCGCGCGGCGCCGCACCCGTTCGGGGTCGACCAGGACGAGGACCGAGTCCGGTCGCACGAGGTCGAGCACCGGGACCATCTCGTCGACGAGCGCGGGGGCGAGCGACTCCATGCCCTCGACCGCGATGCCCACGCTCATCTTGTCGAGCATCTCGACGGCGCCCGGCAGCTGGGCGACGAGCTCGGCGGCCCGCTCGCGCACCGCGTCGGTCAGCAGCAGCTCACGGCACGGCGGCGCCCACAGCCCGTGGGTCGCGACCTCGAGGCTCCGCTGGTCCGCGACCGAGAACCACCGGATCTCCTCGACGTCCTCGCCCCAGAACTCGATCCGCAGCGGGTGGTCCTCGATGGGCGGGAACACGTCGAGGATGCCGCCGCGGACCGCGAACTCACCGCGCTTCTCGACCATGTCCACGCGCGAGTACGCAGCGGCGACCAGCCGGTCGGCGACCTCGGTCAGGTCGACGTGGTCGCCGACCGCGAGCGCGACCGGCTCGAGCTCGCCGAGCCCCCCGACGACCGGCTGCAGCAGCGCGCGCACGGGCATCACGAGGACGCGGATCTCCCCGGTCATGCCGGCGTCGGCCGTCGGGTGCGCGAGCCGGCGGAACACCGCGAGCCGTCTCGCGACCGTGTCGCTCCGCGGGGACAGCCGCTCGTGCGGGAGCGTCTCCCAGGACGGCAGCACCGCGACCGAGTCGTCGGGCACGTAGCCGCGCAGCGCGGCCGCGAGCTCGTCGGCGTCGCGCCCTGTTGCCGTGACGACCACGAGCGGGCGACGCGCCGAGAGCGCTGCGAGCAGGGGCGGCCGCACGCCGGCGGGCCCGACGACGTCGACCTCGCCGCCCGAGCGCACGAGCTCGACCGCGCGGGCCGCGGCCGGGTCGGCGAGCAGGGCGGGCAGGAGTCCAGTGAGGTCCATGGGGTCCTTCGGGGCGGCGACGGCAGCACGAGCGCCCCGAGTCCAGCACGGACCCGGGGTACGCCGAGAAGTCTACGAGCACCCGTTCGGAGGACGTCAGGCAGGGACGCCTCTAGCCTGGTGCAGCCGGTGTCCCGTCACGGTCAGAGCAGACGTCACGCCCGCGGGACGATGCTTGCGCTTCCCCAGCCGCGGGCCCAGCCTCGATCGGCCCACACCGGAAGCCAGACGGGCTCGCGCCGCCCGACGAGCCGCTCGGCGAGAGCCCGCAGGCCCACACCGGCGAGCAGCAGGAGCACTCCGGCACGTGCTCGCGCTGGGCTCCAGCGTTTGCGCGCCAACGTTGCCTTCGCTGTCATCAGCCTGCGGACCTTGTCGGAACCTTGACCGGAGGACGCACCGGCGGCGTGGATCGCCACCGCGTCCGGGGTGATCGCCGGGTGCATGCCCAGCTGAGCGGCGCGCAGCGACAGATCAGCGTCCTCGCCGTACATGAAGTAGTCCAGGTCGAACCCTCCGAGCCGGTCCCAGGTCGAACGACGCGTCATGAGCAGGCATCCCGTCACGATGTCCACGCGTCGTGGGCTGTCCCGCTCCCATCGACCCAGCGACTCGGGGTCGAAGACGCGCGAGCGACGGAACACCGAGCTGAGACCGGTGGCGAAGCAGAACCAGCTCCACAGGGTCGGCGCGCCCCAGCACGAGCTCGGGTCGACCGTCCCGTCGGGCCTCAAGGTCCTGCCGCCCACGATCCCGGCGCCCGGGTCCATCTCGAGGGCGCCGACCAACGCATCGACGCAGCCCGGGTGCACGACCGCGTCGGGGTTGAGCAGCAGCACGTCGGTTCCTGAGGTCAGCTGCACACCCCAGTTGCAGCCCGCCGCAAATCCGATGTTGTCCACCGAGAGGCGCAGGATCAGACGGTCCGCCCACCGCTGGAGCAGGTCGCGGGTGGTCTGCTCCGACCCGCTGTCAACTACGACGACCTCGAACGACGCGACCGGCCGCGCCTCGTCGAGCAGGGCTCGAAGGCATCGTTCGACCCACGCGGGGCTGTTGTGGGTCACGATGACGACGGAGACCTCGGGGTTCACGGTGTTCAACTCTCTGCTGACCCGGCGAGCGGGGAGGGGTGCGCCGCGCGCGTCACTCGATCTCCCTCGACGTCTGGTCGGTCGACCATGCGGCGTCGTGCCGCGCACGCCGGACAAGGGCCGCCACTCGGCCCAGGAACGTCATGGCCCCGAAGACCACAACGTCGGGTGCGCGCACACGTCCGAGGCGCAGCTGGCGCAGCACGACGGACCCGCGCTTCGTCGCTTCGTCGTGGCCGAGGTCATGGGCCAGCGCCCGGTTGCCATTGACGATGCGGGCACGGCGCGCGACAAGCGCCCGCGCGGTCCGGGCGGAGTACACGGTGACCTCGTCGGGGACGACGACCCGGCGCTCCGGCGGGAACGAGTGCCGCACCCACCCGTCGTCGTTGACGACGTCCGGCAGCTCCCCCAGCTGTGCGCGCGCAGGTGCGTTGAGAGCGAACACGCCTGACCCGACCATCGACTCTGTCACGTAGGGCAAGGCCGTCCACACCGCGTAGTAGCGCCGAACCACCCACGATGCCGCGGTGGTGTCGAGCCGCAGCGTGGGGTAAGCCACGATCGGGAGCGGATTCGCCAACACGTCTCTCAGGGCGCGAGCCGCGCGGGTCGGCAGCTCCACGTCGGCGTCCAGGACGATGACCGCACCGGCAGCCGCCAGGCTCATGCCCGCGCGCACGGCCGCGACCTTGGACGGTTCGGGAAGCTCGAGAACGCGCGCCGAGGCTCCCCGGCTGCCTCGGACCGACTGCGCGCGGGACACGGTGTGATCTGTCGACCCGTTGCTCACGACGAGCACCGCGAACTCGTCGGGCTCGGCCTCGGCGAGCAGGGTCGCCAGGCAACGCCCGATGACGCTTTCTTCGTTGTGCGCCGGGATGACCACGGTCACCACGCGGTCGTGCTCAGTCATGGACCGACCGTCGGCTCAGAGCATCACCGACGGCCAGCCCCGCTGGTGTCCGTCCGTCTGCCGCGCGCCGCCCCGCGCTCACGGGGACCCGCAGTCCGCGGATTCGATCGACCGCGCTCGGGATCGGCAACCCGTCGTCGACCCCTTGGCGCCACAGCGCCCCCGCGATGCCGACGAGGATGAAGGCCAGCACCGTCACCTGAGCGAAGCTGAAGAGGTCGAAGAACGCACCGGAGACGCCGATCGCCAGCAACGCCGCCATGACGGCCTGGGCACGAGAGGCGTCGATGGCTCGCGCTGCTCGCACACTCGCTCCACGGCACGCCGCCGCGGCGAACAGGAAGAACAGAATCGTCGCAACGACGAGCACGATCCCGCCCTCGACCAGGGCGAGCAGGTACTGATTGTCAAGAAAGAAGTAGTCCTCCGGGCGGAACGTGCCCAGACCTCGCCCGAGGATGGGGGTCTCGCGGAAGAACGCATCGATCTGGGCGTAGTCCTGCGTCCGGCCGCTGACGCTGTTGTCGGTCGAGGCGTTCTCGAAGAAGCTCGTCACGGTGCCCAAGAGGCCCGGGATCGCGGCGCGCATCACGAGCGCGGCGCCGGCACCGAGGATGAGCAGGGAGATCCTCTGGCGGACGGACAGCACGACTGCGTACACGCTCAGCGCTACGGCCACGACGAGGATGCCCGATCGCGAGACGCCCATCGGGATGCCGAGCAGGAGGCACGCCGTCGCCATCGTCGCCAGGACTCTCCTGCTGTGGGTCCGTCCGAACCGCACGAAATGCATTCCGAGGGGTACCAGGGCGCCACAGATCACGCCGAACTCGATGGGATGACCCGCGGCCCCCTTGACCCGGAAGAATCCACCACGCGAACCCATCCCACCGAGCTGTCGCGCTGTCATGCCAGGGAGCCGGATCACGGTGGCGAGGTCGAACGGCCTGACGAACTGCATCACCCCCACCAGCGCGCTCACCGTGGCGCCGACCAGGATCGCCGCAAGGAGAGCGTCGGTCCGGCGCCGGTCCGCCCCGGCAGAGATGCCGAGAGCGACGATCGCGAGCGGGAACATCACCAGCGCGGCGCGCGTGACCCCGGTCGACTCGGACTCGGTGAGAATACGCAGCCCGCTTGCGGCGACCGACGTGGTCAGCGCTCCGATCAGCAACCAGAGCCCGATGTCTGACGGCGATGCCCGCGGCGGCCGACCGACTCGGCCGACCCAGCCGACGATCACGGCGGCGGCGACCCAGAAGACGATCAGACGTCCGACCCATCCGTTGGACTCCAACGGTCCCGTGAACACGAGCGCAGCGGGGATCGTGAGTGCCACGAACGGCAGGATGACGATCGCGAACCACGGTCCCTGAGGCTGCATCTGGCGATGCCGAGCGAGCTGATCGCCCCCGATCGGCTGCGGTCGGCCACTAGGCATCGACGACCTCTGTGCCACGAACGGGGGCACGCCTCGCTCCGTCGGAGATCGGTTCAGGGACGGCCTTGCCCAGGGCCTGGGCCCCAGTACCCACCAGGGGCGCCTTCCGAGCGGCCCGCCCGATGCGCAGCTTCCGGCGTGCCTTGTCCTCGCGGCGCAGTACGCTGTCGACGTCGTCCGGTGCTGCCTCCATCGTCGGGTCGAGGCTGTCCACGCCCACACCCCGCAAGCGCCGCAGTCCGCTGTCCAGGGACGTTGCGAGGACGACAGCGATGGCGACGCCGAGAACAAGGATGGCGCCTGCTGACCGCCAACGACTCGGCGTCACATCTTCCACCCGGTCCGCCGGGACCGCAGGAGCGATGCGATACAGCTTGATCTCCGGCGCACCCGCAGCCGTCTGGAAGTCCGCGAGGACGACGCTCGCCTCGGTCGTCACGGCCTCGAGCGTCGACGTCACGATCTCGGGAGTGGGTCCGGTCGCATCGATCCTGATGATGGGTTGGTCGGCTGACGCCGTCGCGGTGAACGTGACGTCAGGGGCGTCCGCCAGCCCGACAAGCGCGCGGTAGTCCCTCGAGTTGATGTTCCGGGCCAAGACGGCGGCTGCGAACCGCGGCCCGCCGGACCCGGAGTACGGGTTGTCGGGAACCGGCGTGGCCGCCGGGGTGGGTTCGACCGGCTGAGGCGTGCTGTTCGGAAGCACCACGATCGACACGGCACTGCTGTAGACCGAAGGCACCGCCTGGTAGGCCTGGAAGGACATCCACGCCGCGAGCGCGAAGATGGGCACTGTGATGTACCAGCGCCGCAGGCAGGTGCCGATGATCGTGAACAGGTCCATGCCGCCACCTCGGATTTCCCCCGGATTGTCCCGAACGCAACAATATGCCACCTCCGACTGGGCACTCCATGGCCCTCGACGCCAGGCGGCGAAGTTTCACCCGACTGGCGGCAAGCCCGAGGCAGCGACCCAGGGTGCGTCGCGGCAAGGCCCGCTAACGTCAGAAGGTCCGTCAGGAGGCCCGCATGACCGGTGTAGCCGACATCTTGATGATCACCTACAACAGCCCGGAGCACGTGAGGGTGTCGCTCCCGCACCTGCTGTCCACGTGCGACGAGCACAGCCGAGTCTGGCTGTGGCACAACGGCAGCGACGAAGAGACCCTGAGCGTCGTGCGCGAGCACGCTGCCGACCCGCGGGTCCACCGCTTCCACCACAGCCCGGAGAACGTCCGCCTGACGGCGCCCACGAACTGGCTGTGGGCAGAGGCCGACGGTGACTACGTCTCCAAGGTCGACGACGACTGCCTGCCCGAGAACGGTTGGGTCGGTCGCCTGCGCAGCATGCATGAGGCGAACCCTGACTTCGGCGCGATCGGGTGCTGGCGCTTCCTGGACGAGGACTTCGTGCCCGAGCTGGCCGCCACGAAGATCGTCGAGTACCAGGGCGGATACAGCCTCCTGCGCAACCACTGGGTCCAGGGGAGCGGGTACCTGCTGCCACGCGCCATGGTCGAGCGCAGCGGACCCCTGGCTCAGGGACAGTCGTTCTCGCAGTACTGCATCGCCCTCGCGCGAGGTGGGGCGGTGAACGGGTGGGCCTACCCGTTCATCCACGAGGACAACATGGACGACCCCCGATCACCCCACACGCTCTTCCGGACAGATGCGGACCTGCTCCGTCGGATGCCCCTGACAGCGCAAGCCCTCGGCATCCGCACGGTGGAGGCGTGGGCACAGCAGGAGCACGAGTCCGCCCTCGCCGTCCAGCGCGCGACGCTCGACCTTCGCCAGTACGCCGGCTGGCGGGCCAAGGTGCACAACGGTCGGCGTCGCCTGCAGAAGCTCGCCCGTGGCCGCGGCTCGTGGTGACGACGTGACGACGTGACGATCCAGCGTCACCACCCGATCGGTCCGGCTGTTCGAGTCACGTGCCGTCGTGCGACGCGGCGCCTTGTCTCCGCGTGATCTCACTCACGTCGCGGAAGAAGTCGTTGGTCGTGAGTAGCTGGGACGGGCGGTCGATCGCCTCGAGGCGGCCATCGACCACGACCATGACGCGGTCACAGATCGAGAGGGTCGACAGCCGGTGGGCCACCAAGAAGAGGATCAGGTCGCCCTTGAGCCGGCTCAACGACTCCTGCACGAGCTCCTCCGAGCGCACGTCCAACGCGCTGGTGGGCTCGTCGAGGATCAGCACGTCCGGCTGCGCGGCCAGCGCCCTTGCCAGGCACAGCCGCTGTCGTTGACCGCCCGAGACCGCCGAGGCCCGCTGACCGACGACGGTGTCGTATCCCTGCGGCCACGACTCGATCTCGCTGTGGATGTGCGCGCGGCGGGCAGCGGTCCGGATGTCGTCATCGGTCAGGTCAGGCCGGTAGAAGCGGATGTTGTCCCAGACGGTTCCCCAGATGAGCTGAGGTGTCTGCGGGACGTACGCGACATGCCGCTGCCAGTCCGACCTTTGCAGCTCGCGCGCGTCACTGCCGTTGATCACCACGTGGCCCGAGTCCGGGTCCCGCAGCCGCAGGAGGAGCTGGACGATGGAGGACTTGCCGGCGCCCGAGGGCCCGACGATCCCGACCGCCTCGCCTCGTCGCACGTCGAAGCTGATGCCGTGCAGGACATCCTTGCCCGGGACGTACGAGAAGCGCACGTCACTCATCCCCATGCGCTCGATGGTGGGGAGCGGCAACGGTCCGTCCTGCTGCGGGTTGTCGGTGTACCGCTCGATCGCGTCGGCGAGGCGGTTCATGAACGGAGCGGCCTCGTCGATGTTCGTGACCGCAGTCTGGATCTGCTGCCCATAGCTCAGCGCTCGAACGAGCAGGAGCACGACCGACCCGAGCGCGGCGATCTTGCTCGCGTCGACCAGCGACACTGCAACGAGCGCGAGCACCATCACCAGAAGAGCGACGCTCTGGTACAGCGCCGGGACTGCGCCCGCCAGGAACCGCGTCCGGAGCATCGGCAGCCGCACGTGCTCGATGCGCGAGTAGAAGGACTCCCGGTAGTTGGTCGACGCGCCGAACACCTGGGCCTCTTCGGCCATGAGGACGACCTCCTGGACGCCCTTGGAGTACTCGATGTTCTCGGTGCTCAGTGCCTTGGCGTGACGCCGAAGACGCCGGGCCAACGGGCGCAAGGCCAGGAACAGACCCAAGGAGGCGACGCTGAGGATGACGGCGGCAACGGGGCTCAGCACGAGGGCCGAGCCGAGGAGCGTCACGAACATCAGGGCCGACGTGATCCCGGTGCCCAGCGTGATGATCGCCTGGCTCGTGGTCGTGATGTGCAGGTTCATCAGCGACTGGAACTGCCCGTCGCGCTCGGACGACTTGATCGCCCACGCGGCCCCGTGGAACGCGTCGAACAGCTGTCGCCGGAGCTGGGCCATGGCGTGAGCGCTCATCGCCGCAGGAAGGTAGGCCAACCAGACCTGCAGGCCACCGCGCAGCACGGCGAGTCCCAGCGCGACGCCGAACATCGCCGGGAGCGCGGCGGTCACGGTCGCCGGACCGACGTGTGCCGTCACGTCGGAGCGGCCCTGCGACAGCGCGGTCGCGACCGTGGCGATGAGTGCAAGGAGGGTCGCCTCGGCCAGGCCGGCGACGACTGCGACGACGGAGAGAACTGCGAGCCGGTTGCGCGAGCCTCGAAAGAAGGCAGAGATACGACGCCAGGCCTTCCATGCGCGCCGGAAGGCCGAGAGCAGGTTCGGCCGACCTGTCGGCGCCTGGGCCGACGGGTCGGAGTCCGCCACGGATGCGTTCAACGGCGTGGTCCTCGCTCTCGACTGCGGCGGCTGAGGCGCGGTCACAAGCACCGTACCCCACGGGATATTCTTCCCATTCTGGACGGCCCGGAGCTCTGCGCCCCGGCGCCAGCCGGGTGAAAGGTCGGGCAGACCGACACGTTGACCGCAAACCCACCCTAAAGTGGTCGAGGTGGACCTCCTCTCGCTCCTGCCGCCCGAGAGTCGCGTCATCGACGTGGGCGCCACTGATGCGGACCTCGCCCGGACACTCGCCGCGGCAGGTCAGACCCGGTACCTGGCACTCGTCCCACCTCAGCGGCTGGAGCGTGCCCGGGCCGGGGCGGACGGGCTCGGCGAGCGGTTCTGGCCACTGACCGACCCGGACCAACCCCTGCATGCCAGCTGCGACCTGCTGATCCTCCGGGCGTCGTTCGCCCGGCTGTTGTGGGCTGTGCGCGACTTGAGGGGCGTGAGCATCGTCGCCGTCGAGCGTCCTCCGGCTCCGCTGACGCCCCTGTCCGTGGAGACCCAGGGGGCTCGGTTTGTCAGCCGACTCGGCGGGTGGGCGACCAGGGTCGGGCAATGGGCCGCCGACGGGGTCCGATTCGACGTGCTTCAGCTGCCCCCCAGGCACGAGCAGAGGCCGCGGCCGCGGCATTACCTCTCCCCGGCCGTAGGGATCGAGGGCTTCGTCGAGCGCCTCGGGAGTGAGGGCGTGCGGTATGCGGCCCTGCGCTGGTTCGAGACGCTGCCCGAGATCGGGCCGGGAGAGGACCTTGACCTCCTCGTCGCTGACGACGATCTCGCCACGGTGCACCGCATCCTCGGGGAGGAGCCCGGGACGATCCCCGTGGACGTCTACAGCGAGACCGGCCTCGACGGCGCCGACTTCCAGAACGCCGCCTACTACCCCCCGCAGCTCGCGCGCCTGATCCTCGATCGTGCGGTCGTGCACGGCAGCGGCGCCCTGGTGCCGTCTCCGGTAGACCACCTGCACTCGATGGCGTACCACGCGGTGTATCACAAAGGTTCACGGTCGGGCCTGCCTTCGACGGACAGCGGCCGCTTGCTCCCGTTCGATGCCCAGGACGAGGCGCCGGAGCACGACTACCCCACCGTCCTCGGCGACCTGGCACGCGCAGTCGGCGTCACGCTGCCGCAGACCCTCGAGGAGATCGACGGCTACCTTGCGACAGTGGGATGGCGACCTCCGGTGGACACGCTGCGCCGGCTGGCTGCCGTCAATCCCTGGGTCCGCGCGCACGCCGCATCCGAGGCTGCAGACGCACAAGACACCGCGGAGATCTCCGTGTTCTTCGTCCGGGAACGCGCCCTGACGGTCGTCGACCTGGACGACATCTCCGCGGTCCTGGACCACTTCGGGTTCGAGGTCCTAGCCACCCGTGAGCTCGACGAGGACGCTCGGAGCCGATGTGCCCGCGAGGCGCGCGGTGGCAACTGGGGGCGTGGCCCGTTCCCGGAGAGCGGCGGGGGTCCCGCGGCCGTCATGGTCGCTCTGCACCACGCGCCGCAAGCTGTCATCGGATCCGTCAAGGTGCAGTACCCCCACCTCTCCAACGCGGAGGTCTACTTCGCCAAGCGCCGGATCCGGGAGGTCGTCGACGCCCTCGTTCCCGCCGACGCGCGCTTCAACGCGGTGCACTCCTCCGACGATGTCGTCGATGCTTGGCACTACGTCGAGCTCGCACTGCCCGCCGAGGTCGAGGCGTTGCGCGCAGAGGTCGAGCGCCGGGAGAACGCGTTCCAGACGACCGGGCCCGTGATCGCTGAGCTGAGCCGTGGCCGGCGCGCCAGGGTGCAGGTCATCCAGGGGTCGCAGGGCGCCGTCGTACGCAAGACGTACGCCGAGGGGTTCCGTCGCTTCCTGGACCGCGAGGTTGCAACACTCCGGGAGCTGGGTCCGCTCGTCGAGGCTGTGCCCGAGCTCGTCGAGGCGGGACCCAACTGGTTCAGCTGCCCGCTCTACGAGAACGCTCTGCCGCCGATGGGACCTGTGCCCGACGGGAGGCTCGTCCCCGTGCCGATCCTGCGGCAGATGGTCGCCGTGCTCCGGCGGATCCACGAGCTGGGGTACGACCTCGTCGACGCCAAGCCGCAGAACTTCGTGCTGGACCCCCGGCATGGGCTGAAGATCGTTGACTTCGAGTTCGCGTACAGGTACGCCGACGGTCAGGCGCCGCCGTTCGCGAGGAGCTACAACTTCGTTGGCCCTCCCCTGGATTTCCCCGGCGATGTTCCGGTCGGACCCACGACGTACGAACGGCGCTGGCTCGGGTTCGCGGGGCTTCCCCTCGATGTGCTCGTCGACGGTTCGCCCTGGTCGCAGCACCTGCACAGGGCGTTGTTCCGGGCAGAGCGGCTGCTCACAGGACCGCGCGCACCAGCGCGACGTGGGGTTCGTCTCGCACGCAGGACGCTCCATGGCGCGCGGGCCGGGGTGGGCCGGCAGTTCGCCGCGTGGGCGCGACGGCGGGCCCAGGTGGCGACCCCATGAGCGCCCGGACCGCTTCGGACGCACCGACGGTCTCCGTCGTCGTGCCGGTGTACAACGACGTCGACCGCCTGCGCCTGTGTCTTTCAGCCCTCGCCGCCCAGGAATACCCGCGCGACAAGTTCGAGGTCGTGGTCGTGGACAACAATTCGACCGACGATCTCCGGCCTGCCCTGCCGGACGACGAGCGGTTCCGGCTCGTCGCTGAGCAACGGCGGGGCTCGTACGCCGCACGCAACACTGGTGTCTCCACCGCCACGGGCACCGTCCTGGCATTCACGGACGCAGACTGCCGACCGCGGCCCGACTGGTTGAGCAACGCGGTCGCACGGCTCGAGGCGGCCGACCTGCCGGACGCTGTCGGTGGCGCGATTCATCTGGTGTTCCGCCACGGGTCGGCTGCCACCACCGGGCCCGAGCTCTACGAGGTCATGCACGACTTCCAGCAAGCCAGATACGTCGCCGAGCTCTCCTTTGCTGCCACGGCGAACCTCGTCGTGCGGGCAGCCAGCTTCCACCGGGTCGGCGATTTCGACGCCAACCTGAAGTCGGGTGGCGATCTCGACTGGGGCAACCGGCTGCTCGCATCCGGCGGACACCTCGTCTACAGCGATCGAGCCATCGTCGATCACCCGTCGCGCCCCGGCTGGCGGGACCTCGGGCAGAAGTCCCTGCGGGTGGCAATCGGCTTGGCCGACAAGGCTGGCCCGACGGCTCGCGCGGAACTCCTCGCCTCGGCTCGCCACGAGGCGCGCACGGCTGCCTCGGTGTGGCTCAGGGTCTGGAGCCGGGATCGCCCGGAAGGTCGGTCCGCCAAGGCGCGCTACGCCGCCGCGTTCACCTTCGTCCGTCTGGTCCGATGCAGTGTCGTGCTCCGCCGGGTCGCGACGACCGGTCGAGCACGTGCGGTGCCGGTCAGAGGTACCGCACCCGGAACCTGACGCTTCCGACGATACGACCGGCCGCGGCAGCCGACTCGTTCACCCACCACCACCGCCGACCCACGGAGAACGGCACCAGCGGTGCGGTGAGCACGATGCGAACCCAGCGCCAGGCAACCCCTGTCAGGCGGGGTCGAGGCATGCCGTGCGGTGCGAAGTCTCGGAAGAGCCGGGCCCGCGATCGCCCGCTCTTGTACGCCTTGACCGCGACTGCTCGCAACGAGCTGCGGTACCTGTAGGCGACAACGGCCTGCTCCGCGTACCCGATCCGATACCCGGCCACCTGAAGCCTCCAGCAGAACTCCGTGTCCTCGGAGCCGTACCCGTAGTCCTCGGCGAACCCACCGACCGCACTCCACGCCGATCTGCGTACACCGAGGTTCGCAGTGATCGCTCGTGGCAGAAATCCTGCGGTGACGGGAACCCCGGCGGGGTGCCTCTCCATGGCTCCGTCGTTGAAGGTGTCGTTGTCGAAGGCTCCGCCGACGACGTCCGCCTGTTGCAGGGCGCGCGCCATCGCATCCACCCATCCCGGCGCGACCCGGTCGTCCGCGTCGCAGTACAGCAACAGGTCTCCGGAACCCACGCGAGCGCCGAGATTCCGAGCGGCGCTCGGACCCGGCCGACTGCAGGTCGTGACAACCAGGTCGCGCAGCCCAGCACGGAACGACTCGGCGATGGCGATGGTCTCGTCACTCGATCCGTTGTCGACGACGACGAGCTGCCACGGCAGGTTCGTGTCTTGCGCCGCGAGAGCCGCGAGCTGTTCGCCGATCGTCCCTGCCGCGTTGAGCGCGGGCATCACGACCGTGATGAGGGGGCCATTCACATTGTCAATATACCGCTATATGTCCGCTTTTGTCCAGGGCGTTTGCCATACCATAGTCATTTCACCTAACTTGGACGTCATGTTAAGCCGAACGGGTGAACGGCCCGGACATCGTCCCGCACGGTCCCGTCGCGACCGGCACCGCCCCTCGACCGGGAAGGGGGCAAAGGCAGGCCTCTTGGCTGCCCTGCTTGTGGGCGCCGTCGTCGTCGTGGGTGGCACTGCCGCCCACTCGGAGCCACACGCCGTCGCCCAGCTCGACACGTCGACGCAGCGTGCGGTCGACGTCGACCAGGACAACGGGCGAAGCACTGATGTCTGGCACTCATCACGCAGCTGGGCGCGCAGCCCCTTGGACGTGCGTACCCATCGGGTGAAGCCGACTGCGACACCGACACCGACACCCACGCCGACCGCTGCAGCGACACCCCAGCCGACGGCGACAGCCACGGCGACAGCGACAGCCACGCCGACTGCGACAGCCACAGCGACTCCGGTGGCTCCGACGCCTACCTCGTCGCCGTCGACCTCAACAGCACCAGCGCCCGTCATCGCTCCGGTGGTCGCTGTGTCGTCCGCAGGATTCCCGGACGCTTCGACCACCGGGGTCCCGGCCGGCACGTCCCTCACACCGTCCGGCTCGATCACGATCAGTCAGGACGGCGCTGTCATCGACAGCCTCCAGATCACCGGAACAGTGACCGTCAACGCCAACAACGTCACCATCAGAAGGACGCTGATCAAGAACACCGGCAGCATCCCGGTCAGGGTCAACGGCTCCGGCCTCGTCATGGAGGACAGCGAGATCGACGGCCAGGGCGGGGGCAACCCGGCGGTCGCCTACAGCAACTACACGCTGCGACGGGTGAACATCCACGATGTCGCCGAGGGCCCCAGGATCTCCGGGGGAAACGTCACGATCGAGGCGTCCTACATTCATAACGTTCTGCAGGTGGGCACCAACCACACCGACGCTGTCCAGTCCACAGGCGGCTCCAACATCGTCCTGCGCGGTAACACCATCCAGGCGAACAACCCGCAGACCGGGACCTACGGCAATGCCGCATTCCAGTACGGCGAAGAAAACAGCCCGATCCGTGCGTGCACGGTCGAGGGAAACCTCTTCGACGGCGGGAATGTGACCATCAACGGCGGCGGCGGCGGGACCACTGGAGCGGCATGCTCGTTCTCGGGCAACAAGTTCCAGAGGGACTTCAGGTATGGACCTGTCGGCAACCTGGGCCCCAACACCGTCTGGGACAAGGCGACGAACGTCTGGTTCGACACCGGCTTGCCCATCAGGTGAACCGGCGTGCGCTCGACGGTTCGCCGATCGATGCCCGCCGGGTACCGATAGCCATACCGTAGGCGCATGACCCCGTCCGACGGCGTACGTCCCCGCCGAGCTCGGGGCACCGCGGTGGCGTCCACCCGGCCAACGGGCCGGTGGATGCCACCGCGGGCTGCGGTCGGCGCGGGGATAGGAATCACGCTCCTCGCGGTCGCGTTGCTCGTGACCCTTGTGCAGCCGATCCAACCCCGTGGGGCCGGCCAGCCGCCTCGCCCGGCCGTTCCCGACGAGAGCACCACGGGCGTACCTCGCGGTGCAGTCCTCAGCCCGTCCCCGTCGATCACTGTGACCACGGACGGCAGCATCATCGACGGGCTGGACATCACCGGAACGGTGACGGTCACTGCCGATGACGTCGTCATCCGCAACACGCGCATTCGTAACACCGGCCAATACCCTGTGCGCATCGTCGGCGCCTCGAACCTCCTGATCGAGGACTCCGAGATCGACGGCCAGGCCAAGGGGGGCGCGGCCGTCGCCTTCAACCACTACACCCTTCGGCGCGTCAACATCCACGACGTGGTGGAGGGGCCGAGGATCGCCGGCGACGACGTGACCATCGAGAACTCGTTCATCCACTCCCTAGTCAGGGTCGGGGACAACCACACTGACGCCGTACAGATCGTCGGTGGGCGAAGGATCGTGCTGCGCGGCAACAACCTCCAGGCGTTCGACGCCCGGACCGGACAGGCCAACGCCGCGGTGATGCTCGGCGAGGAAGACTCGCCTGTCCGCGACTGCCTGGTCGAGCAGAACCTGCTCAACGGCGGAAACTACACAGTCAATGCGGGAGGCGGCGGTACGCGCGGCGCCCAGTGCGTCTTCCGCGACAACCGATTCGGGCGGGACGCCCGGTACGGTGCGCACGCAAATCTCGGACCGGGCATCGTCTGGAACGGCTCGAACACGTGGATGGACACCGGGCAGACGATCGGCTGACCGATCTCACCCCCGACCGAAGCGGGAAGCCTGGCGTTCCTGCGACTCGTCGGTGTGTGCTCAATGCGGCGCCAGCCGCCGAAACACCTCAAGATAGGCGGGCTCCTGCTTGCTCCAGCGCAGAGAGCTCTCCACACGTTTGCGGCCGAGGGCACCCATCCGTGCGCGCCGTTCCGGGTCGTCAAGGAGCTCGGCGATCGCGTCGGCCAGAGCAGCATCGTCGTCCTTCGTCACGTACAGCCCCGCGTCGCCCGCCGAGCGACGATTCTCCACGAGGTCGAAGCCCACGACCGGGAGCTCGAAGGCCATGTACTCGAGGGTCTTGTTCATCGTCGACTTGTCGTTGAACTCGTTCTTCGGGTCGGGCGTCACGCCCAGGGAAGCCGATGAGAGCCACCGAGTGATCTGCTCCGGACCAACCTTCCCTGTGAACGTCACGTAGTCATCCAGGTCGCGCGCCGTGCTGTCTCGACGCAGCGCGTCGAGACAGTCCCCGAACCCCAGCAGACCGAAGTGCGCGTCTGTCCGACCCAGGACATGCACGTAGTGGTCGATGGCCCCGAGGAGGCGATCGACGCCGTCCTGGGGACCCATGATCCCCAGGTAGCAGACGAGATGATCCCGTCCGCTCCGGAGGGCGGGCTCGGGCTCGGCCCGACGCATGGAGTCGGGGTCGGGAGCGCTGAGGACGATGCTGGTGCGCTCCACCGGGACACGTCCCCGACGCAGAGCCATCTCCTGGTACGAGGGATTCGTCGAGACGACCTGGTCGGCCGTCGCGTATGTGGCGCGCTCGAGCAGGAGAAGGCCCCGGTGGAGCAGTCCGGTACGACCGAACCGGGCGGAGTACACCTCCGGGCACAGGTCGTGCTGGTCGTACACGAAGCGCTTCCCGGCGAGGACCTTGTACAGCAACCCGAGCAGCCAGTAGGTATCGGGCGGGTTGCATGCCTGCAGGACGTCAAAGCCCTCGCGACGCGCGACGCCGAGCGACAGCACGGCAGTGCGGAGCCAGCAGTAGAGGAATTCGACCACGTACCCACCCACGCCTGAGCGCGGGCGTGGCGGCCTGTAGGTGTGGATCCGGACCCCATCGAGCGTTCGGTGCGCGGGCTGTCCCTCGTCGCGCGGGCAGATGACCGAGACCTGATGCCCGGCCGAGACGAGCGTCCGGCACTCGAGCCATACCCGTCGGTCCAGCGGCACGGAGAGGTTCTGCACGACGATCAGGACGCGCGCCAACGGAGGGTCCACAGGGACCTGGCCCGGGATGCTGACAGTTGGCGCATGCGGCCAGCCGCCACGGTCGAACACGCCCATCAATACGCTCCGGATCCTCGCAGCACGACGCGAGCCGTCTTCCACAGGATGAAGAGGTCCATCGCCACCGACCAGTTGTCGACGTAACGCAGGTCGAGCCGGACCGACTCATCCCAGGTGAGGTCCGCCCGACCACTGACCTGCCAGAGGCCCGTCAGCCCAGGGCGCACCCGCAGGCGGCGGTTGACCGCGTCACGGTACGCGTCCACCTCCTCGGGCAGCGGCGGTCGCGGACCGACGAGGGACATGTCGCCCCGCAGCACGTTCCACAGCTGAGGGAGCTCGTCCAGCGAGTACCGACGCAGCACACGGCCCACGCGCGTCACACGCGGATCGTCGTGCATCTTGAACATGAGGCCGTCGCGGTCGCTCTGCCCGAGCAGGGTGGCCCTGCGTGCGTCGGCATCCTGGTACATGCTGCGAAGCTTCCACATCGTGAACTCTCGCCCGTCGATGCCGATACGCCGCTGTCGGTAGAACGGCGCGCCGGAGCTCGTCAACACCACGGCAAGGGCCGAGCCGGCGATCGCGGGAAGCGCAGCCGCGAGCAGGACCGCCCCGAGCGCGCGGTCGAGTGCAGCCTTGGCGAGCCTGCGCGACCGTGGCGAGGTCGTCTCGACCTCGAGCAGGGTGAGCCCGGCGGTGGGCCGCAGCTGGACGCGCGGGCCGAGGATCTCCACGAGTCCGGGTGCCACGACGAGCTCGACCCCGGAGCGGCCCAGCGCCCACGACAGACGACGGAGCGCCTCACCAGCGAGCTTGCTCCCAGTGACGATGACGACATCGATGTGGTGGTCGAAGGCGACCTGGGGTATGTCGGCGAGCGCACCCAGGATCGGGATCGCATCCTGGGACGTCTTCTCCTTGAGCGCCGGCAGGCACACGCCCACGATGCAGTACCCGTGGTAGGGCGCCGCGCGCAGGTCGGTGACGACCCCGTGGACCGAACGGGCGTCGCCGACGACAAGCGTGCGCGACATCGCCTCCCCGCGAGCGCGTCGCCGGTGCAGGGATCGACGCAAGGAGTACCGGCCGACCGCGACCGTTGGCACGATGGCGAGAATCGTCCCCCCCACCAGCTCTCGCGGCATCTCCCAGGCGGCCGCCACGCTCATGAGCCCCACAGCTGCCACGGAGCCGACTCCCGCCCGCATGACGGCCCGGAACTCCTCCGGCCCATCGCCGATCGACCGACGGTCGTACGCTCCGAACGCGAGGAGGAGACCGACGAAGACCAGCGCGACAGCTATCGGCCACAGACCCCGGCGACCTCTCGCTCCGTGCGCCAGGACGAGAACGGTCATGACGACGATCGTCGACCCCAGGACGTCGACGCACACGACCCGGGCGATGTATCTCCCGGCTGCGACGCGCCAGCCGTCACCGTAGTACTCGGCGTCCCCATGGTCGGCGAGATCGCTTCGGGGAAGGAACGGTTGAGTGGACGCCCAAGAGGATCTCGGACCGGCAGCGACGCGGCGGCGATCCGCCATGAGCTCCTTCGGCACGGAGGTGACGCCCTCAGCGAGGTCTCTCTTGTCGTCCAAGATCGTCATGTGTCCCCCAGTTGGACGAGAGTGTCGTCAACTAGGAGGCTATGGCGCCCGTTGTGATACGGATAGACCCTTATGTCCGATTTCACCCATGTGGAGTCGTGCTTCACCCGGTCGACCGGGCCGCCCGCACGGGATCCGAACCGCTCGCGCGCGTCAGGGCTTGGTGTGGTACCTCAGCTGCGCCTTCTCGAGCCCCTCGGTCACGACGAGCTCGACGGCGTCCGCCGCAGCATCGAGGAGCCACGCCAGGTCCTTGCGCTCGGCCGCCGTGAAGTCCCGGAGCACGTAGTCGGCCGCCTCCATGCGACCGGGCGGCCGGCCGACCCCGACCCGGACGCGCACGTAGTCCTTCGTGCCGAGCGCCTTGGTGGTGTCCCGCAGGCCGTTGTGGCCGCCCTCGCCGCCACCGATCTTGAGCTTGATGTCGCCGAAGGGGATGTCCAGGTCGTCGTGCACCATGACGACGCGGTCCGCTGGCACGTCGTGGTACTGCGCGAGCGCGGCCACCGGCCCGCCCGAGACGTTCATGAAGGTGCTCGGCTTGGCGAGCACGACCCGCGGACCCGGTGCCCCGCCGGGCAGCACGCCGATCCTGGCCTCGGCGACAGCGGCTTTCGGACGACGCGACAGCGCTCCGCCACGGGAGCCGAGGACGACGCCGGTCCGGCGCGCGAGCTCGTCGACGACCATCGCGCCCACGTTGTGCCGGTTGCCGGCGTACTCCGCTCCGGGGTTGCCGAGCCCGACGACGAGCCAGGGGCCCTCGGTCATGTCGATCCTTCCGTTCGCCCTGCGACGGCGGTGAACGCGATCGCGCCCGGCACCGTCGAACGGTACCGGGCGCGATCGCGTGCGCAGGTCAGCGGCCGGAGGCCGTGACCCGTGGGGCTGCTCAGACCTCGGCGGCTGCGGCGGACTTCGCGGACTGCGAGGCAGCCAGGTCGGCGACGGCGGCGTCGGCCGCGATGTCGGCGGCAGACGTCTGCGGGGCCGAGATCGTCAGGACGACGGCCTCGGGGTCCGTGATGAGCGTCGCGCCCGCGGGCAGCGTGATCGCGCCGGCCGTGATGAGGTCGCCGGCGACGAGGCCCTCGATCGACACCTCGACGTGCCGCGGCAGGTTGGTCGCCTCGGCCTCGAGCTCGAGCGTCTGCAGCTCGACGATGTGGATCGTGCCGGGGTACGACTCGCCGACGACGACGACGGGGATCTCGACGTCGACCTTCTCGCCCTTCGTGACGATCAGGAGGTCGACGTGCTCGATGACGTTCTTGACCGGCTCGCGCTGGACGTCCTTCGTGATGGCCAGCGTCGTCTTGCCGTCGATCTCGATCGCGAACAGCGCGTTGGCCTGCTTGAGCGCGAGGAACGTCTCGTGGCCCGGGAGCGACACGTGCAGCGGGTCCGAGCCGTGCCCGTAGAGGACGGCGGGGATGCGACCGGCGCGGCGCGTGCGGCGGGCCGCACCCTTGCCGAAGTCGGTGCGGGTGGTGGCGACGAGCTTGACCTCGGACACGGGGACTCCAGATGTGGACGACGACAGATGGGGGCCTGCAGTGGTGGTGGCCTCGACGCGGGACGCAGGACGGGCACGCGGAGGCGTCCTGCCCAGTCGATCACGGAGTTGGTGGTCCGGTCCGATCTGCGGATCTCCCGCAGTCCTGACCGTCCGACGTCCCTCGCCGAGGCAACCTGACGATCTTACCCGCCGCGGCGCCCATCCCCAACCTGGGTCGCGCGCCGTCGGCAGGGGTTGGCTGCAGAGCTACGCCGGGCCGGGTGCCAGGAGCGCCGGTCGCTCAGGCCTGGCCGTCGAACAGCGACGTCACCGAGCCGTCGTCGAACACCTCGCGGATCGCGCGGGCCAGCAGGGGCGCGATCGAGAGCACCGTGAGCTGCGGGAACCGGCGGTCCTCCGCGATGGGCAGCGTGTCGGTCACGACGACCTCGCGCGCCCCGCACTGCATGAGGCGGTCGACAGCCGGGTCGGACAGCACACCGTGCGTGGCGGCGACGATCACGTCCTTGGCGCCGGCCTCCAGGAGGACCCGCACCGCTCCCGTGATGGTCCCGGCGGTGTCGATGAGGTCGTCGACCAGCACACAGCTGCGGCCCTCGACGTCGCCGACGACGCGGTTCGCGACGGTGCGGTTCGGGCGGCTGATGTCGCGCGTCTTGTGGATGAAGGCGAGGGGTCCGCCGCCGAGCTTGGCGGCCCACTGCTCAGCCACCCGGATGCGGCCCGCGTCGGGCGAGACGACCGTCACGTTCGACGTGTCGACGCGGGTGCGGACGTACTCGACGAGGATCGGCATCGCCCAGAGGTGGTCGACGGGGCCGTCGAAGAAGCCCTGGATCTGCGCCGCGTGGAGGTCGACGCTCATCAGCCTGTCCGCGCCCGCGGTCTTGAACAGGTCGGACATGAGCCGCGCCGAGATCGGCTCGCGCCCGCGGTGCTTCTTGTCCTGACGCGCGTAGCCGTAGAACGGCGCGACGACCGTGATCGTCTTCGCGGACGCCCGCTTGAGGGCGTCGACCATGAGCAGCTGCTCCATGATCCACTGGTTGATGGGTGCCGCGTGGCTCTGCAGGACGAACGCGTCGGCACCGCGGATCGACTCCCCGAAGCGGACGTAGATCTCGCCGTTGGCGAAGTCGTAGGCCGTGGTCGGGACGAGGGTGCTGCCGAGCGACTCCGAGACGTCGACCGCCAGGTCGGGGTGCGCCCGCCCCGAGATCAGCACCAGCCGTCGTTCTCCGTCGTTCGAGATGATGCCGGTGTTCACACGTCGTCCTTCGTGGTCGGCTGGGCATCGCGCAACGGTGCCGGGGGCGCTGGGAGGTCCGGTGGCGGGGTGGGTGCCGTGCCGCCGGCTGCGAGCTGGGCCCGGTCGCGCTCCGCCCGGGCCTGCGGCGAGAGGTCCTCCGCGGCGATGGCAGCCAGGGCACGTGCCGCCGCGTCGGCGGCCGGCGTCCCGGCGCGGGCCCGCAGGACCCAGCCGTCGATGTTGCGCTGCGTGCCGCTGCTCACGGCGAGCGCGCCCGGCGGCACGTCCTGCTTGATGACGCTGCCCGCACCGGTGTACGCGCCGTCGCCGACCGTGACCGGCGCGATGAACTTGGTGTCGGAGCCGGTCCGCGCGTACGAGCCAATCGTCGTGTGGTGCTTGTGGACGCCGTCGTAGTTGACGAACACCGAGGACGCCCCGATGTTCGTCTGCTCGCCGATCGTCGCGTCCCCCACGTAGCTCAGGTGCGGGACCTTCGAGCCTGCGCCGATCTGCGCGTTCTTCGTCTCGACGAACGTGCCGATCTTGCCGTCCTCGCCGAGCACCGTGCCGGGGCGCAGGTACGCGAACGGGCCCACGGTCGCGCGGGCACCGATCACGGCGAGCGAGCCGTGCGTGCGGACCACCGTCGCGCCGGGGCCGACCTCGACGTCGGTGAGCGTCGTGTCGGGTCCGACCGTGGCGCCCTCGGCGACGACCGTCGCGCCGTGCAGCTGCGTGCCCGGCAGGAGCGTGACGTCGCGGGCCAGCTCGACGTCGACGTCGACCCACGTGGTCGCGGGGTCCACGACCGTGACGCCGGCGACCATCCAGTCCTCGAGGATGCGCCGGTTGAGCTCGGCACGCAGCGCAGCGAGCTGGACGCGGTCGTTGACGCCCTGGACGAGCAGCGGGTCGTCGGTGCGCAGCGCGCGGACGCGACCGCCGGCGGTCCGGGCGATCGCCAGCACGTCGGTCAGGTAGACCTCGCCCTGCGCGTTGTCGCGGCCCAGGCGGCCGAGCGCGTCGCGCAGGACGCCCGCGTCGAACACGTAGACCGAGGAGTTGACCTCCTGGACCGCGCGCTGGTCGGCGTCGGCGTCGCGCTCCTCGACGATCCCGAGCACGTCGCCCGAGCCCGCGTCGCGCAGGACCCGTCCGTAGCCGGTGGGGTCGTCGAGCTCGGTCGTCAGCACCGTCACCGCGTTGCCGTCGGCCGTGTGCGCCGCGAGCAGCTCCGCGAGCGTGCCGCCGTCGAGCAGCGGGATGTCGCCCGCGAGGACCACGACCGCACCCTCGAGGCGCGCGTGCGTCGCGACGCCGGGGACGCCGGGACCGTCGCCCGCGCTCGCACCGGCGACGGCGGCCTGGGTGGCCGCGTCGAGCACGGACAGGCCGATCTGGACGGCACGGCCAGTGCCCGGAACGTCGTCCTGGTCGGCGAGCAGGACCTCGGGGTCAAGCTCACGGGCGTGCGCCGCGACGGCGTCCCGGCCGTGCCGCACGACGACGGCGAGGCGGCCTGGCTCGAGTGAACGGGCGGCGGCGAGGGCGTGGCCGAGCATGCTGCGACCCGCGAGCGTGTGCAGAACTTTCGGTGTCGCCGAGCGCATCCGTGTGCCTTCACCTGCGGCGAGGACGATGACGGCGGCTGGGCGGGGGGTGGTCACCTGCGTGTGCTCCCGTCGGAACTGCCCGATGCCCGGGCGAAGGATCTGGCGCACGTGCACTCTACCGCCGCTCACGGACCGTCCCGTCCCGTCGGGGGTCCGAACCGGGTCCGCACGGGCGGCTGAGGTGCCCTGACCCGGGGCTGCGCGGGCCCGGGCGCGCCGGACCGGTGGCTCCGCCCCCAGGATTCGAACCCGGACCGCAAGGCACCAAAGGCCTGCGTGCTGCCATTACACCAGGGCGGACCGGCGGTCGGACCGGGTCGCCCCGGCACCGCACGCCGTCGGCGGACCAGTCTGCCAGCCTCCGCACGGCATGATGGGCGCGTGACCTCCGACACCAGGCGACCTCCCAGGTCGCGCATGACCGGTTCACAGCGCCGGGAGCAGCTCCTCACCGTCAGCCGCCGCCTCTTCGCGGAGAAGGGCTTCGACGGGACGAGCGTCGAGGAGATCGCCGCGCGGGCCCAGGTCTCCAAGCCCGTGGTCTACGAGCACTTCGGGGGCAAGGAGGGCGTCTACGCCGTCGTCGTCGACCGAGAGACCCGTGCGCTGACCGACGCGCTCACCGCCGCGCTCGAGGAGGGTGGGCACCCGAAGCTGCTCGTCGAGCGGACCGCGCTCGCGCTCCTGACGTACATCGAGACGTCGACGGACGGCTTCCAGATCCTCGTCCGGGACTCACCCGTCGCCCAGGCCACCGGCACGTTCTCGAGCCTGATCGGCGACGTCGCGACCCAGGTCGAGCACCTGCTCGCCGACCAGTTCACACGTCAGGGCCTCGACCCGAAGACGGCGCCGATCTACGCCCAGATGCTCGTGGGCATGGTCGCGCTGACGGGCCAGTACTGGCTCGACGCGCGCAGCCCGGACAAGCACGAGGTCGCGGCACACCTCGTCAACCTCGCCTGGAACGGCCTGGCCGGGCTCGAGCGTCATCCGACCCTGATCACTCCGCTCGAGGCCTGACGCAGAAGTATCTCGACGTCAAGTAACCTCAGGTCATGACGGCTGACAGCACCGGAGATCCAGACGCGGCCGACGCCGTCGTCGAGCGTCCGCGTGACGAGGTCGACCGCATCGTCGCGGCGTGGGCCCGTGAGCGCCCCGACCTCGATGTGACCCCGCTGACCGTCTTGTCCAGGGTGACCCGGCTCGCGCGGTACCTCGACCTCGCCCGGCGCGGATCGTTCGCGCGGCACGGGCTCGACACGTGGGAGTTCGACGTCCTCTCCGCGCTGCGGCGCGCCGGTGCGCCGTACCGCCTGTCCCCCGGCGCGCTGCTCACGCAGACCCTCGTGACGAGCGGCACGATGACGAACCGCATCGACCGGCTGACGGAGCGCGGCCTCGTCGAGCGCGGGCCGTCCCCCGATGACCGGCGCGGGGTGCTCGTGGAGCTGACGCCGCTCGGCCTCGCCCGGGTCGACGACGCGATGGCCGACCTGCTGATGATCGAGCGCGGACTGCTCGGAGACCTGGCGGAGGCGGACCGCGTGCGGCTCGCCGACCTGCTGCGCGACCTCGTCGCGCCGTTCGACGCCCCCTGAACCGGCGCGCACCCGACCACGCAGCCGCACGGGCCGTGCACCACCAGACGGCTCAGCCCAGCGCGATGCCCAGCGCGCTGCCCAGCAGGCTGCCCACCGGGTCGATCCGGCGCCAGACCTGCACGCTGCCCGTGGTCGGACCGGCGACGAAGTGGCGGGCGAGGTACCGGCGCGCGACCGGCCCGAGGTCCCTGCGGGGGTCTTCGGCCAGCAGGAACGCCACGTCGCTCTGCGCGAGCTGGTGCGCGACCTCGCGGTCCAGAGCCGCGAGCGCCACGGCCGGTTCCGGTTCTGAATAGGTCGCCATCGTCAGGCCGAAGAGGTCGGGCTGCCCCGGGCAGCCGCGCTCGATCTGCTGCCGGGACAGGTTCGCGACGATGAGGAACTGGACCTCGCGGACCCACACGCAGCCGTGCGCCTCGCGGGCGAGGACCGTCGCCGACACCGCCGCACCCGGGCTCAGCGCCGGAAGCGTCGAGGCGAGCGTCACGAGGACCGCGGCGAGCACGGCGCCGAGCCGGACCGCCGACGCCCGCCCCACCACGCGCCGAGCACCCCAGCCGGCGCCCGCCCCGAGGACCAGCGCGAGCGGCACGGTGAGGAACGCGTCGTAGTGCAGGTAGTGCGACGGTGCCACCACGAGCGCCGCGAGGTGCGCAGCTCCGATGACGAGCCACCAGACCGGGTCGGACCACCGGTTCGCCGAGGTCCGGAACCTCAGCCCGAGGCGCACGAGTGCGACCAGCAGCCCGCCGACGACGAGTGCCATCACCCCGACGACGAGCGTGTCCGGCCATCGCCCACCGAGACCGGCGATCGGCTCGAGCGCGGCGACCCGGGTCACGAGCGCGTCGAGCGACTCGCCCTGCGGACGCGGGCGATGCAGCTGCGCGCCGACGACGTCGTGCCACATCGACCCGGGGGCGAGCAGTGCGAACGGACCGACGACGACGAGGATCGCCGCTACGCACCCCGCGGCCCAGCGCCAGACCGCCGACCGGCCGTGCCGGATCGCCACCATCGCGACGAGCAGCACGACGTCGACCAGAGCCCAGATCTTGACCGCCGCGGCGAGCCCGATCGCGGCACCGCCGACGACGAGGGCGCGCCGCGAGCGGTCCGACAGGGCGGACGTCCGGGCCGGGGTCGCCGCGACCGCCTCGAGTGCCGGCACCTGCCCCGTGGACACCGTCCGGCTCGGCCGCCCGACTGCGGCCAGGGCGCTCAGCGCGACGACGAGCCCGAGGGAGAGCGCTCCCTCGAGCAGCGCGACCCGGTCGGCCGCCACCGCAGGGCCGAACAGCGCCGCGACCGCGCCGCCGGTGCCCGCGGCAAGCAGCCCGCGCGGCAGCAGGAGCCGCGCGACCAGGACCGCCGTGAGGGCAGCGATGCCCGCGGCGAGGCAGCGGCTCACCGCGAGGGCGCTCGGTTCGCCGACGAGCTGACCGAGCCATGCGATCGGCACCTGGGCGAGCACCACGCCGGGCGGGTGCACGAACAGGACGTCGCGGTAGGTCAGCTGCCCGGCGAGCAGCCGCTGTGCGACCTGCAGGTGCACACCCTCGTCGTAGGACATCGCGCCGCGGAGCAGGCCGGCGGCGACGACGGGTCCGATCCGGACGGCGAACGCAAGCAGACCCGTCACGACCAGCAGCACGCGGGCTGCGGACGACCGGGTCAGTCGTCCTCCGCGACCTCGAGCCATCTCTCCTCCAGGGTCGACCGCTCGTCGTGGACCGCGCGCAGCTCGACCTCGAGCGCACCGAGCTTCACGTAGTCGTCGGCGACCCCGACCATGCGCTCGTGGAGGTCGGTCTCCTTGCGGGCGAGCAGCTGGAGGCGGCGCTCGATCCGCTGGAGCTCCTTGCGGCTCGCGCGGGCGTCGGCGGCGCTCGTCGGACCCGCGTCGCCCGACCCGTCGTCGACCGCCGCCGGGCGGGTCGAGGTGCCCGACGTTGCGGCGACCTTGGCCGCGCCCGACTCGTCGGCCGTCGCGGTGCGGCGCAGCTCGAGGTACTGCTCCACGCCGCCGGGGAGGTCCCGGATCGTGCCGTCCCCGAGCAGGGCGACCTGGCGGTCGCACACCCTCTCGAGGAGGTACCGGTCGTGCGAGACGACGATCAGCGTCCCGGGCCACCCGTCGAGCAGGTCCTCGAGCGCGGCGAGCGTGTCGGTGTCGAGGTCGTTGGTCGGTTCGTCGAGGAGCAGCACGTTGGGCTCGCCGACGAGCAGCCGCAGGAGCTGCAGGCGCCGTCGCTCACCGCCCGACAGGTCGCGCACCGGCGTGCGTGCGCGGTCCTTGGTGAAGCCGAGCCGTTCGACGAGCTGCGCCGCCGTGAGCTCCTTGCCGCCCGCGACGACCGTCCGCTTCTCCCGCTCGACGACCTCGACGACGCGCAGGTCGGCGAGCTCGTCGAGGTCCTCGACGTCCTGCGTGAGCTCCGCGGTCTGGACCGTCTTGCCCCGCTTGACGCGGCCCGACGTCGGGTCCTGCGTCCCCGACAGCAGGCGCAGGAGGGTCGTCTTGCCCGCGCCGTTCACGCCCACGACGCCGTACCGGTCGCCCGGGCCGAGCCGCCACGTGACGTGGTCGAGGAGCGGCGGTGCGTCCCCGAACCGCATCGTGACGTCCTCGAGGTCGAGCACGTCCTTGCCGAGCCGGCTCGTGGCCATCCGGGTCAGCTCGAGACGGTCGCGCGGCTCGGGCTCGTCGGCGATGAGCGCGGTGGCCGCGTCGATCCGGAACTTCGGCTTGGACGTGCGTGCGGGCGCCCCGCGGCGCAACCACGCGAGCTCCTTGCGCAGCAGGTTCTGGCGTTTGTCCTCGGTGACCGACGCCGACCGTGCGCGCTCGGCCCGGGCGAGCACGTACGCGGCGTAGCCGCCCTCGTACGCCTCGACACCACCGTCGTTGACCTCCCACATCCGCGTGCAGACCGCGTCGAGGAACCAGCGGTCGTGCGTGACGACCACGAGGGCGCCGTTGCTGCGCGCGTACCGGGCGGTGAGGTGCTCGGCGAGCCACGCGACCCCCTCGACGTCGAGGTGGTTGGTCGGCTCGTCCAGGAGCAGGATCTCGTCGTCGCGCACGAGCAACGCCGCGAGCGCGACCCGACGGCGCTGGCCACCCGAGAGCGTCGCGACGTCGTCGGTCAGCTCGAGGTCGCGCAGGAGACCCGCGTGCACCTCGCGGATCCGCGGGTCCGTCGCCCACGTGTGCTCCTCGGCGTCGCCGTGCACGAGGTCGCCGACCGTGGATCCCGCCGGCAGCTCGTCGCGCTGGTCGAGCAGCGCGACGCGGACCCCGCCGGCCCGGGTGACGCGGCCGGAGTCGGGCTCGCGCAGCCCCGCCAGGACGCGCAGCAGGGTCGACTTCCCGGCACCGTTCGGGCCCACGACGCCGGTCCGGATGCCGTCGTCGATGCCGAGGCTCACGTCGTCGAGCAGTGTGCGGGTACCGAGCGTCAGGGAGACGCTGTCCGCGCCGAGCAGGTGGGCCATCGAGCTCTTTCCATACGAAGGGTCACAGGGGCGTGCGGTGCCGCACAGGGACGCTACTCGTGCCCGCTCGGGACGATGCGCGCTCCCGCAACCGGGCCGACGGCTGTGAGCACCGAGTCGGCGACGCCCGCGGCGGTGAACGCCGCGGCGAGGAGCAGCGCATGCTGACGGCTGCGCGCCAACGCGGCGACGGTGGGGCCCGATCCGGAGACGATCACGCCGAGCGCACCCGCGTCGTGCGCGACGGCGATCACCTCCGCGAGCCCGGGCTCGAGGTCGAGCGCGGCCTCCTGCAGGTCGTTGTGCAGCGCGAGGCCGACCGCGTGCGGGTCACCCGCACGCAGGGCCTGCAGCAGCGCGACGTCCGAACCCGGCACCGCACGCACCGTGGGGTGCAGCTCGTCGAACCGCGCGTACACCCGCGGCGTGGACAGCCCGTCGGCCTGGAGCGCGAACGCCCAGTGGTACTCGCCGCGACTCAGCGCAGGGGCCAGCTGGTCGCCGCGTCCGGTGCCGATGGCCGTGTGCCCGAGCAGGCCGAACGGCACGTCCGATCCGAGCCGCGCCGCGAGCTCGTGGAGGACCTCGCGCGGCAGCCCGGTGCGCCAGAGCGTGTCGCACGCGAGGAGGGTCGCTGCCGCGTCGGCCGACCCGCCCGCCATGCCGCCGGCGACCGGGACCTCCTTGTGGAGGTGCAGGTGCACGTCGGCGTCGAGACCGACGTGGTCGGCCAGCGCACGGGCGGCGCGCACTGCGAGGTTCGTCTCGTCCGTCGGGACCCGGTCGGCCTGCGTGCCGCTGATGGTCACGGTCAGCCCGGTCGCGGCGCTCGCGACGACGTCCTCATAGACCGAGACGGCCTGGAACACGGTCGAGAGCGGGTGGTACCCGTCGGGCTCGCGGCGGCCGACGCGCAACGAGAGGTTGACCTTGCCGGGCGCGCGCACGCGGACCTCGCGCTCGGAGCGGGCCTCGGGCCTGATCAGGCTCACCGGTCCACCGTCCCCGGCGCGGCCGCGGCCTCGGCCGGACGCTGGGCGGCCAGCGCGGTCGCGATGCGCGCGAAGCCGTCGATGTCGACGCGCTCCCCGCGCGACTGCGGGTCGACGCCGGCCGCCTCGAGCGCGCGCACGGCGGCCTCGGGCGATCCCGCGAGCTGCGCGAGCGCCGAGCGGAGCATCTTGCGCCGCTGAGCGAACGCCGAGTCGACGACCGCGAACACCTGCTCCCGCGTCGCGGCGGTCACGGGCGGCTCGCGCCGGTCGAGCCGGACGAGGGCCGAGTCGACGTTCGGGACGGGCCAGAACACCGAGCGACCGATCGTCGAGGTGCGGCGGGCCGACGCGTACCAGGCGACCTTGGCCGACGGCACGCCGTACACGCGGCCGCCGGGTGGTGCGGCGAGACGGTCGGCGACCTCCGCCTGGACCATGACCAGGACACGTTCGAGCGTCCCGAACCGCTCCAGGAACGTCAGGAGGACCGGCACCGACACGTTGTAGGGCAGGTTCGCGACGAGCGCCGTCGGCGGCTGGCCCGGCAGCTCGCGGACGTCGAGCGCGTCGGCGCCCACGACCGTGAGCCGCGCGGCCGCGTCGGGCTGATGGGCGGCGATGGTCGACGGCAGCAGCCGGGCGAGCACCGGGTCGATCTCGACCGCGACGACGCTCGCGCCGGCCTCGAGCAGGCCCAGCGTGAGCGACCCGAGGCCGGGTCCGACCTCGACCACGCGCTCGCCCGGCTCGATCTGCGCCTGCCGGACGATCTTGCGCACGGTGCCGCCGTCGAGCACGAAGTTCTGCCCGAGCGTCTTGGTGGGCCGCAGGCCCGCGCGCTCGGCGAGCTGCCGGATCTCCGCGGGCCCGAGCAGGGGTCCGGGGTTCTCGGTCATGCGCCCGAGCCTACGGCCCCCCGGACCCACCTCGCCTCAGCTGAAGAGGTTCTTCCCGCAGACCGGCCACTGGCCCGCGCCCGAGCGGTTGTAGAGCATCTTCGCGCGAGAGGTCTGCTCGTCGGCCGAGGCCTGCGACGGGAGACCTGCCCCGCCGACGGCCTGCCAGGTCCCCACCGAGAACTGGTACAGGCCGTAGTACAGCCCGTTGCTCGAGACGATCGTCGGGTTGCCGCCGGACTCGCACCGCGCGAGCGCGGCCCAGTTCAGCGAGTCGGCGCTCCCGCCGGCAGCGACCGGTGTCCCGGCAGCGGCTGCCACCTTGGGCGCAGCCGTGACGACGGGCTTGGGCTTGGTGCCGACGTGCACGACCTCGTCGACCGCGGCCTGGGTGACCTGGTCGGAGACGGGCACGCGCGCGGTCTCGACGCCGTCCACGGTGGTCACGGTCTCGACGACCGTGCGTACCCCGGCGACACCCTTCGTCGTGACGACCTTCTTGCCGACGACGAGCGCCGGGTCGTCCTGCGTCACGGTCGCCGCGGGGATCTCCGTGGTGGTCGTCACGTCCTGCACGACGACGCGGCTGACGACGACAAGCACGCCGTCGGGCGCGGGCTTGACGGCCACGGTGTCGAGGTCGCCGAGCGTGATCCCGAGCTGGTCGAGCACCTGGGCGACGGTCGTCGACCCGTCGGCCGCGGTCAGCGTCGTCCCGTCGACCTGCACGTGCGCGGGACCGTCGATCGTGAGCTCGAGCGCGAGGAACGGGCTGCGACGCTCGGTCGACCGCGAGGCCACGAGCTGGACGTCCGCGCCGCGGGCGCTGAGCGTGTCGAGCGCCTCGGCCGCCGTCAGCGCGGTGGTCCAGACGGTCTGCTGGACGCCGTCGGTCATGACGGTCACCTGATGCGCGTGGCGCACGACGATGTCGGCACCTTCCCGGAGCGCTCCGGCGGGGGCGACCGTGTCGCGCTCGCCGAGCGTGATGCCGTTCTGGGCGAGGAGGCCGTCGACGGAACCCGAGTAGGACGTGACGGTGGAGGCGACGCCGTCGACGTCGAGCGTGACGGTCTTGTTCACCTGGGCGTAGACGGCGGTGCCGGTCGCGAGGACGGTCATCGCGGCGAGGCCGGCGATCAGTCGGACGCGGCCCCTGCGGGTCTCGCGGGAGGTTTCGCCGGAGGTGCCGGCGGAGAGTCGTGTGCGGAGGGCGGACAGCGGGGCGGTGGCACGCGCGGCGAGGCCGGCGGGACGAGTCGTACGGTTCACGTGGTTCCAGACGTCGCGGGGTCCGGGCACGAGGTGCGGGATGCGCCGCTGGCGGCACCCGACGGCGCGACGCCACGACGTGGCGCGATGCGGAGCGGGTCCTGGAGGGAGGACGCGCCCGTCGGTCCCGGATCCTCGATCCGGCCGTCACGACCCGGTCGGCGAGAGCCTCTGGGCCGGTCGCACGGCGATCGTCGGGGCCGCGGACGGCGTCGGACTCTCAACTATGCGACACGGAACCGTAACTGATTGGCGACGCGTCTCCAAGACATGTGACCAGGTTCACCCGCTCCGGCGGCGTGTCGCTCCCCGATTCCGGGTACGCCTCGTGGGCGCCGGCGGAGGCGCCGCAGGGGTCAGTACCAGCCCTTGGCCTGGAACGACGACCAGGCGCCGCACGGCGTGCCGTAGCGTCCGCCGATGTAGTTCAGGCCCCACGTGATCTGGGTCGCGGGGTTCGTCCGCCAGTCGTCGGCGACGCTCGCCATCTTCGATCCGGGGAGCGCCTGGGGGATGCCGTACGCGCCCGACGACGCGTTCGCGGCATCGACCCGCCAGCCGCTCTCGTGGCTCCACAGCGGCAGCAGGCACGCGAACTGGTCGTCGCCCCAGCCGCGGGCGGCCGCCAGCTCCTTGCCGATCTCCTGCGCGCTGCCAGGGGCGACCGCGACGGCCGCCGGGTCGGGCAGTGCCTTGGTGCCGACCCGGACGACCTGGGTCACCGGCACGACGGTCAGCGTCGAGGCCACCACGCTCCGGTCGACCACCGCGCCGCCGACGATCGACGTCGAGTACGTCGTCGTGCGGACGCCGGCCTTGCCACGCGTCTTGATGACCTTGTTCCCGGTGACGAGCGTCGGGTCGTCGACCTCGGTGGTGTCGAACGGCACGGCCTCGGTGACGGTCTGCCCGCCCTGGTGCGCGCGCGTGACCAGCACGACGAGCCCGTCGACCGCGGTCGCGTCGAGCGGGACCGAGACCTCGTCGCCCTCGTCGAGCACGAGACCGATCTCGCGGAGCGCCTCGCGGACGGTCGCCGCGCTGCTCACGCCGTCGATGACCTGCCCGTCGACCACGAGGTGGATCGTCTTCTGGGTCGAGACCCGCAGGACCTCACGTCCGAGCGACGCCGAGCGCGATGCCGAGAGGAGCGTCTGACCGCCGCGCAGGTCGAGGCCCTCGACCGCCTCACCGACGGTCAGCGCCGTGGTCCACACCGTCTGGGGCTTGCCGTCGACCTCGACCGCGATCTCGTGGGCGTGGCGGACGACGACCTGGGAACCCGAGCTGATCGACTCACCGAGGCCCGGCGCGACCAGGTCGCGGTCGCCGACGCGGATCTTGCCGTCCGCGAGGACGTCTCCGACCGTCCGACCGAACGCGCTGAGCTGCACGGTCGCCCCGTCGACGTCGACGGTCACGGACTTGTGCAGGACGGTGAAGGCGCTCGTGGCGCCGACGACGAGGGCCAGCACGACGGCCTGGGCACCCAGCCGGGCCGTGCGGCCCAGCGGTGCGGAGCGCGAGGCCAGGGCCTGCTCTGCGCGTGCTCGTTCGCGTCGCGTCTGCGGCGGATCGAGCGGTGGCACAGAGGACTCCTCGTGATCGTGCAGGCGTTCTGACTCGTCATCGGGTCGGACCCGACCCGTCCGGCGCTACCGGCGGCCGACCCGACCGTAACCGATCCGTGACCCGGACCGGAAGTCGCCCCTGGACATCTGCCCGACTTCTCACCCTTGTCTCACCCGGTTCGCCCGGTTTGCCACTTTCCGTAGACCGACTCGGACGTCGCGGTGAGCGTCCGGCACAGGTGGTCGACGTCGAGGTCGAGCTCCGCCGCGATCCGCCGGACCGTATGGGGCAGCAGGTAGGGCGCGTTCGGCCGCCCGCGGTACGGGTGGGGCGTCAGGTAGGGCGCATCGGTCTCGACGAGCACCTGGCTGAGCGGGACGGCCCGCAGGGCCTCGCGCAGGTCGTCGTTCGCGCCGAACGTCACCGGGCCCGCGAAGGACAGGTACCACCCGCGCGCCGCGCAGTACCGCGCCAGAGCGGCGTCCCCCGAGAAGCAGTGGAACACCGTGCGGTCCGGGGCGCCGTCCCGCTCGAGCACCTCGATGACCTGCCCGTGCGCGTCGCGGTCGTGGATCTGCAGCGCGAGGCCGAGCTCCTTGGCGAGCGCGATGTGAGCGCGGAACGCCTCGACCTGGACCGCCCGCCCCTGCGGACCGGCACGGAAGTGGTCGAGCCCGGTCTCGCCGATCGCGCGCACCCGGTCGTTGCCGCGCGCGATCTCCGCGATCGCCGCGATGGCGTCGTCCAGCCCGACCTCATGGCGCTCGGCGGACGACGGTTCGAGGCCGTCGGGCGCGACCTCGCGGACGCCCGCGTGCAGGACGGCCTCGTTGGGGTGGATCGCGACGGCTCCCAGCAGGCCGACCCGCGGGCCGGCCTGGTCGCCGGCGGCCGACGAGCGGAGCAGACGGTCCGTCCACGCCGCGGCGTCGAGGTCGCAGCCGACCTGGACGATCCGAGTCACGCCCCCGGTCGCGGCACGCTCCAGGTGGTCGTCGAGCGTGCGCGGGCCGTCGGGGTCGTCGACCGGGAAGTCGAGCAGGGACTCGAGGTGCGTGTGGTTGTCGACGACCGACGACCCGAGCGGCTCCGGGTCCGGCGGCCAGCCGCGCTCGCGCGTGCGCGACCGGCTCACGACGCGGCCGGCTCCTCGATCCGCGGGAACAGCGACGCGCCCTTGGTCACGACGGTCCCGGCGGGCAGCTGCCCGAACCGACCCGCGTCGGCGACCTGCTGCGCCGCGAGCGGACCGAGCACCGGCTCGGCCCCGAGGGACTCCCACAGCGCCTCGGCGGCCTTCGGGGTCACGGGCGCCAGCAGCACCGCGAGTGCACGGAGCGCCTCGGCGGCCGTGACCAGGATCGTGGCGAGCCGGCCACCCGGCACGCTCGCCCCGGCGGCGTCCACCTCGGCGGGGTCCTTCGCGACCTTCCAGGGCTCCTGCTCGGTGAGGTAGCCGTTCGTGGTCTCGACGAGGGTCCAGATCGCCGCGATGGCCTCGTTCAGCGCGAGCCGGTCGATGGCCGCCTCGGCGTCGACGACAGCGCGCGCGGCGACGGCCGCCACGTGCGCCTCGGCCGGCGTGAGCGGACCGGCGTCGGGCAGCGTCCCGCCGAAGTACTTGCCGATCATCGCGGCGACGCGCGAGGCCAGGTTGCCGAAGCCGTTCGCGAGCTCGGCGGTGTAGCGCGCGTGCAGGTCCTCCCACGAGAACGAGCCGTCCTGGCCGAAGACGATCGCGCGCAGGAAGTAGAACCGGAACGCGTCCGAGCCGAACGTGTCGATGATCGAGCTCGGTGCGATGCCCGTGAGCTTCGACTTGCTCATCTTCTCGCCGCCGACGAGCAGCCAGCCGTGTGCGAACACCTGGCCGGGCAGCGGCAGGCCCGCGGCCATGAGCATCGCAGGCCAGATCACCGCATGGAACCGCAGGATGTCCTTGCCGACGAGGTGCACGCTCGGGGGCCACGTCCGCGCGAACTGCTCCTTGTCTGCCGGGTCGTCGGAGTCGAGGCCGACCGCCGTCGCGTAGTTGAGCAGCGCGTCGAACCACACGTACAGGACGTGGCTGGTGTCCCACGGGATCGGGATTCCCCAGTCGAACGTGTTCCGGGAGATCGAGAGGTCCTGGAGGCCCTGCTTGACGAACGAGATCACCTCGTTGCGTGCGCTCGGGGGCTGCACGAACGTCGGGTTCGCCTCGTAGAAGTCGAGCAGGCGCTGCGTGTAGGCACTCATCCGGAAGAAGTAGTTCTCCTCCGAGAGCATCTCGACGGGGATCCCGTGGATGGCGCAGACCTTGTGCCCCTCATACTCCCCGGTGCCGTCGACGAGATCCCCGGGCAGCTTGTACTCCTCGCAGCCCACGCAGTAGGGACCCTCGTAGGAGCCCGCGTAGATCTCGCCCTTGTCGTACAAGTCCTGGATGAAGGCCTGTACGCGCGTCTCATGGCGCTCCTGCGTGGTCCGGATGAAGTCGTCGTTGCGCACGTCGAGCGTCTTCAGGACGGGCTTCCAGGCGGTCTCGACCAGACGGTCCGCCCACTCCTGCGGGGTCGCCCCGTTCGCCTCGGCCGTGCGCATGACCTTCTGGCCGTGCTCGTCTGTCCCGGTGAGGAACCACACCGGCTCCTGGCGCTGGCGGTGCCAGCGCGTGATGACGTCGGCCGCGACCGTCGTGTACGCGTGCCCGATGTGGGGGGCGTCGTTCACGTAGTAGATCGGCGTCGTCAGGTAGAACATGGGGGTGGCCTCAGGCATGGCGACATCGTAGGCGTGAGCAGGCGGTGCGGTCGTCGGAGTCCCGTGTCACACGATGGCGACGCGCAGCAGCCGGTCGTCACCCGCGCGCACGTTGCCACGGCCGTCGGTGTTCCCCGTGAGCACCCACAACGACCCGTCGGGCGCGACCGCGACGTTCCGCAGCCGTCCGTAGGTGCCGACCAGCAACGCCCCCGGCGTGCCGACCGCGCCCGGCAGGAGAGGGACGCGCCACAGCCGCTCACCGCGCAGAGCCGCGAGGTACACGCCCTCGGTCGTGACCGCCAGCCCGCTCGGCGACGCGTCGTCGGTCGCCCACGTGGCGACGGGGCGGATGAAGCCGTCCCCCGCCGTGCCCGCGTCGCCCTCGACCAGCGGCCAGCCGTAGTTGCCGCCGGGCACGATGACGTTGAGCTCGTCCCACGTGTCCTGCCCGAACTCGGACGCGAACATCCGGCCGTCCGCCGCCCACCCGATCCCCTGCACGTTGCGGTGACCGAGGCTCCACACGGGTGAGCCGGCCGTCGGGTTGCCGGGTGCGGGTGCACCGTCGGCCGTGACCCGGAGGATCTTGCCACCGAGGCTCGCCGGGGCCTGCGCGAGCGCACGGTCGCCGGTGTCGCCCGTCGTGACGTAGAGGTAGCCGTCCGGGCCGAACGCGAGGCGGCCGCCGTCGTGGTTCGACCCCTTCGGGATCCCCGCGAGCACGACGGTGGTCTCCCCGAGCATCGCGCCGTCGAGGCGCGCGCTGAGCACCTCGTTGTCCCGGTCGGTCGTGACGTAGACGAACACCCGCTCGGTGCCGTCCGCGTCGGGCCGCACCGCGATCCCGAGCAGCCCGCCCTCGCCGCGCGCCGCCGTCGCTGTGCGGATCGTCGCGGCACCCGGGCCACTGATCTCGCTCACGGTCGCCGGACCTGCGCCTCGGGCCTCGACCGCGACGATGCTGCCCTTGCCGCGCTGCGTCACGAGCGCGCGGCCGTCGGGGAGGAACGCCAGGCCCCACGGGACGTCGAGCCCCGTCGCCAGCTCGCGGACGTCGCCGATCTCGCCGCGCACGGCCACCGGGGAGGATGACGACGTCGCAGGGACCGGGACCACGGTCGGGCCGGCCGCGGTGGCGACTGGGGTCGAGGCCGCGACCGACGATGCGCCGTCCGACGGGCTGCCCGCGGTGCACGCCGTGACGCCTGCGAGCGCGACGAGACCCGCAGCGGCACGGACGGTCAGGCGACGACTCGGCGCACGCATCGGTCCTCCCCCGCCGGACAGGTCGGCCCTGTCCCTGTGAGACGTCAGAGCCGGGTGAGCCCCCGACGCAGCCCACGGATCGCCTGGGCGATGCGCTGCTCGTTCTCGATGAGCGCGAACCGCACGTGCCCGTCGCCGCCGGGTCCGAACCCGATCCCGGGCGAGACGGCGACGTCGCAGTCGCGCACGAGCAGCTCGGCGAACTCGATCGAGCCCAGGTCCGCGTAGGGCTCGGGGATCTTGGCCCAGGCGAACATCGTGCCCCGCGGCTTGATGATGTCCCAGCCGATGCGACCGAGCCCGTCGACGAGCGCGTTGCGCCGCGACTCGTACACGGCGCTGAGCTCGGTCGGGTAGTCGACGGCCTCGTTGAGGGTCACTGTCGCCGCGATCTGGATCGGCTGGAACGTGCCGTAGTCGAGGTAGCTCTTGAGCTTCGCGAGCGCGCCGACGACGTCGGGCCGGCCGACGAGGAACGCGACGCGCCAGCCGGCCATCGAGAACGACTTCGTCATCGAGTAGAGCTCGACCGCGACCTCCTTGCCGCCCACGCACTGCAGGATCGACGGCGGCGTCCACCCGTCGAAGCACATGTCCGCGTACGCCAGGTCGTGGACGAGGACGACGTCGCGCTCGCGCGCCCAGTCGACGAGCCGCTGGAGGTCCGGCAGGTCGACGGTCGTCGTCGTGGGGTTGTGCGGGAACGACAGCACCACGACGCGCGGCTTCGGCCAGCCGAGCTCCCACGCCTCCATGACCCGGTCGATGTACCCGGACCCGTCGTCGCCGTCGCCGATCGGCACCTGCCGCGCGTCGGCCCCCGCGAAGTACGGACCCCAGATGTGGATCGGGTAGCTGGGGGTCGGCACGATCGCCGCGTCGCCGGGCTGCAGCAGCACCCACATGAGGTGGCTGAACCCCTCCTTGGCACCGATCGTCGAGATGATCTCCGTCTCGGGGTCGAGCGTGACCCCGAACCGCCGCAGGTAGAGGTCCGCGACCGCCTGGCGCAGCTTGGGGATGCCGCGCGAGGACGAGTACCGGTGGTTCTTCGCGAGCTGGGCTGCCTCGACGAGCTTGTCGACGGCGATCGGCGGGCTCGGCAGGTCGGGGTTGCCGAAGCCGAGGTCGATCACGTCGCGCCCCGCTCGCCGGGCGTCCAGCTTGAGGGCCTCGATGATGGTGAAGACGTAGGGCGGCAGACCGGGGATGCGACGGAACTCCATAGAGGCACGCTAGCGCCCGATGGCGACGCCGCGCGGATCTGAGAAGGTGGGAACGCCCAGCCGCACGACGACCCGCGGGAGCACCGGCCATGACCACGACCCACCCCACCCCAGCCGACGACGGCACGACCGACGCCGTCCGCCGCGCACTGCTCGTCGTCGACGTCCAGCCCACGTTCTGCGAGGGCGGGGCGCTCGCGGTCGCCGGCGGCAACGCGGTCGCCGGCGCCATCGCGGCCTATGCCGCGGCGCACCGGGACCGCTACGACGCCGTCGTGACGACCCAGGACTGGCACGTCGACCCGGGCGCCCACTTCAGCGACACACCCGACTACGTCGACACCTGGCCGCCGCACGGTGTCGCCGGGACCGCCGAGGCCGAGCTGCACCCGGCCCTCGCCGACCTTCACCCCGACGCGAGCGTCCGGAAGGGTGCGTATGCCGCCGCCTACTCGGGCTTCGAGGGGACGGACCCGCGGGGCCGCACACTCGAGACGGTGCTGCGAGACGCCGGGATCGAGGCGGTCGACGTCGTCGGCATCGCCGAGTCGCACTGCGTCAAGGCCACGGCCCTCGACGCCCACACGCTCGGCCTGGCCACGCGGGTGCTCACCGACCTGACGGTCCCGGTCACCCCCGAGCAGGGCGCCGCCGCGCGCACCGAGCTCGCCGCCGCCGGGGTCGAGCTGGTCGCGTCGTCCGCGGTGTGAGCCGGACGGCTCAGCGCGCCTGCGCGCTGGGTGCCTGCAGGGCCGAGCGGGGGCCGTCGGCGTGTTCCTCGAGCAGCTCCCCGGTGGCTGCGACGCCCGTCACGACTCGGTCGACCGGGTGCGCGCGCCCAGGGCCGCCGCGTACAGCTCGCGCTTCGGAACCCGGGCGGTCTCCGCGACGTCGGCCACGGCGTCCTTGAGCCGCTCCCCGGCATCCGCGCGCGCCAGCACCTCCGCGACGAGGTCGGCCGTGGTCGCCGCCGGGTGCCCGACGTCGCCGCCGACCACGATCGCGATCTCGCCGCGCACCTCGCCCGCGACCGCCCAGGCCGCGAGGTCGGCGAGCGGACCGCGCACGACCTCCTCGTACGTCTTGGTCAGCTCGCGGCACACCGCGGCGGGCCGCTGCGCACCGAACGCGTCGGCCATCGCCGCCAGGGTCTGGCCCAGGCGGTGGGGTGCTTCGAAGAACACCAGCGTGCGGCGCTCGGTCGCGAGCTCGGCAAGAGCTCGTGCGCGCTCGCCCGGCTTGCGCGGCGGGAAGCCCTCGAAGCAGAACCGGTCGGTCGGGAGGCCGGACAGCGCGAGCGCCGTGAGCACCGCGCTCGGACCCGGCGCCGCGGTCACCGGCACGCCCGCCTCGACGGCCGCCGCGACGACCCGGAACCCGGGGTCGGAGACCGACGGCATGCCGGCATCCGTCACGACCACGACGGTGCCCCCGCCCCGGACGACGTCGAGCAGCTCGCCCGCGCGCTCGCCCTCGTTGTGCTCGTGATAGCTGACGACCCGGCCGCCGATCGTCACACCCATCCGGGCGGCCAGCGCACGCAGCCGGCGCGTGTCCTCGGCGGCGACCACCTCGGACTCCGCGAGGAGCCTGCGCAGGCGGGGCGACGCGTCCTCGACGTTGCCGATGGGCGTCGCCGCGAGGACGAGCCGGCCGGTCGGCGCTGCGTCGGGGAGGGTCACGTCTGCAAGCCTGCCACCTCGCGGACGGCCCGCCCCGCACCCCGGCACTGCGGCGCCTGAACCACGAGCGAGCGGTCGCCGCGTTCCCTGCCCTCGGCTCAGCACAGCCCCCTACGATGACCGGGTGCCGCGCACCCCCGACGACGACGACGCAGCCGTGCTCCCCGACCTCGTCCCCGCCTCGCCGTACGGACCGGTCGAGGAGGGGCCCGCCGAGCCCATCGTGCCCACCGAGACCCGGCTCCTGCGCCGCCTGCTCGGGGAGCACACGCTCGCGCTCGACAGCACACCGCGCGCGCGCCTCCTGGGCTGGCTGTGGCCGCTCGCCGTGACCGCCCTCGCCGCGATCGTGCGGCTGTGGGACCTCGGCCGACCGCACGTCCTGGTCTTCGACGAGACGTACTACGTCAAGGAGGCCTACTCGCTGCTCGTGCGGGGTTACGAGGCCGGGTGGGGCGACGACCCGAACCCCCGGTTCGAGGCAGGCGACGTCAGCATGCTCGGGTTCGACCCCGAGTACGTGGTCCACCCGCCCGTCGGCAAGTGGATGATCGCGCTCGGCATCCAGCTCGGCGGCGGTGTCACGAGCTCGGCGGCGTGGCGGCTCGGCCCCGCGATCGCCGGGATCGTCGCCGTCCTCCTGGTCGCCCGGATCGCGCGCCGGATGTTCGCCTCGACGGCGTTGGGCACGACCGCGGGCCTCCTGCTCGCGATCGACGGCGAGGCGATCGTGCACTCGCGCATCGGACTCCTCGACGGCTTTGTCATGTTCTTCGCGCTCGCCGCGTTCGGCGCACTGATCCTCGACCGAGAACAGGCCCGGCGCCGCCTCGCGCACCGCGCCGCCGCGATCCTCGACTCGGGGGCGGACCTCGGCTGGGGCCCACGCCTGGGGTGGCGGTGGTGGCGGCTCGCTGCGGGGGTCCTGCTGGGGCTGTGCATCGGGACGAAGTGGTCGGGGCTCTACTTCCTGGCCGTGTTCGGCCTGCTGAGCGTCCTCTGGGACGCGACCGCCCGTCGCGCGGTCGGCGTGCGACCGTGGCACGTCTCGGCGCTGGTGCGCGACGCGATCCCCGCGGGGATCACGATGGTCGTCCTTGCGACCGCCACGTACCTCGCCTCATGGTTCGGCTGGTTCCGCTCCTCGGGCGGCTACATGCGCCACTGGGCCGAGCAGAACCCCGGCCAGGGCGTCACCTGGCTGCCGACCGCGCTGCGCTCCCTGTGGAAGTACCACACCGACATGTGGTACTTCCACAACCACCTGGTCACCCCGCACTCGTACGCGGCGGCGCCCCTCGGCTGGATCGTCCAGTGGCGCCCGACGTCCTACTTCTACCCGTCGTCGGTCTCGGGTCTCACGGGAGAAGCGGCGCAGCGAGCGTGCGGGGCGAGCTCGTGCTCGCAGGCCATCACGTCGCTGGGCAACCCGCTGCTGTGGTGGAGCGCCGCTGCGGCCGTCCTCGTGGCGCTCGGCTACCTCGTGCTGAACCGCGACTGGCGCGCGGGCGCGGTGCTCTCGGGGATCGCGGCGGGGTGGCTGCCCTGGTTCGCGTACTCCCACCGGACGATCTTCACGTTCTACTCGATCGCGTTCACGCCCTGGGTCGTCCTGACCCTGACGTACGTGCTCGGGCTCGTCGTCGGGCCGCGCGAGGGGCAGGACCCCGTCCGACGCCGTCACGCGATCGTGTGGGTCAGCGCGTTCGTGGCGCTGATCGCGGTGGTCAGCGCGTTCTTCTACCCGATCTGGACGGCCTGGGTCGTGCCGTACTCGTTCTGGCACATGCACATGTGGCTGCCCAGCTGGATCTGACCGTCAAGCCGGGCCCGGGACCCAGTCGACCTGCGGGCTCGCGTACCAGGCGAAGCCCGCCCGGTCCCACATCGCTCCGTGCTGGGCGACGCGCGCCCGGAAGTCCGCCCAGTCGCGGCGCTCGGGCGGGGACCAGGCGACCTCCGCAAGCGCTGCGAGCCGCGGCAGCAGCATCGTCGTGAGCTCGTCGAGGCTGCGGATCGTCTCGGTCCACACAGCGGCCTCGACACCCTCGATCGCCTCGGCCGCGACGCCTGCGAGGAACGTCGACGGCTCCCACTCGTACGCGTCGCGCAGCTCGATGTGCCCGGCCCACTCCAGGCCGAGCGCGGTCGACGCGTCGTACTTCATGTCGAGGTAGGCGTGCGGACCCGGAGACAGCAGGACGCGGGCACCGGCCCGTACCGCCGCGATGACGTCGGTCGGGTCCAGCCGGTGGTCCCAGACCTGCACGACGCTCCCGGGCGACAGCGGCACGGACGCGATCTCCTGCCAGCCGACCACGCGCTTGCCCGCGGCGTGCACCGCGTCCGCGGCGATCCCGACGAGCCGCGCGTACTCCTCCGCCGACATCTCGGTCACCTCGTCGCCGCCGATGTGGACGTACCCGCCCGGCGTCAGCGCGGCGACGTCGGCGAACACGTCCCGGAGGAACGCCTCGGTCGCGGGCAGCCCGGCACTCAGGCGACTGAAACCGACCTCGATGCCCGTGTAGACGTCCGTGGGCCGCCCCGACGGCGAGAGCTCGCCGTATGCGTGCAGGGCCGCGTTGACGTGCCCCGGGATGTCGATCTCCGGCACGACGGTGACGCCACGGGCCGCCGCATGCTCGACGAGCTCCGCGTACTCGGCGGTGCGCAGGAACCCGCCCGGGTCGCCGCCGACGGCGCTGCCCCCCGAGAGCTCCGTGAGCAGCGGACGCGACGGCACCTCGAGACGCCAGCCCTGGTCGTCCGTGAGATGCAGGTGCAGGACGTTCAGCTTGTATCGGGTCAGCAGCGACACGAGGACCTTGAGCTCGGCCAGGCCGAAGAAGTGCCGGGCGACGTCCACCGACAGCCCGCGCCACCGGTAGCGCGGCTCGTCCTCGATGTGGACCGCGGGCGCGACGAGCCGTCGACCCGCGCCGGTCCCGACGGGGCGCAGGAGCTGGCGCAGGGTCGCCAGGCCGCGCACGAGCCCCGTCCGGCGGGGCGCGTCGATCACGATGCGGGCTGACGTCACGGTCAGCGTGTAGCGCTCGTCGTCGGCGGGGCCGCCGTCCGGCGTGAGGCGCAGCGCGATGACTCCGGCGTGGCCGTCGTCGACGTACCGGATCTCGACGGGCGAGCCGGCACCCGTGCTCAGCAGATCGGCGACGACGACCGCGAGCGTGATCTCCTCGGGGGTCGGCCGGACCACGATCGCCGTGCTCGCCGTGACCTCGAACGGCGGCCCGTCGAGCGGCTCGCACACACGCGGACGCGGGATCACGCCGATCACCTCGGGCACTGCGGTCCTCCTGGTCTGGTGGCGCGCGTCTCTCGCGACGCGCGTCGTCGATGACGTGCGTGGTGCGCCGAGCCTGGCGAGCACACTACGTCAGGGTGGACGGCGTCGATCGGGTGTCGGAGCCGTCACGATCGGGTCACGTCGGCCCGGGGCGCACGGCCGAGCCCTACGGTCGAAGCATGAGGACTTTCGCGAGACTCCGCGGTACCGCCGTCGTGACCCTCGTCCTGGTCGCCCTGCTCGCCGGGTGCTCCGCCGCCCGGAGCGGGAGCTCGACCTCGCAAGCCGACAGCAGCGCCGGCAAGGACGGCAGCGCGCTGTCGGGAGCCGCGCCTCAGGCCGACTCGGGGACCGGGCAGGTCGCCGCCGACGCCGCCGGGCGCCAGGTCATCACGACGGGAACCGCCCAGCTCACCGTCGACGACCCGCGCAAGGCTGCGAGCGCTGTCGTGGCGCTCGTCGAGGGCCTGGGTGGCCGCGTCGACGCGCGCAAGGAGCAGACCGCTGCCGAGGGCCGGGACGCCTTCGCGCAGCTCACGGTCCGCATCCCGTCCGACGACCTGACGTCGGCGCTCGCGAAGCTCGAGGACATCGGCCGGGTCGACCAGGTCGACCTGTCCGCCCAGGACGTGACCGGCACCGCAGAGGACCTCGACGCCCGGATCCGGGCCCTGAAGCTCTCGGTCGCCCGCATGGAGGACCTCCTCTCCCGCGCGACGACCAACGCCGACCTCATCGCGGCCGAGAACGCCCTGACCGAGCGTCAGGCGAACCTCGAGAGCCTGCAGTCGCAGCGTGCGCGCCTCGCGGAGCAGGTCGCGCTGTCAACCCTCGACATCACCCTGTCCACACCGGGCAACGCCCCGGAGCCGGCCACCCACGGGTTCCTGGGCGGGCTCGCTGCGGGGTGGGACGCGCTCGTGGCGATGCTCGGCACGCTCGTGCTCGTCGTGGGGGTGCTGCTGCCGTGGCTCGTCTTCGCCGGCGTGATCACCCTGGCGGTCGCGGCCTCGGTGCGGTGGGTGCGACGCCGTCGGGCACCCGCGGATGTCGTGGCCGGGCCAGCGGCGGGGGCCGCGCCGCCTGCGCTGTGACGCGCCGCGCCTCGACCGGGGGATGACATGCCACAGGGCGGCCGTCCCGCGTCTCCGCGGGGCGACCGCCCTGGTGAGGGTGGAGCTGAGGGGACTCGAACCCCTGACCTCCTCGATGCGAACGAGGCGCGCTACCAGCTGCGCCACAGCCCCTCAAGCGGGCAACACCCTAACACCCGGAGTCGGTCCGTCACGAAATCGTGGCGGTCACTCCCCCGCGGCCCGGCGGCGTGCCAGCACCTCGTCGAGATTGATCGAGCCGGTCGTGCCCGCGGGCGGCTCGACGATCGCGGCAGGCGCCTCGACGATCGCGGGCGCCTCGACGGGAGCGCGCATCTCGGTGGATCCTTCGACCTCGCCGAGCGGCGCGGGCTCGCGGCGCGGCGCGGGCGACTTGAGCGTGTAGGTGGGACGGGGCACCGGGACGGGCGACCACTCGTCCTCGGCGCTCTCGCCGTCGGCCTGTGCGCCCGGGCGTGCGCTGCGGCGGACCACGGTGCTCGCGTCGGCTGACGTGTCATGGGTCGCAGCCGCGGGGCCGCCGTCCACCTGGTCGAGGATCCGGGCGAAGACCTCGGTGTGCGAGTCCGACGGGCGCACCGCCCGACCGGTCACTGCGGGCGCGTGCGCGCTGGCTCGGGCCGGCGCGAGCGCGTGCTCCCGGCGGCGACGTTCCCACTCGACGTCCGCGGCCTGGCCGGCGACCACCGCGCGGCGGCCGAGCACGAGCACCCCGACGAACAGCACGCTGGGCACGATCCCGGCGGCGACGGTCACCGCGGTCAGGCCGGTGACCGACCACCCGACGATGCTCGCGACGAGCAGCGTGACGGCGAGGACCGCACGGCGGCGGGCAGCCGCACCGCGGCGCGCGACAGCAGCCACCTGAGCAGCGCGTTGCTGCGCCGCGCGTCTGGCCGCGTCGGCGCTGAGCCTGTCCTGCGTTCCGTGCGGTCGATCCACGGCACTGCCTCCGTTCGCCCCACCGATCGCCACGAGCGGGACTCCCCGGCCCGGGGTGAGCAGCCCGACGCGCTTGTCCGCTGTCGCTGCGCAGTCCGGTGTCGCACCTGACCGGGCCCGGGAGTCGCTCACCCGTGCGGTCCGACTGGTGTGGTCGGTCACGGCGAGCACACGCAGGGCCCCGGAGAAGCGATCATCGGTCCGCGACTCGAGCAGCTGTTGACGGTGCCGCAGCTTCTGCGGCACCAGGTATGCGACCCACAGGCCCGCCACCGCGAGGGTGACGACACCGGCGGGACTGTTGGTCACGTCATGACGGTAGGTGCAGGGTACCCACGCCCCGGGGACCGGCGGCGGCGTGTCGCCCGCAACCCGCCCGATCTAGGTCGCGGACGCGCGCCAGCGGTGGAGGAGTCCGCCCGGGACGTCCTCGGTCGTGAGGGCGAACGACCGGTGGTCGCACCACTCGTCCCCGATGTGCAGGTACCGCTCGCGCAGGCCCTCGTCGCGGAAGCCGAGCTTCGTCACGACCCGCAACGACGGCGCGTTCTCGGGACGGATGTTGACCTCGACCCGGTGCAGGCCGAGCACCTCGAAGCAGTGGTCCGTCGCGAGCGCGACGGCGGTCGGGATGATGCCGCGACCCGCGACGTGCTGGGAGACCCAGTAGCCGATCGAGCCCGACCGCAACGACCCGTAGATGATGCCCGTGACGGTCAGCTGGCCGACGAGCAGCCCCTCGTAGTCGACCGCGAAGGGCAGCGACGAGCCCGATCGCGCCTGGGAGCTCAGGGACCGCACGAACTCCCCGAACGACGGCCGCGGGCCGCGCACGGGGACCGGCGAGGTCGCGTCCCACGGCTCGAGCCACGCGGCGTTCTGCGCCCGCAGCGCCATCCACGTCCGCTGGTCCGACCGTCGCAACGGTCGCAGGCGGACGTCACCGGACGTCAGCGAGGCGGGCCATCCGACCGCCATCAGCCCTCCAGCACGAGGCAGTGCACGCGCTGGCCGGGGTGGACCGTCACGTCCTGCTCCCCGACGACCGCGAGCGCGTTGGCGCGTGACAGTGCCGTGACCGACAGGACGCCCGGGTCCCCGACCGGCGTCACCTGGTACCCCTCGGCCGGTGAACCGACGACGAGCGCGGGCACGAACTGGCGGAGCCCGGGCGGCGACGACCAGCCGATCGTCGCGTCCGCGGTCACGGACGGGCGGAACAGGTCCGCATGACCCGCCATGGCCCGCAGCGCGGGACGGACGAACACCTCGAACGACACCTGGGCCGCGACCGGGTGACCCTGCAGCGCGAAGATCGGCACAGCGCCGTCCCGCAGCCCGCCACCGATCGTCCCGAAGCCCTGCCGGTGCCCGGGCGACATCGCGACGTGGTCGAACCGCACCGTGCCGAGCGGCGCCAGGACGTCCTTGATCGTGTCCCGCGCCAGCTCGCTGAGACCCCCGGTCGTCAGCACGAGGTCCGCGCGCACGAGCTGGTCCTCGAGAGCCTCCCGCAGGATCGCGCGATCGTCGGACACGATGCCGACCCGGACCGCCGCCGCCCCCGCATCCCGCACGGCGGTCTCGAGCGCGTGGCCGTCCGCCTCGTACACGGCACCGTCGCGCCGGGGCGAGCCCGGTTCGACGAGCTCGTCGCCGATCGACATGATGACGACCCGCGCCTTGGGGAAGACCCGCAGCCGCCCGCGACCGAGAGCCGCGGCGAGCGCGAGCTGACGGGCGCCGAGCCGGGTGCCCGCCTCGAGCACCACGTCGCCGGCGCGCGCGTCGGACCCCGCGGTGCGCACGTGCTGGCCGGGCACGGCGGGCCGTTGCAGCGACACCCGCGCCGAGCCCCGGTCGGTCTCCTCGATGGGGACGACGGCGTCGGCACCGAGCGGCATCGGTGCCCCCGAGGCGATGCGGACGGCCTGTCCCGGCGCGAGCCGCAGCGGGGCGACGGCACCCGCGAGCACGTCGTGGGCCACGGGCAGGGACCGCCCGCCCGCGAACCCCGCGTCCGCGGTCTCGTGGGCAGCCACGGCGTAGCCGTCACGTTCGGCCACCGGAAGACCCGGGACGTCGGACTCGACGGTGACGTCGGCCGCGAGGATGCAGCCGACGGCATCGGCGAGCACCACGTCGAGCGGCGGGACGGGGCCGACGGAGGCGAGCACGCCCGCCAGGTGGTCCTGGACGGATCTCATGCCCGCATTGTGCCCCGGGTCGGGTCCTGACCGGTGCTGGTGCTGGGCGGGTCAAGCATTTGAGAGACTGGAGGCATGCGCACCGATGCCCAGCCATATCCGCACGTCAGCGACGGATCGGACATCGAGGACTTCAAGGAGTCGCTGCGCACCGCGATTCGCGAGGCCCGTGCGCAGCGTTCCCCCCGTCGACGCACCGAGGCCGGGCAGGCCCTCGCCCACGTCCTCGAGACGATTCCCGACGTGGCGAACGCGCGCTGCGTGTCGCTCTACGCGTCCCGCCCGGGCGAGCCCGACATGAGCTGGTTGCTCGACCGGCTCGCGGCGCGCGGCGTCCGTGTGCTGCTGCCCGTCCTCGGCGCCGGGCTCCAGCGCGACTGGGCCGAGTACGCGGGTGCCGACGACCTGCGCCAGCGTGCGCCCGGTCGCCCGCCCGAGCCCAGCTCACCGACGCTCGGCCCGGAGGCCCTCGCACAGGCCGACGTCGTGATCGCCCCGGCTCTCGCGATCGACACGCACGGGACGCGGCTCGGGCAGGGCGGCGGCTGGTACGACCGCGCGCTCGAGAACCTGCGGCCCGGCGTGCGCGTCATCGGTGTCGTCTTCCCCGAGGAGCTGTACGACGCCGAGGTTCGCCCCCTGCCCCGCCAGCTGCACGACCGCCCTGTCGATGCCGTCGCGACGCCGCAGGAGTGGCACGAGCTGCTCAGCCGCCCGACGACGGCCTGAGCGTCAGCCGGTCCCGCGCTTCCGTCGCGACCGCGGCCTGCGTGAACGGCCACGAGAACGTGCGCCCGTTGGCCCACGCGTCGAACTGATCGGTGTAGTGGACGCTCGCCGGATGTCCCGACGTCCCGGTGAGGGTGACCCAGGTCGAGCCGTCGAGGTTGCCGAGGTCGACGACCATGCGCATCGACGGCGCGCTCGTCACCGTGAACGAGCCCGCTGACGCGTCCCAGCTCGTCGCGTCGACGAGTGCCGAGCTGCCCGCGACGCCGAGCGGGCTCGGGTTGACGAGGCGTCGGACGAACGCCGGCAGCGAGGGACCTC
>NZ_DASUIR010000104.1:0-4401 GCF_036279715.1 Cellulomonas sp. | reverse complement strand
CGATGTCCCTGGCACCGCCGAGAACGATTGACGTCCACGTCACGGAGCCCCGATGAATCCCACACAGCCCGGTTGGTACCCCGACCCGCAGGACCCGGGCGCGCTGCGCTGGTTCGATGGCCAGGCGTGGACGGACAGCCGCGCAACAGCCTCGGCGGGTCCTTCGAGCGGTCAGCCGTGGCAGGGTGGCCAGGCGCCGGCTCGACCCAGGAGCTCCGGCGCGCTCGCCCTGATCATCGTCGCCCTCGTCGTCGGCGCCTTCCTCGTGGTCGGCATCCTGGCGGCGATCGCGATCCCGGTGTTCCTCAACCAGCGGGAGAAGGCCAGCCTCGCCGAGTTCAGCTCCCTGACCTGCCAGCAGGTGGCCAGCAACGCCGTGGCGCTGTCGATGCGGGAGGCCACCTCGGACCAGGTTCCGCTGGTCGGAATGACCGACGCCGTCGTCGTCGAGGATGGGCGGACGTCGCTCAAGGTCCCGGAACCAGGGAGCACCGCGTTCGTCATGTCGTGCCGCGGGACGGGCCAGTGGCAGGACGGGCAGTCGTCCGTCGTGACCGTGGAGGTCCGCGTCGACTCGGACCGTCAGCAGCTGCTGTCTCTCAGCTGGGAGTGACCGAGGACCATCGGCCAGACCTCGTGACGCCACCCACCTCGAACAGCTCGCCGGGGGTGCAGCCGAGCGCGTCGCACACGGCAGTGAGCGTCGTGAACCGGATCGCGCGCGCCCGGCCGTTCTTCAGGACGGAGAGGTTGACGACCGTGATGTCGGTCCGGGCAGCCAGCTCGACGAGGGTCATCCCCCGCTCGTCGAGCAGCCGGCCCAGGTGGCACACCACCCGGTGGTCGTCGGCCGGGACCTCCTCGGACCCGGAGCGCGATGCGTTCACACGAGCCCGTCCATGTCGCGCGCCATCGTCTCGCCCGCGCGGAACGCCGCCGCCACCACGAGGACGAGCGCCGCGACGAGCAGCGGTTCGAGCGACAGTGCGGGGGCCAGGGCGAACGCGCCGGTCCCGGCCAGGCCGGTGCGCTCGAGCACGAGCCGCCCCGCGAGCCGCGGCAGCAGGGGCGCGACGACGCCGACGACCCCGACAGTCCCGGCGACGACAGCGATCCTCCGCGCGTTGCCGCGAGCGAACGGTCGACCCGAGGAGATCGACCGTAGGACGGGCTGCAGCGCGACTGCTCCGACGAGGAGGCCGATGCCGCGGACGAGCCCGTCCCCACGACCGAGAAGCTGCTCGACACGGGTGGAGCCCCACGCGGCGACAGTGACCCGGCCGTCAGAACCCGACGGCCCCACGCCCGTCGGCTGGGCGCCCGCGAGCCAGCCCTCGGGCACGACGACCCCCGGCACCTGCAGCGGGACGTTCCCCCAGCCCGACTGGGGCTCAGCTGCGATGAGCATGACCGGGACCTTGACCCTCGCGGGGGCCTGAGTCATCCCATTGACCGCGTAGGCGGTACCCCACAGCGCGGCAGCGACGCCGAGGAGCAGCAGGAGGGCGGCGAGCCGCGCGACCCAGAGTGCGCTGCGCGCGGTGATCAGTGGGCGAGGTCCAGGTGTCATGGCGTCGAGCATGGGGTATCGAAAGTCGATACGTCAACGCGCGCGGGTTGCGGCGTGGGACGCCTGGATCATCCGGGCGAACCGCCCCCGCCGGAGGTCTCCGTCCGCCACGATCCCTTCACGGCTGTCGCAGGGGGTGCGCAGGTCGAGACGCCGGGCACGCCGCTTTCGGCGGAGCTCGCGCTGCCCGGGCCTGCCTACGCCGCGTGTGGGCACCGGGTCGATCACTGTCGGCTGACGCCATCACGCCGTCTTCGGCGTCCTCTCCGCGATCGCCGCCGCGGCCAGCGCGCCAGGCACCGCGAGGATCAGCAGCGTCGCGAGCCCACCCGCCGTCGGCCAGTCGAGGTACGGGTGCCCGACCGCCCAGAAGACCGAGAGTCGGTTGAGCCAGTCCGGCCAGCCGAACATCGACGTGAACAGCGAGACCAGGTACGAAGCGGCGACGACGACGGCGAGCACGGTCACGGCAATCCCGCGGCGCACCCACGCCACGACGAGGGCTGCCACTCCCCCGAGGGCCGCACCCATCAGGACGCACCCGACGGCAGCCCGGCCGAGCGCCGCGGCGTCGATGGTCCCGCCCACGGCCGTCGCCCCGACCGCGAGCGACGCGAGCGCCACGACCGTCAGGATGACCGTTCCGACGACCAGCGCGAGCAGCCGCTCGAGCACCAGCCGCGACCACGACACCGGTCCCGCCAGGAGCATCTCGACGCGTCCCTGCGCGAGGTCGGCGACCCATCCTGACGCCTGCGCGATGACGTACGCGGCAATCGCCGGCATGACGATGTCGCTGGAGTACGACCAGTACGCCGTCTCCGCACTGACCCCTGGCCCGCCGCCGGTGAGCGCGCCGAAGAAGTCGAAGGCCGCCCACAAGTCCATCACCGCCGGCTGCAGCGACGCCATGAGAGCGGTGAAGACCGCCGCACCGATCGCCCAGACCGCGATCCCCACGCGTCCGCGGCGCAGTGCCGCCGTCCACACCGACCCGAGCATCGCCGTGGGCACGGCCGCCGAGGCCGCCGGGGGTGGCGCCGCACGCGACCAGAGGGGAGCTGCGTAGTCGCGGCGCGCGAACGCCCAGGCTCCGAGCGCGAGGAGGACGAGGGCCATGGCGACGAGTGTGGCGGTCGCGGGCAGGTCGAGACCGTGCCCCGGCACGAGCGCGCGGGACGCGTTCGCGTAGTGGAACGGCGACACGAAGCGGATGCCGTCGAGGGCGCCCAGCCGGTCGCCCATGTTCGTCGCGAGGTAGAGCGCCGTCAGCACCACGCCGCTCGCACCGGCCGCCGTGCGCGCGCTCGCGGTGACCTGGGAGACGGCGAGGCCGAGGCCGAAACCGACCATCCCGACGAGCCCGACCGTTCCCATCGTGACGAGCGACCCGGCCAGGTCCGGCTCACCGGCCACGGCGAGCCCTGCGGCGGTCGCGAGGCCCAGGCCGAGCGAGACGGCCAGGGCCGTCACGGCGAAGCCGATCGCGCGGTCGCGCACGACGGCAGCACGCGAGGCCCCCGCGGCCAGGACCTCCTCGAGCGTGTGGCGCTCCTCGCCGCCGCGGACCGCCCGGGAGCCCTGCACTGCTCCATAGACCGCGAACATGAAGTTGAACAGGATGACGTTGTGGAACGTCAGGTAGCCGCCGAGGGTGTCGAGCCGCTCGGCCGGCCAGCGCAGGACGCGCATCGCCTCGGCGCTCGCGGTCACCGAGGCCGCGAGGGCCGCCCGGCCGCCCGGGAAGTCGTCCATCTCGGCCGAGATGGCGAGCGCCATCCCGAACATCGCGACACCGCCGACCGCCACCCACACGACGGCCGAGACGCGGTTCGTGCGGACGGTGTCGGCGACGAGCGCGAGGCGTCGCCTACCGAGAGGCCGCTGGTGCGAACTCAGTGAGGAACACCTCCTCGAGCGACAGCTCCCGACTGTCCAGCTCGACGACCTGGCCGGCGGACAGCCACGCGAGCAACGGGCCGACGGACCCACGGACGGCGCACGACACGACGTCGCCGGTGATCTCCGCGTCGGAGACTCCCGGGATCCGGGCGAGCTCGGCGACGTCGCGCCGGTCCCGGACGATCGCCTCGACGCGGTGGACGCGGACGGTCCGCAGCTCTTCCATCGAGCCGACCCGGAGCAGGTGACCGGAGCGGATCAGACCGATCCGGTCGCAGATCAGCTCGACCTCGGCCAGCACGTGCGAGGACAGCAGCACCGTCCCGCCCCGAGCGGCCGCCTCCTGGACGAGCACGCGGAACTCCCGCTGCATGAGGGGGTCGAGGCCGAGCGTGGGCTCGTCGAGGAGCAGCAGGGCCGGGTCATGCATGAACGCCTGGACCAGGTGGACCTTCTGCTTGTTGCCGTGCGAGAGCTTCTCGTACCGCGCGCCGAGGTCGAGCTCGAGCCTCTGTGCCAGCGCCTCGATCCGCGCCGGGTCGACGCCGCCGCGCACGCCCGCGAGCAGGCCGATCACGTAGCCCGCGCTCACCCCGGGGAACTGCGGCAGCTCGCCCGGCAGGAAGCCGACCTGGCGCTTGACCGCGAGGCTGTCCCGACGCGAGTCCCGGCCGAGGATCGTCGCGGTGCCGCGGTCCGCGCGGATAAGATCCATCAGGAGGCGGATGGTCGTCGTCTTCCCCGCGCCATTGGGCCCGACGAAGCCGAAGATCTCGCCACGACGGATGGCCAGGTCAAGGTCGAACAGACCGCGGCCCTGCCCATAGTCCTTGGTGAGGCCGGAGCAGACGACTATGGCGTCGTTGTCGAACTGGTCAGCACGACCAAGAGCTCGCTCGCCGTCAGGCAACGCCAGCACCTCCTTCTGT
>NZ_DASUIR010000103.1:0-14892 GCF_036279715.1 Cellulomonas sp. | reverse complement strand
GCGTCCGCACCTCGAGCGTCATCGCGCCGAGCAGCCGGCGACCGACGGCCGTGCGCCAGCCTGCTTCGGGCGCCACGTCGAGCAGGAGGTCGTCGAGACCCAGTCGCTCGAGTCGCGCCTTCAGGGCGGACGACGCCCTCCGATGCCCGGGGACGTACAGGACGGTGCGCCCCGAGGCCGCCGCGTCGGCCACCACGGCCGCGAGCATGCCGGTGACGTCGCTCCCGGTCGGCGCGTCGACGAACAGGTGCTCACCGGTCGCGAGCACGTCGAGGACGTGCTGCTGGGCGGCGTCGAGGTCCCCGACGCCGCGTTCGAGATCGGGGTCCCGGTCGCCGCGGACGGGGGCGGGCACGGGGTGCCGCAGACGCGCGCGGACCTCCTCGACGCCCGCGAGGGCCGCCACGACCTCATGCCGGTCGAGCGTCCCGGACAGCGCGTCCAGGTCGTCGACGAGGACCTGCCCAGGGTGCACGAACGTGCCGACGACGATGCGCTCGACGAGCTCGAAGTCCTCGAGCACGGCCGCACCGAGCGACGTGAGCCGGTCGAGCGCCGGCCTGGGGTCGAACCCGGTGCCGGTGAACGCGCCCCTGGCCACCGCGCCCGGGTCGAGGAGTGCCCCGCGGCTGCGCAGCGCGCGGGCCAGGATCGGGTTGACCTCGAGCGACGGCTCGAGCGCGAGCTCGTAGTCGCTCTCGCCGCTCCCCCGGGCACGCAGCGACACCGGCCGGAGCAGCACCGGCGCGCGCACGGTGCGGGGCTCCGCGGGCGCGTGCGTCCCGCCGTGGGCGTCGACGTCGTAGGCCGAGGCGGCGCGCTGGGCCCGGGCTGCGCGCGTGACCGCGGCGAGGGCTGCGACGTCGTCCGACGCGACGTCGGGCGTCGTCCGCTCGGTCCAGGTCGCGACGCCGATCGCGAGATAGGTCGGGGCGATGCCGTAGCGCTGCGCGTAGCTCTCGGCGCGGGACCCGACGCTGCGGGCCCGGCGCTTCGCGGTCGCGAGCGAGCCGCCCTCGCGCACGAGGTTCGACAGGCGGGTCTCGCGGCCCGCGAAGAGCTGGGCGATACCCGACGGGTGCGCCGCCGACAGGTCGAGAGCGGCGTCGCCGAGGAGGTCGACGTTGGACAGCGTCGACCCACCTGCGGCCTCGACCAGCGCGCCGCGCCAGGTCGCGACCGCACCGGCCACCAGCTCGTCGGCGGACGGCTGGGCGACGAGGACGGGGGCCCCGGCTGTCGGGTCGACAGAGGTGGTCGCGTCGGACTCGGGAGCCATCTCGGGTCCCGAGCCGGACGTGCGCGCAGGGACGGTCACGTGGGGAACGCTAACCGCACGTCTCGCGCACGGACGCGTGGCACGCCGACGACGCGCCAATGAAGGGGTGATTGTGCGGATCTGCCTCGACCCGCGCGAGGGCGGGGAGCCTGCTCGGGTGATCGGGCGAGCCCCGCGAGGAGACCCGCCCGACACCGGAAAAGTGAACAGTGCGCACCGCGCAGGGGGCAGGCGATGCGCACTGTCAAGGCAATTGTGGATCCTCGGAGGGCTACTGGTCAAACGTCCAGCGGAGCGAGAACGGGTGAACTCCGCAGGCCCTCGACGGCGCCTCCGGGCGCCTCGCAGAAGGCCGGGGTCGCGTCTACTCTGGATCCGAGGTGAGCGACGATGCATGCATCCGTAGGCGACGAGATCATCATCCACGGCCGGGTCCTCGGAACCCCGTCACGACGGGGCGAGGTGCTCGAGGCGCACGGGCCTGACGGCACCCCGCCGTACCTGGTGAAGTTCGACGACGGTCACGAGACCCTGGTCTTCCCCGGGCCCGACGTGGAGATCGTCACCCTGACCCACGAACCCACGCCCTGACCCCTCGTCACCGGGGAGTCAGCGCGCCGGAGCACCCGTGGCCGGGACGTCGGCCGGGGCGCGCCCCGAGGCTCGTCCGGGGTCGGCGTAGGCGATGACCTCGGTGGCCTTGGCGGTGAGCCAGACCCGTTGACCTGCAGCGAGCCGCAGCTCGGCGACCGCCGCCGGGGTGATGTCGACGAGCGCCGACGGGGTGCCGTCGACCGCGACGCGCACCCGGTCGGTCAGGAGCTCGAGCCCCGCGACGACCCCGGTCCAGGTGTTCCGCGGCGAGCCTGCGTCCGGTCGGGACGTGTGGATCGAGATCGCGGTCGGCGCGAGCACGACCAGCATGTCGGTTCCCGCCTGATCTGCTGCCGGCGCATCCTCGTCGTCGGCGTCCTGGCCGTGCCCGGCCGCGTAGAGGACCCCGCCGGCGTCGAGGTCGACACGTCGGGTGGCGCGGTCGGTCATCGTGCCGGTGTAGAGGTTGAGTCCGACGAGCCGCGCGACGTAGTCGGTCGCAGGTCGCCGGGCGACGTCGGCGGGCGCACCCTCCTGGACGATGCGGCCAGCCTCGAGGACGAGCAGGCGGTCGGCCAGGACCATGGCCTCGAGCGGGTCGTGGGTGACCAGGATGCTCGGTCCACCGAACGCCGCCAGGTGGCGCCTCAGCTCGCCGCGGACCTCCAGCCGGGTCCGCGCGTCGAGCGCCGCGAGCGGCTCGTCCAGCAGCAGGAGCTGCGGCTCGCACGCGAGGGCGCGGGCCAGGGCGACCCGTTGCGCCTGACCGCCCGACAGCGACCCCGGCCTGCTGCGGGCGAGGGCGGAAAGGTCCATGCGGGCGAGCCACCCGGCGGCGTCGCGTCGGGCCTGCGCTCGCCCTGCGCCCCGGGCGCGCGCCGAGAACGCGACGTTGTCGAGGACGTCGAGATGCGGGAAGAGCCGGTAGTCCTGGAACACGAGGCCGACGGCACGGTCGACCGCGGGCACGAAGACCCCGGCCCGCGCGTCGTCCCACGTGTCGGCGCCGACCACGATGCTGCCGTCGGTCAGCGCCCCCAGCCCCGCGAGCGAGCGCAGCAGGGTCGTCTTCCCGGCACCGTTGGGCCCGAGGACGGCGAGGACCTCGCCCGGGGCGACAGCGAAGGCGGCGTCGAGCCGGAAGCCGCCGCGCTCGACGACGACGTCGGCGCGCAGGCCCTCGCGAGCCCCGACGGACGCGGTCACAGGGCAGCACCCGGACGGAGCCAGCGCTCACGCAGCAGCGCGAGGACCGCGATCGAGACCGCCACGAGCACGAGGCTGAGCGCGACGGCCGCGTCGGGGTCCCGCTCGAGCGCCTGGTAGACCGCCAACGGCATCGTCTGCGTGACGCCCGGGAGGTTGCCGGCGAACGTGATGGTCGCGCCGAACTCCCCGAGCGCGCGCGCCCAGCAGAGCACGCTGCCGGCGATGAGGCTCGGTGCGACGAGGGGCAGCGTGACGCGGCAGAAGGTGGCGAACGGTCGCGAGCCGAGCGTGGCCGCCGCCTCCTCCAGTCCCAGGTCCGCCGAGCGGAAGGCGCCCTCGACCGTCACGACCAGGAACGGCATCGCGACGAACGTCTCGGCCAGGACGACGCCAGCGCTGGTGAACGGCAGGGTGAGGCCGAACCACTGGTCCAGGTACTGACCGATGAACCCGCGCCGTCCGAGCGCGAACAGCAGCGCCACTCCCCCGACGACCGGCGGCAGCACCAGGGGCAGGGTGACCAGGGCGCGGAGCACGCTGCGTCCCCGGAACCGTGCGCGAGCCAGCACCCACGCCAACGGCACCCCGAGGACGAGCGAGATCACGGTGGCGATCGTCGCCGTGACGAGCGAGAGCCGCAGCGCGCCCACGGCCTCGGACTCGAGCAGGAGCCGCGGCAGGTCACGCCAGGACGCGCGCAGCAGCAGACCCACGAGCGGGAGCAGCAGGAACGCGACCGCCACGACGGCCGGGACGGCCAGGGGCCACGGCGCCCGCGGGACCACCTCGGAACCCGACCGCGGGCCGCGCCCTGCGCCTCGGCCGGGGGCGGGACGCGGCACGCGCACCGACGACGTCGCGGTCACCGCGTCACGGCCGGCGGAAGCCCGCGGCGGTGAGCACGCTCGCCCCGTCGCCGGACAGCACGTAGTCGACGAACGCCTTCGCCAGATGGGGGTTCTTGGATGCAGCCAGGGAGGCGATCGGGTAGCTCGTCGCGGCGTTCACGTCGGCAGGGATCTCGATCCCGGTCACCGTGTCGCCCGCAGCGAGGACGTCGGTGGCATAGACGACCCCGGCGTCGACCTCACCGAGCACGACCTTGGTCAGCGTGGCCTTGACGTCAGCCTCGAGGGTCACCGGGGTGACGGTCAGGCCCGCGGCGGCGAGCACCGAGGCCGCGCCGGCGCCGCACGGGACCGCCGGCTGGCAGAGCGCGACCTTGACCTCGGGCCGGGCGAGGTCCGCGAGGGCGGTGACACCTGCGGGGTTGCTCGCCGGGACGGCGATCTCCATGACGTTGTCGGCGAAGACGGCCGGGGCGGCGGCTGCCCCGGCCGCGACGACGTCGTCCATGGTCGCGGTCGACGCGGATGCGAACACGTCCACCGGCGCACCCTCGGTGATCTGCGTGGCCAGGCCGGAGCTGGGCCCGAAGCTGAAGGTGATCGACGCGCCCGGGTGGGCCGCCTCGAACTGCCTGCCCAGCGTCGTGAACGCCTCCGTCAGGGATGCTGCCGCGAGCACGGTGATCTCGCCGGCCACCGCCGGGGTCGTGGCCGAGCCCGGCTCGGTCCCCGCGGCCGATGCGGCGTCGCCTGCGGCGGGGGCGCCACACCCGGCCAGGAGGGCGCTCGCCGCGGCGGCCGCGATCAGGGTGGCGAGGACAGGGCGGCGCATGGGCGGATCTCCTGCGGGTCATGGGGTGCGGACGGGTCGCGCGGGGCCTCAGCTGTCGGGGATCTCCACGACCACGTTGGTGGACTTCACGCTGGCGACCGCGAGCACGCCGGGCTGGAGCCCCAGCTCGTCGGCTGCCTCGCGGCTCATGAGCGAGACGACCCGGAACGGACCGGCCTGGATCTCCACCTGCGCCATCACGGTGTCGCGAACGACGTTGGTCACGAGCCCGGTGAAGTGGTTGCGGGCCGACTGGCGGCTGATCTGGCCGGCTGCGACGGGGTTCTCGGCCGCGAGCTCCTGCGCGAACCGCGCGAGCGCAGCTCCGTCGACCGCCTGGCGACCGGCGTCGTCGGACGTGGCCGGCAGGCGCCCGGAATCGGTCCAGCGGCGCAGCGTGTCGTCGCTGACGCCGAGCAGCGCCGCGGCTTCACGGATCCGGAACAGGGGCACCCGGTCACCCTAACCGCATCTGCGGCTGGCATCCATGCAGCGATCCGCATCTGCAGGAGTACGGGCGACCTGAGCTCGCCACAAGCCTCCGCGGGCGACGTGAGACGAAGGTCACACTCCGGGCCGATCAACCCGGAATAGCGTGGCAGCGTCAGAGCATCGCCGCCCAGGTCAGAGGCCATCGTGAGCAAGGTTCAGCCCCAAGGTCGCACCGTCACCGGCGATGCGGCACGCATCTCCGACCAGGTCCGCAGTCCACACCGCGCGCGAGCAGGCGTCCTCGCGGCGGCCGCCGCGCTCGCGCTGGCCGGGTGCTCGTCGTCGGCGTCGGCCGGTGGCACGAACGGCGGCGGCGAGGCCAGCCTCATCCTCCCGGACCTGAGCGCCGTGACCATCGTGGGCGGCGGCTCCGGCCGGACGCTGCTCCTGGTCGGCCTCCTCGTCTGCGTGCTCGGCATCGGCTTCGGGGCGCTCAGCTACGTCCAGCTCCGCCGCATGGCGGTGCACCCGTCGATGCGCGAGATCTCCGAGCTCATCTACTCGACGTGCAAGACGTACCTCGTGCAGCAGGGTCGATTCCTGCTCATGCTCTGGGTGTTCATCGCGGCAGTCATCGTGGCCTACTACGGGCTGCTCGTCGGGTTCCCGTGGGGACGCGTCGCGATCGTCATCGCCTTCAGCCTCGTCGGGATGGGCGGCTCGTACTCGGTCGCCTGGTACGGCATCCGTGTCAACACGTTCGCCAACTCGCGGGTGGCGTTCGCCTCGCTGCGCGGGCGGCCCCTGGCGATGCACCGCATCCCGATGAAGTCCGGCATGTCCATCGGCATGGTGCTCATCAGCATCGAGCTGATGATGATGCTCATCATCCTGCTGTTCCTGCCCAGCGACCTCGCGGGGGCGTGCTTCATCGGCTTCGCGATCGGCGAGTCGCTCGGCGCCTCGGTGCTGCGTATCGCGGGCGGCATCTTCACCAAGATCGCGGACATCGGCGCCGACCTCATGAAGATCGCGTTCAAGATCAAGGAGGACGACGCCCGCAACCCCGGTGTGATCGCCGACTGCACCGGGGACAACGCCGGCGACTCCGTCGGCCCGAGCGCGGACGGCTTCGAGACCTACGGCGTCACCGGCGTCGCGCTCATCACGTTCGTGCTGCTGGCCGTCCACGACCCGGCGGTCCAGGCCAGCCTGCTGGTGTGGATCTTCGTGGTGCGCGTCGCCATGGTCATCGCCTCGGCGGTCTCGTACCTCGCGAACGACGCCCTCGCCCGCGTCCGTTACGCCAAGGCCGAGCGCATGAACTTCGAGGCGCCGCTCAGCTCGCTCGTGTGGATCACCTCGTCCGTCTGCATCGCGGCGACCTACGCCATGACCTACGTCGTGCTGGGCGACACGCTCACGAACGGCCTGTGGTGGAAGCTGTCGACGATCATCTCGTTCGGCACCCTCGCCGGGGCCCTGATCCCCGAGCTCGTCAAGGTATTCACCTCCACGCACAGCAAGCACGTCCGCGAGGTCGTCAAGAGCGCTCGCCAGGGTGGCGCCTCCCTCAACATCCTGTCCGGCCTGGTCGCCGGCAACTTCTCCGCGTACTGGCTGGGCATCGCCATCGTCGGTCTGATGGCGGGCGCGTTCCTCATGAGCGGGCTGGGTCTGGGGGCGCTCATGGTCGCTCCCGGGGTGTTCGCCTTCGGGCTCGTCGCGTTCGGGTTCCTCGGCATGGGCCCGGTCACGATCGCCGTCGACTCCTACGGCCCGGTCACCGACAACGCGCAGAGCGTCTACGAGCTGTCCCTCATCGAGGACGTCGACGGCATCGACGACGAGATCCGGCGCGACCACGGCTTCGAGGTCCAGTGGGACAAGGCCAAGCAGATGCTCGAGGAGAACGACGGCGCGGGGAACACCTTCAAGGCGACCGCGAAGCCCGTGCTCATCGGCACCGCCGTCGTCGGCGCCACGACGATGATCTTCTCGATCATCATGAGCCTGACCAACGGCCTGACGACCGGGATGGACAACCTCTCCCTGCTGCACGCTCCCCTGCTGCTCGGGCTGATCACCGGCGGAGCGATCATCTACTGGTTCACCGGTGCGTCGATCCAGGCGGTCACGACGGGTGCGTACCGGGCCGTGGAGTTCATCAAGAACACCATCAAGCTCGACGGCGCGACGAAGGCCAGCGAGGCCGACTCGCGCAAGGTCGTCGAGATCTGCACCCAGTACGCCCAGCAGGGCATGCTCAACATGTTCCTGGGCGTGTTCTTCGCGACCCTGGCGTTCGCGTTCGTCGAGCCGTACTTCTTCATCGGCTACCTGATCTCGATCGCCATCTTCGGGCTGTACCAGGCGATCTTCATGGCCAACGCGGGCGGCGCCTGGGACAACGCCAAGAAGATCGTCGAGGTCGACCTGCACGCCAAGGGAACGGCCCTGCACGACGCGACGATCGTGGGTGACACCGTCGGCGACCCGTACAAGGACACCTCGTCGGTCGCTCTCAACCCGGTGATCAAGTTCACGACTCTGTTCGGCCTGCTCGCGGTCGAGCTGGCGGTCAGCCTCACCGACCAGGGCAACCACACCCTGGTCGTGATCCTCGCGGGTGTGTTCTTCCTCGTCTCGGCCTACTTCGTGCACCGGTCGTTCTACGGCATGCGGATCCGCACGACCCTCGAGGACGACAGCTCGGAAACCGCCGAGCCGACGCTGGTGCAATCGGGAACGGGTGACGCACGATGAAGATCGCGATCCAGTACGGGGCTGCACGCGTCGATGCCGACGGGCACGTCGGAGGTCACGACGCCGGTGCGACCCTCGTCCGTCGGCTGCTGCGGGTGTTCCCGGGCGCGCAGCTCATCGGGCCCGTCAAGCGGCAGTGCGAAGGGTTCGACGTGGTCCCGCTCGAGGCCGTCGACGGCGACTCCACGGTCGTCATCACCATGGATGTCATCGACTCGGTGAACATCTGGCGGGGCCTCAAGGCCCGGTGCGACGAGCCGAAGATCATGAACTTCGTGTGGTGGAACACCTCGCTGTACTCCAACCCCGTGGAGCACGCCGCGCTCGCGCTGTCCTGCGCGCTGTTCCCGACCTTCGCGAACTCCGAGCGCACCGCGAGCGAGGTCCGCGAGATCGTCAAGAGCTGGACCGTCCAGCCGCTCGCCCAGAAGGCCCGGGTCGCGTGGGTCAACCTCGGCATCCGGCTCGAGCACGTGCGACCCCGCAACGAGCCGCCTGTGCCCGTCGTCCTGTACCCGGCCATCTACCTGACCGACCGCAAGCAGCCCCAGGTGTTCCTCGACGTCGTGGAACGTCTCGCCAAGCGCACGCCCATCAAGGTCGAGGCGCGACTGCACGAGTCGTCCCTGATCTCCGAGAAGGCCATGCGGCTCTCCCGGCACCACTGGGCCTGGGTCGGCCCGCTGACCGCCAACCGGGACGACTACTGGCAGGCCCTCGCGCGTACGACGGCCTTCCTGGCGACGGCCACCGAGGAGTCCTACGGCCTGGAGTACATCGAGGCTCTCGTCGCAGGAGCCGTCGGCGTGTTCCCCGACCGTCCGTGGGTGCGGGCGATCCTGCCCGCGGCCTACCCGTTCATCTACCGGACGCCCGCCGAGGCCGAGGAGATGCTGTACCGCGCGGTCACGGACACGGCCGCGTGCCGCCGTGAGCTCGACCTCGCGGCCGACGGCGACTTCGCCCAGTGGCTGCGTGCCCGGCACGACGACGACCAGTTCGAGAAGACGATCGCCGACCAGGTCGTGGAGTGGTTCGGGAGCTGAGCCGGTCGAAGCCCGGTCACCGCGGGGGGTGCGCCGGTGGCGGTGGGATCGACCCGACGCCGGGTGCCGCGACCGGCCACACGAGCAAGGTCGCGCAGGGGGCATGGTCGACCACGAAGCGGGTCGCCGGGTCGAGCGAGTGCGGGCCGAGCCGTCGCAGGTCGCCGTCGCGCGCGACGACCAAGAGATCCATGCCCTCTGCCGCTGCGACGACCTCACGCTCGACGCGTCCGTGCCGTTGCTCGACGCTGACCTCACGGCCCGCGGCGTCCGCTGCGGCGTCGAGGAGCCGGCGACACCGCACCCAGCAGCACGACCACGACGGCCGCGGGCGCGGCGGCGACCACCTCCGGCCAGCCGCGCGGACGAGCGACCGCAAAGCCGAGGACACCCACGAGGAGGGCCACGGCGACGAAGGGCGCGATGGTGGCCACGCCGCGCCCCCTTGTCGTCTCACCGCCCGTGTACCCGGCCGCGGGCCCGCTCGCCTCGCCCTAGCCTCCCGTCGGCAGGCTCGCCGCCTGAGGGCCGCCCCGATCAGGACCCGCCGGGCCCGTGCGGACCGGGGGGTCGTCGTGCTCACCCATGTCGAGGCGGAACGGTGGATACACGTCCGTCATGAGTCCGGCGTACGCGGCCACGCGGAGCACCCAGCGGTTCATGCCCACCAGCAGGTCGTACAGGCCGCGCGGGTAGCTGCCGGTCACCGCCAGGACCACTCCGGCGACGAGCACGAGGATGCCGATGAGCCCGCGCCAGTCCCCCGACCAGTTCCACTGGTCCGGGTGGACGTCGTTGTTGGTGCTGGCGCGGGTACCCACGAAGATCGCCACGATGACGTACTGCGGCAAAGCGAGCAGCCACCACTTGACCAGGACGAGCCCGCGGGAGAGGCGCTCGGGGTAGTCGACGTGCAGGTGCGCCGGGTAGTCCTCGACCTCGTCGAGCGTGAACGGCGGGTACCGGTCGGTGCCCAGGACCCCGTAGGAGTAGTAGGCGACGCGCCACGTCCACCGCAGGACCCCGACGTTGAACTCGAAGATCCCGCGCGGGTACGTCCCCGTGACCAGGATCGCGATGAACGCGACCGCACTGAGCAGGACGAACGCCGCCCAGAGGAACGCCAGGACGATCCCGTGGGGGATGACTAGCACCCACTTGAGCAGCCACAGCCACCGTGAGAGCACCGGCTCACGGACCGTGTCGACGTGGACCGGGTAGACGTCATGGCCGGGCGTCGCCGTGGGGTTGACGGTCGCCATCGGTATCACCTTCTCAGCGAGCAGACACCTCGACGGTCCCGCATCGGTGGCGGTGGCGACCAGGTCCCAAAGGTCCCGATCTGTCGGTTCGCCGCGGCCGGTCCGTCCGAGCTCGCGAGTCAGGTTCCGGCCCGGAGGACCTCATCCCGGGGACCGTTCGAGCTGGAGCTGGGTCTCGGTGGTCTCGAAGCCGACCGATCGGTAGATGTCGATGGCGTGGTAGCCGGGGTCGGCGACCATGACGAGGGTGGCCGCACCGAGGTCGGCCAGGCCGTAGCAGCTGACGTGGTGGACGAGCGTTCCGGCCAGGCCCCGGCCGCGCGCATCGGGATGGGTGTCGACGCTCTGAAACCGGGCGACACCAGAGCCGTCAGAGAACAGACCCATCCCGGAGAGCATTCGGCCGTCGACGAACGCGCCGAACCACGACCCGCAGCGCGCCTCCTGCAGGGCGCGCATCGCCTCCATCTTGCGGACGAGGAACTCGCGGTGGCCGGACGGCTCCCGGTGGGGCGCGTTGGCCAGCTGGAGCGCGATCGCTGCGTCCCGATCGCCGCGATCGGCGAGGTCGAGGGCGCGGTAGGTGGCGTGGTGGTTGGGGTGTGGCGGCTCGCGGACGGACGAGGCGGTCATCACGGCGCTGGCGTCGACGGCGTACCCGGCAGCAGTGAACTCGCCGAGGTCGGCCACCTCGCCACGGGTGCCGTCGACGCCGAAGGTCCGATGTGCCGCCTCGGGGAGCTCCTCGGCGAACGTCCTCTCCCAGCGCTGCACGCCACCGCGACCGGGCAGGTCCTGCAGGAGCACGAAGTTGCCCCACCAGAACGCGGGGTTGCCCGGACTGCGGACGACCAGATGATCGCCGCGATCCTCGACCTCACTGCCTTGCAGGGTCAGCAGCATGATGTCTGTCCGGAATCCCAGCGACGTGATGCGCACGGCGCCGACCCTAGCGACACCCGGCCCCTCGTGACGGAGCGGACGGACGTCAGCGCCCGCACCTCCGGGGGACCGACACCGTCAGAGCCCCTGCCAGGCCGGCTTCGCCGCGTACGTGCTGCGGAAGTAGTCCGCGAGCTGCAGCCTGCCGGCCGCGGCGGGGTCGATGAGCACGCTGACGTGCGGGTGGTGCTGCAGGATCGTCGCCGGCCACATGGCACTGACGGGACCCTCCACGAGGTGGTGGATCGCCTCGGCCTTGGCGCGCCCGCTCGCGATGAGCACGATGTGCCGCGCGCTCATGATGGTGGCGAGGCCCTGCGTCAGGCAGTGCCGCGGCACCGCCTCGACGTCACCGTCGAAGAACCGGGCGTTGTCCGCGCGCGTCTGGTCGGTCAGCGTCTTGATCCGCGTGCGCGATGCGAGCGACGAGCCGGGCTCGTTGAACCCGACGTGGCCGTCCGTGCCGATCCCGAGGATCTGCAGGTCGACCCCGCCTGCCTCGGCGATCGCCGCCTCGTACCGCGCGCACGCCGCGGCGACGTCCTCGGCCAGACCGTCCGGGCCCTGGACCGCGTCGGGCGCGAAGTCGACGCGCGAGGCGATCTCGTCCTCGATCACGTTCCGATAGCGCTCCGGGTGGTCGGCCGGCAGCCCCACGTACTCGTCGAGCAGGAACCCGCGGGCGTGGGCGAACGACACGCGACCCTCCTGGTAGCGCCGGACGAGCTCGTCGTAGATGCCGAGCGGGCTCGACCCCGTGGCGAGACCGAGCACGGCCGCGGGCTTGGCGGCGAGCAGCGACTCGATCGCCCCCGCCGCGAGCGCGACGAGCTCCTCGGGTGCTGCGATCACAACCTCCATGTCACTGCCCTCTCTGTTCGGACTGCTCGTCGTTCGAGCCGGTCGTGCCCTCGGCCGCGCCGGCGCCGCTCATGGCGCGACGACTGCGCCCGCGCGCCGGACGCCCAGCACCCGCAGGTCCTCGTCGGTCAGCACGATGTCCGCACGTCGGCCGGCTTCGAGCGCCCCGATCGTGGCGTCGCCGAGCACCGCGGCCGGGGTGGTGGACGCGGCGCGCACGACGTCCACCAGCGGAACCCCGCCGGCGACCGTGGTCCGCACGATGTCGAGCAGGTGGGCGGTGCCACCCGCGATCGCCCCGCCGTGCGTCAGCCGGGCCACGCCGTCCGCCACCGTGACGTCCTGCGAGCCGAGCCGGTACGCGCCGTCGGGCATCCCGGCCGCGGCCATCGCGTCCGTCACCAGGGCGATGTTGTCCGCGCCGACGAGGCTGAAGATGCTCTGGACCAGCTCCGGGGCGACGTGCGTGCCGTCACCGATCAGCTCGACGACCGCCTCGCCGCGCGCGGCCGCCGCGAGGAAGACCGGGATCGGGCCCGGGTCCCGGTGCGTCAGCGGTCGCATGCCGTTGAACAGGTGCGTCACCGTCGCGCGGCCCGAGCGGCGACCGGGCGTGGCCGCCAGTCGCGCGCGCGCGTCGGCGAGGGCGTCGGACGTCTGGCGCCAGCTCGCATCGGTGTGCCCGAAGCTGGGCAGGGCGCCCGCGCCGATCAGCGCGTCGACGACGCCGCCGACCCCCGGCAGCTCCGGGGCGATCGTCATCGTCACGAGGTGCCCGTGCGCCAGCGCCGCGAGCTCGCGGGTGAGGTCCGCGTCGGGAGCCTGGATCAGCGCCGGGTCCTGCGCGCCGCAGCGCACCATCGACACGAACGGGCCCTCGAGGTGGATGCCGGCGATCTCCCCCGCGTCCGCGAGCGCGGCGAGCACCGCGACCCGCTGGCGCAACGTGTCGGGCGCCGCGGTGACCAACGAGGCGACGAGCGTCGTGGTCCCGTGGGCCCGGTGCTCGTGCACGGCGACGAGAGCGTCCTGCGGCGTGGTCGCGTCCGGGTAGCTGGCGCCGCCGCCGCCGTGCGTGTGGAGGTCCACGAGTCCCGGGAGCAGCGTGACCGGGTGCCGGGCCGGCTGCGGGACGTCCGGCCAGCCGGCCGCCGCGGCGTGCGCAGCGTCACCCACCCACGCGATCGTCTCGCCGCGGACGACGACGACGCCGTCGGCGATCACCTCCGTGGGGGTGACGACCCTGCCGCGGAGGATCTCCGGTGCGGTGCGCTCGGTCATGTGTGGTCTGGGACCTTCCCGTGGAGGTACGTGTGCCCGCGGCCCTCGACGAGGTCGGCGAGGATCGTCAGGTCGACGGCTGTGTCATCGGCCCCGGCCGTGACCAGGACGTGTGCGGCGTGGGTCGTCGTCACGCCGACGACATGGCCGACGCCTGCCGCCCGCGCCGACGCGATGCCCGCCGGGGCGTCCTCGAGCGCGACGAGCCCGCCCGGAGGCAGGCCGAGCAGCTCGGCACCGCGCCGGAACGGCTCCGGGTCGGGCTTGCCGTGCGTGTAGTCCTCGGCGGTGACCATGCCGATCACGCCGTCGTCCACGCCGAGCGACCGGAGCGCCGCCCTGGTCCACGTGCGGCCCGCCGAGGTCACGACGGAGACCGGCAGCCCGGACGTCACGCAGGCGGAGAGCAGGCGCGCTGCTCCCTCGACGGGGGTCAGCTGGACGTCCATCCCGCGCAGCACGTCGATGACGCTCCGGGTGAGGGCATGCGGGTCCTCGTCGCCCCAGGGCCCGGTCATGCTCGCGAAGACCTCGTGGGCCCGACGCCCCGAGAACTCGCGCACGACGTCGTCCGCGACCTCCCAGCCGCGCGACGCGAAGTACACCCGGAACGCGCCCTGGTGCGCCTCTTCGCTGCGCACGAGGGTGCCGTCGAGATCGACGAGCAGACCGGCGCCCGGTCGATCGAGCCGCGCGCCGACCGCGTCGGTGCTCAGCTCCACTCGAACAACGGTTCACCCGAGCGGATCGCTGCGCCGACGTCGACCAGCGGCGTGAGGCAGCCGGGCTTGCCGTCGAGCGCCACGACCGGGCAGATCGGCGACCGCCCACCGGCCTCGACCGCTGCCGGGTCCCAGCTCACGATGACAGCGCCCGCGGTCACCACGTCGCCCTCGTGGGCGTGCAGGGTGAAGCCGGTACCACCGAGCTGGACGGTGTCGAGCCCGAGGTGCACGAGGGCGGAGTGCTCGGCGTCCGAGGTGATCACGAATGCGTGCGGGTGCAGCTTGACGATCGTGCCGTCGATCGGGGCGATCGCCTCCACGACGCCGTCCCGGGTCGGGTCGATCGCCATGCCGGGGCCGACGAGCTCCGCACCGAAGACCGGGTCGGGCACGTCGGCCATCGCGCGCACGACACCGCCGATCGGTGCGAGCACGGTGAGCGGTGCGGCCATCAGCGCAGGTCCTCGATGTCCGACGCGAGCGTGTCGGCCTCGGGCCCGACGACGACCTGCACGGCGGTGCCGGACCGCATGACGCCGTACGCGCCGGTCGCCTTGAGCGCTGCCTCGTCGACGAGCGACGGGTCGACCACCTCGACCCGCAGCCGCGTGATGCACGGCTCGAGGTCGACGATGTTCGCGTCTCCGCCGAGAGCCGCGAGAATCTGCTCCGCCTTGCTCATGCGCTTCTCCTTGCTGACCGACGGCAGCCCGTTTGCCGCGCGTCCCGATTGTTCACAACAGCTCCTCGAGGTCCGTCGCGATGGTGTCGACGTTCGGCCCCATGACGACCTGGACCACGTGACCCGAGATCAT
>NZ_DASUIR010000102.1:0-47964 GCF_036279715.1 Cellulomonas sp. | reverse complement strand
GACGTCACCGACAAGCTGCCGGGCGCTGGCCGGGACTGATCACGCCCGCGCTCGGGTGGATCGCGCCCGGAGCGGGTCTAGCGGATCTGTGTCACTCGGCCTGACGTGCCCCAGGCGGTGTCGGCCGTGAGGACGTCAGCTTCGAGCCGTTCACCCAGCCCCAGGCAGAACCGGTCAGCGAGCGACAGCCCCTCGCCGGCCTGCCAGCGCACAGCAGCCCACTCGGCGTCTGCTGCGGTCGCGTCCACCACATCCAGCTTGTAGCTGTCCAGCAGTGCGCTGACGAGACCCCAGTCGCCGCCGCTTGCGCGCACCTTCTGCGCCACCTCGGACCAGTTGACGGCGCAGCAGTGCGCGCCCCCGGTCAGGGCTGCTTCGACCGTGCCGGAGCCGGGCTCGCCCTGGAGGAACGCCAGCAGTGCTGACGCGTCGAGCACTGCGGTCACGCGGCGTCCTCGTGCGCGGCTGCCGCGCGACGTTCGGTCAGCAGCTGAGCGACGAGGTCCGTGCCGGCGAGCTGGCTGCGGACCAGCGCGCGAGCCTGTTCGCGCGTCATCACCACGAGACCAGACGTGGTCTCGAGCAGGATGAGAGGCACGCCCGCGGTGAGGCCGGCGTGCTCGCGCACCTGGGCGGGAACCACCAGCCGACCTCGGTCACCCATCGTCACCGAGTATGTCCCATTCACGCGGCAACCGTACCACTCGTCGGCCGCTGGTGGGATTCCAGGCCGCGCAGTCCCACACGCAGGGCGAGACCGTCCGCTACGCCGCGGTTCGGCGCCCGATGACCTCGCGCAGCTTCACGCGGTGACCGGTGATGAGCAGGGCTCGGCGGTAGATGGACGACGCGAGCGAGACGAGCAGCACCGCGGTGCCGGCCGTGAGCGCCATCGCGAGCAGGAGCTGGTAGAGCGGGACCTCGCCCGCGGCCCAGCGGATCGGCATCGCCAACGGCGCGGTGAGCGGGAACAGCGACGCCGCCACTCCCCAGCCGCCGTTCGGGTCGCCCGCAACGACGGTGAGCGCCAGGAGGTAGCCGGCCAGGAGGGTCATGGTGACCGGCAGGATCGCCGAGCCGACCTCGGTGACCTTGTTGACGAGCGCGGCGGTTGCCGCGAACAGGAACGCGTAGAGCAGGAACCCGAGCGCGAACCACGCGACGGCGAGCGCGATGTCGCCCCCGGCGACCGGTGGCAGCCCGAGGTCGTCGGTGACCTGCAGGGCGACCACGAGCGGTGTCGCGAGGACCAGCATCTGCAGGAGCGTCGCCACGCCGACCGCCAGCACGGTGCCGACGAGCACCTGGCTGGGCCGCAGGACGGCGAGCAGCACCTCGGAGATGCGGGTGGACTTCTCCATCGCCACGGTCGTGGCGATCGCGCTGCCCGCGAAGGTCAGCGCGAGGTAGAGGAGGATGCCGACGGCGACGCCGACGCCGGCCCGTCCCTCGTTGTCGACCCGGCCGACGCTGACCTGGGTGGGTGGTCGGACCGACTGGATCTGGGCGACCTGCGCCGCGCTCAGCCCCGCCTCGGCCAACCGGCTCGACGTCTCCAGGCTCATCACCGTCTGGGCGACGAGGGCGGGGAAGGTCAGGCCCGCCTGGCTCGAGGTGTAGAGGTTCTGCCCGGCGAGGCCCGCGGTGGCGTCACCGTCGCGGACCGCGAGCCGCACGGCCTCCTCGTCGTCGCGGGCCACGTACTTCACGGTGAAGTCGCCCGAGGTGCCTGCCGCGTCGAGCGCCGCCACGACGGGCGCCGGCGCCTCGCCGACGGTCGCGAGCGTGTACGTGGTGGGGCCGCCGCCGAGGAGCCGCGGGAGGACGACGGCCGCGATGGAGACGAGCAGCAGCAGGCCGGTGACGATCTTGAACGACCGCGACCGGACGTTCTCGACGAGACCGCGCTCCGCCACGAGGCGGGTGCCCTGCCACCAGGCGCGCATCAGCTCGCTCCTTCCCAGTCGACGGTGCGGTCGGCGGCTGCCAGGAACAGCTGCGACAGGGTGGGCAGCTCGAGCCCGAAGTCGACGACCTTCCCGGCCCCACGGGCGGCGTCGAGCACGTCGAGCGGGTCGACGTCGTCGGGGACCTCGAGGCGCAGATCGTCGGCCTCGGCGCTGATCACCGTGACACCGGGGTAGCCGTCGAGCCAGGCCCGGCTGGGCGCCTGGACGTGCAGCCGCAGCTGGCGCCGGCCCGACGACGCGCGCAGCGTGGCGACGTTGCCCTGGAGCACCGCGCGCCCGCGGTCGATCATCGCGATGTCCTCGCAGAGGTCCTGGACGAGGTCGAGCTGGTGGCTCGAGAACAGCATCGTGCAGCCGGCGTCGGCGCGTTGGCGCAGGGTCTCCGACAGGCTCGCGACGGCCACCGGGTCGAGCCCGGCGAACGGCTCGTCGAGGACGATCACGTCGGGCTCGTGCACGAGGGCCGTGGCCAGCTGGAGACGCTGCTGCATGCCGCCGGACAGCTTGTCGGTGCGGTCCGCCCACCGGTCGTCCAGGTCGAGCTCGGCGAGCAGCGCGTGCGCCCTCGTCGTCGCGTCGTGCTTCGACAAGCCGTGCAGCCGCCCGAAGTGCACGACCTGGTCACCCGCCGGCATCCCGGGGTACAGCCCGCGCTCCTGCGGCATGTACCCCCAGCGGCGGCGGTCCTCCTCGACGACCGGGCGACCGTCGTAGCGCACCTCGCCGCTGTCCGGGCTCAGCACGCCGAGCAGGATCCGCAGCAGGGTCGTCTTGCCGGCGCCGTTGGGGCCGAGGAGACCGGTGAGGACGCCGGGGACGACGTCGAGGCTCACCCCGTCGAGGGCCACGCGGTCACCGAAGGCGTGCTGGACGTCTCTGATCTCGAGCGTCATGCCTCGACCTTAGTGAGGGGACCGGGGCCGGCGCTGTCGTGTGACCAGGTCGCGCAGCCGCACGTCCTCCCGGGACGACGGCGGCCAGGATCGAGCTCAGGACGATCGCGATCCCCGCGACCTGAGCAGCTGCGAGCGCCTGTCCGGCGAGCATCCAGCCGAGCAGGATCGCGACGACGGGGCTCAGAAGGCCCAGGATCGACGGGATCCTCGTCGGCAGCTGCGCGATGCCGCGGAACCACACCACGTAGGCGAACGCCGTCCCCAGGATCGACAGGTAGGCGTATCCGGTCAGGTTGCGCACCGTGAGCGGCTCGGCCGGGAGCCCCTCGAACGCCAGAGTGAGGGGAACCAGCGTGAGCCCGCCGGCGACCAGCTGCCAGCTCGTCGTGGTGAGCGGGGATGCCGGTTGCCCCCACTTCTTGGTCAGGATGATCCCCGAGGCCATCGACAGCGCCCCGCCGACCGCTGCGAGGAGGCCGAGGGTGTCGAGCCGTGTCTGGGCACGGAGCACGACGAGGGCGACACCGGCGAGGCCGGCGGCTGCTGAGAAGACCGCGCGGGTCGTCACGCGTTCCCCGAGAACCCGGTGCGCGAGGAGCGCGACGAGGAGCGGCTGGATCGCGCCGACGGTGGCGGCGACGCCGCCCGGGAGGCGATAGGCGGCCACGAAGAGCAGGGCGAAGAAAGCCGCGATGTTGAGGGTGCCGAGAACCCAGGACCTCCACCACCACGCGCCCGTGGGGAGTCGGCGACACACGAGGAGAAGGAGGGCGCCGGCCGGCAGCGCACGCAGGGTCGCCGCGAGCAGGGGTCGGTCTGCGGGCAGCAGTGCAGTCGTCGCCAGGTAGGTCGAGCCCCAGAGGACGGGCGCGACGGCGGTCCGGATCACGAGTGCGGGGTATTGGCTAAGCACTTAGCGAGTGTAACTAAGCGCTTAGCGTTTGGCTAGCATGGGGGGATGACCGACGACGTCGACCGCATCCTCGAGCAGTGGCACCACGAGAGGCCGGATCTGGACGTGTCGCCGATGGGCGTCGTCGGGCGGCTGAGTCGGGCCTCGGCGGCCGTCGACGCGCGACTGGCCCGGACCTTTGCCGAGCACGGGCTCGACGCCTCGTCGTTCGACGTCCTGGCAACCCTGCTGCGCAGCGGGCCGCCCTACCGGATCTCGCCGAGCGTGCTCGCCCGCGACGCCATGATCACCACCAGCGCGGTCGCCCAGCGCCTCAACAAGCTCGAGCGCGGCGGCCTCATCCGTCGGGACCCCGACCCCGACGACGGTCGGGGCACAGTCATCGCCCTCACCGCAGCCGGCAGGACCGCGATCGAGGAGACCCTGCCTGCCCACCTCGCGACCGAGCACGCGATCCTCTCGACGCTGAACCTCGCCGAGCGGGACCAGCTCTCGACGCTTCTGCAACGGCTCCGGGACGCCTCCCAGGTGCCGGAGCGGTGGCCTACGGTGGGCCGATGAGCGAGGTGACGCAGGTCGGGGACGCAGCGGCGGCGGAGTACCGGGCGGCGGGGCTGCTGGTGCGCGAGCACCGGGTCCAGGTGCCGGTCGACTGGGCGGACCCCGCGCGGTTCGGGTCGATCGACGTGTTCGCCCGCGAGGTCGTCGACCCGAAGCGTGCCGCCGACGACCTACCTGTCCTGCTGTTCCTGCAGGGTGGCCCGGGCGGTCAGAGCCCCCGGCCGATGCCCGGCGGGTGGCTCGCGACTGCCACCACGACCCACCGCGTCGTCCTGCTCGACCAGCGCGGCACGGGCCGGTCCTCGCGGGTCGACGGCCGCGTGATCTCGCGGTTCCCCACGGCAGAGGTGGCCGCCGACTACCTCGCGTGCTTCCGTGGCGACGCGATCGTCGCGGACGCCGAGCACCTGCGGGCGACCGTCTACGGCGGCCGGCAGTGGTCGACCCTCGGCCAGTCGTACGGCGGGTTCCTCACGCTCGTCTACCTGTCCCGGCACCCCGAGGCGCTGACCGCCTGCTACGTGACGGGCGGCCTGCCCGGGGTGGCCGCCACGGCCGAGGACGTGTACCGCCGCACGTACCCGCGCCAGGCGGCCCGCAACCGTGAGCTCGCGCGGCTGCACCCCGCCGACGTCGACGCCCTGGACCGCCTCGCCGACCGGCTAGCGGTCGGGGACGTCACCCTGCCGACCGGCGAACCGTTCAGCGTGCGCCGCCTGCAGATGCTCGGCATGCCGTTCGGCATGAGCACGGGCATCGACGCGCTGCACTGGCTCCTCGACACGGCGTTCGACGACGGCACGGACGACCCGTCGTCGGCGTTCTGCGCCGCCGTCGCGCACGAGACGGCGTTCGAGGCGAACCCGCTGTACGCCGTCCTGCAGGAGGTCATCTACCACCAGGGCGACCGCGCGGGCGGCTGGGCGGCCCAGTCCGAGCACGACCGGTGGCCGTCTTTCGGCGCCGGCGCGCGGCCGCTACAGCTGACCGGCGAGGCGGTCTTCCCGTGGATGTACGCCGAGCACCGCGCGCTCCAGCCGTTCGCCGCCGCCGCCGCCGTGCTCGCCGCCCGCACGTCGTGGCCCGCGCTGTACGACCTCGACCGGCTCGCCGCCAACGACGTGCCCGTCGCGGCCGTGCAGTACTACGACGACCCGTACGTCGACCTCGACCTCGCGCTCGGGACCGCCGCGGGCATCGGCAACGCGCAGGTCTGGGTCACCAACGAGCACCTGCACGACGGGCTGCGGGTCGCGGGCGACGTCATCCTGCCGCGGCTCATCGACCTCGCCGCGGGGACCTGGTCCGTGACCGGGCGGTAACCGTTGCGCCCGGCGCGCAGCCGCGGCACGCTCAGGAGGCGACGGGACGGCCGTCGCCCGAGGAGGGCACGATGACCGACGACAGCACGATGTGGCACGCCGACGAGATCCCGACTGCACCTGCCCGCGGGGTCCTGCTGTGGCTCGCGAGCATGGTCTTCCTGCTCCTGGGCTTCTGGGTGATGGGGGCCGGGATCGACCAGCAGAGCGGCGTGCTGTTCATCCTCGGCGTGCTGTCGTGCGCCACGGCTCTCGTGCTGCCGGTCACCTCGCAGCCGTAGCCGTCGGAGGCGATCGACACGTCGCAGCCGTCTACGCTGGGCGACCGTGCCTGAAGGTCATACCGTCCACCGCATCGCGCGGCAGCTCGACCGCGACTTCGTCGGGCACCGGCTGACTGTCACGTCTCCGCAGGGCCGGTTCGCGGCGGGGGCAGCACGCCTCGACGGCCGTGCGCTCGTGCGGTCGCGCGCGGTCGGCAAGCAGCTGTTCCTGACGGTCGAGGGCGGCGACGTGCTGCGTGTCCACCTCGGCCTGTACGGCGCGTGGGACTTCTTCGGGCGCATCTCCCCGCTCACCGAGGGTGGCGTCGCGTTCGGCAGCATGGGGGCGCCGCGGCTGCGTCGGGCCGTGCGGATGGGCGAGGGTGAGCTCGACCTGTCGGCGCGCGTGGACGCCGCCGAGCACTTCCCGCCGCCGCCCGTCGGGCAGGTGCGCGTCCGGATCGCGACCGAGGTGAGCGTGGCGGACCTGCGCGGACCCACGGCGTGCGAGGTGCTCGACCCGTCGGCTGCGCAGGTGGCGGTCGCGCGGCTCGGACCCGACCCCGCGACCGAGCCGGACCTCGACGCCGCGGGCGAGGTCGTCGTGCGGCGGCTCACGACGCGCGCGACGCCCGTCGGACAGCTGCTCATGGACCAGTCGGTCGTCGCGGGGATCGGCAACATCTACCGCGCCGAGCTGCTGTTCCGGGCGCGGCTCGACCCGTGGACCCCCGGTCGGCGCGTCCCGACCGACCTGGCGCGCGCGCTCTGGCAGGACTGGGCGACGCTGCTCGACGACGGCATCGCCACCGGCGTCATGCTCACGCGCGAGGACCTCGACGGCGCAGGCCGGGCGGTCGCGCTCGTCGACCGCGACGAACGGCACTGGGTCTACGGCCGTGCGGGCCGACCGTGCCGGGTGTGCGGTGCACCGGTGCTCGTCGAGCCGATGGCCGCGCGCAAGCTCTACCGCTGCGTCGTGTGCCAGCTCACGCCGTGAGCGTGCTGCGGTCGGTCCCGACGTGCACGTCGATCACCGCTGCGGGGTCGGTCCCGAGCTCGGCCAGGTCGATGCGCAGGCCCCCGCGCCGGTAGGCCGCGAAGACCTCGACGCCCGGCAGCGGCCAGCCGCCGATCTCGACGCGCACCGGTGCGTCGCCGGCCTCGACCTGGTAGCGCACGGTGCGGTGGACCCCGCCGAGGTCGATCCCGATCGTCGTGCCGTCGTCCTCGAGCGCGAGGACCGGGTCGAAGACGACGGCGCCCGCGCGCTCGACGATCCCGAGCGCGCCCTGCACGACCTGCCGCAGGTAGATGCCCGGGCCGCTCGAGTACACGCGCCAGCCGCCCTTGACCGCGACGGTCCCGTCGCGCAGCCGGTCGAAGTGGGCCGCGGCGTCGTACCGGTCGGTGAAGGCCGCGTCGGACGACGAGTAGTAGCAGTTGCGCTGCCGCGGCGCGCTCGTCGCGAGCCGGTCGTGCTGCCCGACGGGGCTGATCCGGAGCAGCTCGGTGACGAGCCGCTCCCGGCCGAGCATCGCGAGCGCCTGCGTGTAGCGGACGTGCGCGTGCGTGTACATGAGCCCGACCTCGCGGCCGAAGTTCGCCGCCTGCTCGCCGCGCCGGAAGAACCGCGTGATCCCGTCGTGGAACGGCGCGGGCCGGTCCATGAGCCGGACGCCGTCGGGGAAGTGCAGGTGCTCCTCGACGAGCGCCTCGTGGCGGAGCGCCTGCTCGGGCGTGAACAGCCCCGCGATGATCGACCGGGTCATGGGGATGAGCCGGTAGTGCAGCCCCGTGCGGTCGTCGCTCGGGTGGATGACCGGCCACGGGCCCTCGGGGGCGAACACGACGTAGCCCGCGAGCACGTCGTCGATCACGAACCGGTCGGTGAACTCCGCGGCGATCGTGTCGGCCTCGGCGCCCAGCGCGGCCGCGAGGTCGGCGTGCGCGGTGCCGCGCAGCTGTCCCTCGAGCGTGCGGGTCGCCTGGTAGAGCAGCGCGACCGTCCACGCCGACGCCATCTCCTCGCTCATCGAGGCCTGGGCGGGCTGCAGCGTGTCGTCCCAGTCGCCCTCGCCGTACGAGAGCAGCTGGGTGCCGGGGGCGCGGTGGGACCGGATGTAGTCGAGCGACCGGCGCACGTGCTCGGCGACGGGGACCGGGACCGTCCCGGGGCTGCGGTGGGCGTCGTCCCAGAACGGGACCTCGGCGTCGAGCACCGCGGTGTCACCGGTCGCGGCCAGGTACTCGCCGAGCGCCACGAGCGGCCAGACGACGACGTCGCCGTGCGCGTCGTCCTGGTAGCGCTCGCGGTACGCGTCGAACATGAACCACTGCGGCAGGGTGCCGTCGAGGCGCTGGTGGGCGAAGACCCGCAGCACGATGTCCCGCACGGTGTCGAGGTGCCCGAACGCGAGGTTGAGCTCGAGCGGGCCCTGGCACACGTCGCGCGTGCCCCACGCCGCACCCGAGTACTGCTCGAGCCCGTGCGGCACGAGGAAGTGCACGAGCGCGTTCTGCGTGAACCACGGCAGCAGGAGGTTGAGCTCGGCGAGCCGGCCGTCGCCCTCGACGTGCAGGTGACGGGTGAAGTCGGCGACGTACGCGCGGTGCGCCGCGAGCTCGGCCTCGACGTCGAGCGGCTGGTCGATGCCCTCGCGGGCGACCGCGAGCGCCGCCGCGCTGCCCTCGAGGTCACCCGTGAGGACCACGGATGCGCTCGTCGCGGCGTCGAACTCGACGGTGACGAGCGAGGTGGTGCGCGCACGCCCGTCGGGGAACAGCACGCCGTCGTCACCGAGACGGCCCGTGGCGGTCGCGAGCACGTAGGCCAGGTCGGGGCAGTGCGCGGCGACGTCGGTCTCGGCATCGGCCGTGAACACGAGGGCCCGGCCGTCGAGCTCGCTCGTCGCGGACCAGCGGCCCTCCCCGAGCTCGACATCGACCGTGACGAGAAGGTCGAGGGCGTGCTCGGCGTCGACCCGTACCTCGAGGCCCCGCGCGTCGGACCGGACGGTCGTTCGGACGTCGATGCGCCCCGCACCGGTCGCGTAGACCCAGTGCAGACCGCCGAGGTCCAGGACCAGGGCCGACGGCACGCCGAGCAGCCGCCACGCACCGTCGATCCGGGCGAGGACGCGGACCCCGCTCGACCGCAGCAGGTTGAGGTGGTTGCGCTGGACCGACACGAACCGGTTGGCCGACGTGTTGCCGACCACGACGTGCGACGCGAACACCCCGTACGCGTAGGCGGTCGCGGAGAGCACGTTGACGTTCGGGGTCACGTCGGAGCCGGCCTTGAGCACGTGGCCGTGCGGACGCTCGACGAGGAGCTCCTTGGCCCTGCTGACGACGTGGGTCGCATCGGCGGTGAAGTACGAGAGAAGCGTCCCGTCGGGGGCGGTCTCGGGACGCAGCACGTCGGCGGTTCCCGCTGCCGTCGTGGTGAGCCCGACGAGCTCGTCGGCCGTCAGGTCGTCGCCCGCGAGCAGGCGCGCCGAGACGAGCAGGGACCGCACGGACGGCACCCGGACCCCGGCGGCGACCTGCTCGTCGGGCTCGGACGCGGACGCGTGCCGGCCGGTCCCCGCCGAGGACGTCGCGGGCGCTGTCGTGGCCGCGAGCGCGACCGCGCGATCGAGCAGGTCCGGCACGGCGGACGGCGCGTCGGCGAGCTCGCCGCGGTAGTCGGGCACGAACGCGGTCACGGCGTGCACCGTGCGCGGAGCCGTCAGGTCGAACGACGGCCCGAGCAGGGTCGGCATCGCGAACTCGTACTGGTAGGTCAGCGACTCCCAGTCCGCGTCGTCGAGGGCCGCGGCGTGCCCGTCGAGCTTGGTGTCGAGACCGTAGAACGAGAACCCGTCGGTCAGGTACGCGCGGGCGCCCTCGACGACCGCGGTCAGTGCGAGCGGGAGGACCGGCGCGGTGGCCATGGTCTGGCGGCTCGCCACGACGGCTCCCGCGCGCGGTTCGTCGATCACGTGGTGCACGACGTACTGGCTGACGTACGGCTCGTTGCTCGTGGACATCGCCTCGGGGGCGAGCGCGAGGTCCTGGGCGACGACGACGTCGTAGGTCGCGTCGTCGCCGGACGCGGTGTCCGGCTCCGCAGGGTCCGCCGAGAGGTCGACGCGCCACACCCAGAGCACGCCGTCCGGGTCGAGCGTGAGCGTCACGGCGAACTGCGCACCGAGCGCGTGGCCCGACCAGCGCGCGCAGCGGTCGTCGACCGCGAACGTGCCGTCCGCGTGGCCGCCCACGAGAGCGGCGGACTCGACCGTGCCCTGCGGTGTGCGGCGGCGCAGGAACACGCCGCCGACCATCGCGTCGTGCGGCGTGGCGAGGTACTGGCTCACCAGCGTGGCGTCGCCGTGGCGGATCGCCCGGACGTCACCGGCCGTGGAGAGCTCGATGCGCGTGGCCGCGCCGCGCAGGACGCCCGCGAGCGTCGACGCCGTCACGCGGTGGCCTCGACCGCGTCGGCCTCGACCGCGTTGGCCCGCGCGACCGCGCCGAGCCAGCGCGCGCTCGGCTTCACGGTCCGCGCGAACGTCTCGCGGTCGACGGCGACGAGACCGAACGTCGGCCCGTACGAGCCCCACTCGTAGTTGTCGAGCAGGCTCCAGTAGAGGTAGCCCTCGACCGGGATCCCGTCCGCGATCGCCGCGTGCAGGCCCGTGAGCGCGCCGCGCGTGTAGGCGATCCGGCGGGTGTCGTCGGCGGTCGCGATGCCGTTCTCGGTGACGAGGACGGGCACGCCGGGCACCATCGCGTGGGCGAGACGGACACCGTCCTCGAGCGCGCGGGGGTAGAACTCCCAGCCGGTGAGCGTCGTCTCGACGTCGTCCGGGACGGGCAGGGGGCCGTCGGGGCCGATCTTCGTGCGCGTGTACGCCTGCACCCCGACCCAGTCGTCGCCGCGTGCGGCCTCGAGGTACCACGCGTCGCGCGGGTAGCCGTAGGCGCGGGCGAGCTCCTCGCAGCCGGGCTCGGGCTGGAAGTCCTGCGTCGCGACGGTCCAGCCCGAGCGGAACGGGCCTGCGGCGGCGAGCACCTCGCGGGCGGACCGGTGGGCGGCGAGCAGCGCGTCGGCGACGCGAGGGTTCGGCGCGGGCTGGCCGAACGCCTGCAGCGTCGTGGGCTCGGTGGGCGCGCGGTCGTCGCCCGCGAACATCGCGACCATGTTGGGCTCGTTGATCGTGCAGACCAGCTCGACGCCGTCGAGCAGGGGCAGCACGGCCTCGGTGAACCGCGTGAACCTGTCGACCGCGTCGGGGGCGAGCCAGCCGCCCTCGGCGTCGAACCAGCGGGGGATCGTGAAGTGGTGCAGCGTGACCATCGGCTCGATGCCGAGCTCGCGCGCGGTGTCGACCATCCGCCGGTAGTGGTCGAGCTCGGCGCGCGACACGAGGCCTTTCTCGGGCTCGATCCGCGCCCACTCGAGCGAGAACCGGTACGTGCCCAGGCCGACGTCGGCCAGGACCTCCATGTCCTCGCGGTAGCGGTGGTAGCTGTCGCACGCGTCGCCGCTCGGCTCCGCGATCGTCGTGCCGGGAGCGTGCTCGCGCGCCCACCAGTCGGTGTTGAGGTTGTTGCCCTCGATCTGGTGGGCCGCGGTCGCCGACCCCCACCGAAACCCCTCGGGGAAGTGCAGCATCATGCGGCCCCTCCGGCGCGGGCAGGCTGGGGGATCGCGTCGAGCAGCTCGACCGTGTACGCGTCCTGCGGGAACCGCAGCACCTGCGCCGTGACGCCCGACTCCACGACGCGGCCGCGGTTGAGCACCATGATCTGGTCGGTCACGAGGCGCGCGGAGAGCAGGTCGTGCGTGATGTACAGCATCGAGACCCCGAACTGCACGCGCAGGTCGTCGAGCAGCGCGAGCACGCCGGAGCGGAGCGAGACGTCGAGCATCGAGACGGGCTCGTCGGCGATGAGGACCTGCGGGTCGCACGCGAGCGCGCGGGCGATGACGACGCGCTGCCGCTGGCCGCCCGAGAGCTGGTGCGGGAGCTTGGCGGCGAACTGCTCGACGGGGGTCAGCCCGACGGTGTCGAGCAGCTCGAGCACCCGACGCCGCGCCTCGACGCCGCGCAGCGCGGTGTAGTTCACGACGGGTCGCGTGAGCGTGTACTCGACGGTGTGCAGGGGGTTGAGCGCGGAGTACGGGTCCTGGAAGACCATCTGCATCTCGCGCCGCAGGTCCTTCAGCCCGCGGCGACGCAGGGTCTCGACACGTACGTCGCCGAACTGCACGCTGCCCGACGTGGGCCGTTCGACCCCGGTGATGAGCTTCGCGATCGTGCTCTTGCCCGAGCCGCTCGCACCCACGAGCGCCATGGCCTGACCGGGTTCGAGCGTGAACGACACGTGGTCGACCGCCGTCACGGGGTCCTGACCGCGGCGCGGCGGCGGGTACACCTTGCTGACGTCGTCGACGACGATGGGCGAGTGGGCCAGACGGGGGGCCGCAGCACCGCCGGACGGCGCCGCGACGGACCGGCCCGAGGTCTCGATCGTCCCGCCGCGCACCGCGAGGCCGGGCAGCTCGACGACCTCGGCGCGGGGGTCCGCGTAGTGGCTGAGCAGCATGCGCGTGTACTCGTGCTTCGGGGCGTGCAGGATCTGCGCGGCGGGGGCGTCCTCGACGATCACGCCGTCGTGCATGACCATGACCCGCGACGTCGACTCCAGCACGACGCCCAGGTCGTGGCTCACGAGCAGCGCCGTGAAGTTCTCGGAGCGCTGCAGCTCCCGGATCATGTTCATCACGGCGTGCTGGACGAGCACGTCGAGAGCGGTCGTCGGCTCGTCGAACACCATGAGCTGCGGCTCGAGCGACAGCGCGAGCGCGATCGAGACGCGCTGACGCATCCCGCCCGACAGCTCGCCGGGGTACCGGTCCAGCACGGATGCGGGTAGCTCGACCTTCTCGACGAGCTCGCGGGCCCGGGCGAGCCGCTGCTCGCGCGGGACGTGGCCGTGCGCCGCGAAGATGTCGCCGAAGTGGTGGCGGATGCTGCGGACCGGGTTGAGCGCGTTCATGCCCGACTGCAGCACCATCGCGAACCCGCCCTGGCGCTGACGCCGGAGGTCCTCGGCCTCGATGCCGGCGATGTCCGTGCCGTCGAACAGGATGCGTCCCGCCGAGATGCGCGCCGGGGGCTTGGACAGCCGCGTGATCGCGAAGCCGATGGTCGACTTGCCTGATCCCGACTCGCCCACGAGCCCGACGAACTCTCCGCGCTCGAGCGAGAACGTCGCGTCCTTCACGGCGTACGTCGGCTCGGCTCCGCGCGGCTCGTACACGACCGACAGGTCGGTGACTTCCAGCAGGCTCATCGACCCGCTCCTTCCCGCAGCCGGGGGTTCGACAGTCCGTCGACCCCGAAGTTGATGAGGGTGAGTGAGGTCGCGAGCAGTGCGATGCACAGGCCGGGCGCGAAGAGCAGCACCCACTGACCGGTGAGGATCGCGTTGGAGTTCTGGGCCCAGAAGAGCATCGAGCCCCAGCTCACGGTCGTGGTGTCCCCGACGCCGAGGAACGACAGCCCGGCCTCGGCGAGGATCGCGGCGGTCGCCGCACCGAAGAAGCTCCCCGCGATGAGCGAGGTCATGTTCGGCAGGATCTCGCGGAAGACGATCCGCCAGGCGCCCTCGCCCGCGAACTGCGCCGCGGTGACGAAGTCCCGTCCGCGCAGCGACTGGGTCTGCGAGCGCAGCACGCGCGCGCCCCACGCCCAGCCGGTGATGACGACGACGAAGATGATCATCGCCAGCCCGCCGTTCTGCAGGTAGGCCGCGACGACGATCATGAGCGGCAGGCCCGGGATCACCAGGAACAGGTTGACGATGAAGTTGACGACGTCGGCCAGCGGCCCGCGGACGTAGCCCCAGGACAGCCCGACGAGGACCGCGACCAGCGTCGACAGCAGCCCGGCGAGGAACCCGACGAGCACCGAGATCCGGGCGCCGAACACGACCTGGGACAGGACGTCCTCGCCGGCTGCGGTCGTCCCGAACCAGTGCGCGGCGCTGCCGGGCTGGTTGCGCCCGAAGCCGTTCTCGGACGCGCCGTAGGGGGCGATGAGCGGCGCGAGCACCGCGAGCAGGACGAAGACGCCCAGGACGACGATGCCGAGCCGTGCCTTCTTGTTGCTCCAGATGGTCTCGACGGCCCGGGCCAGGACACGCCACGGGGACGCCGGCCCCTTGAGCGGGGGGACGACGGTCGACCCGATGTCGCGTCGGGGTGTACCGGTCGGTTCGGGGAGCATCGCTTGCGTCGTCATCGCCGTGTCCTCGGGTCCAGGAAGCCGTACAGGATGTCGACGATGAAGTTCGCCATCAGGACGCTGATCGTGATCATCAGGAACAGGGCCTGCATGAGGGGGTAGTCCTGGTTGGTCACCGCGTTGTAGAGCAGGTAGCCGACGCCGGGGTAGTTGAAGACCCGTTCGACGAGCAGCGACCCGCCCACCACACCGCCGAGCGCGAGCCCGAAGCCGGTGAGGCTCGGGAGGATCGCGTTGCGGGCGGCGTACCGCAGGGCGACGGTGCGGCTGCGCAGGCCGTTGGCCTCGGCGAACGTCACGTAGTCCTCGCCGAGCGTGTTGATCATCGTGTTGCGCATCCCGAGGATCCAGCCGCCGAGCGACGTGATGAGGATCGTCAGTGCGGGCAGGATCGCGTGGTGCAGGGCGTCCACGAGGAACGCCCCGCTGAGGTTGGGGCTCGCGGACGCGCCGTAGGCGCCCGACGTCGGGAACCACCGCTGCACGTACCCGAGGAAGAAGAGCAGCAGCAGCGCGGTCCAGAAGTACGGGAACGCGGAGGTGAACGTGCCGCCGAGCGTGGGCAGCGTGTCGAGCCAGGTGCCGCGCTTCCAGGCCGCGAGCACCCCGACGAGCGTCCCGATGAGGAACGCGAGGATCGTCACGAGCCCGACCATGACGAGCGTCCAGGGCAGTGCCGACGTCACGAGCGAGGAGACGCTCTGCGGGAAGAACGTGTACGACACCCCGAAGTCGAGGTGGACGACGTTGCCCAGGTACTGCACGTACTGCGACCAGGCACTGCCGGTCGGCACGCCGAGCTGGGCCTCGATCGCGGCCTTGGTCGCGGGGCTCACGGGTCCGGCCTGGGCGAGCTTCGCGAGTGCCGCGTCGGCTGGCGAGCCGGGCATGAGCCGGGGGAGCAGGAAGTTGAGGGTGATCGCGGCCCATGCCGTGAGCAGCAGCAAGCCGAGCTTGCGCAGGATGTACCGCACGAGGTGCTCCCCTTCGTCGGGACGTTCGGGATGCGGGGACGAGGGTGCCGGACGTGCCGGCGTGCGACCGGGATCGCGGGAGGGGCGAGCGTGCTGCGCCCCTCCCGCGACCTGGTCGTGCGGGTCGGTCAGCTACCGGACTTCTTGATGTTCGTCAGGACCAGCAGCGGGTTGGAGCCCCAGGTCGCCGGCGTGGCGTAGGGGTTGTCCTTGCTCGGCCAGTTGGTGAAGGCCTTGTCCGAGAAGAGGCCCCACAGCCCGCCGTAGAACATGGAGATCACGGGGACCTGGTCGTACATCGCCTGCTGGAGCTGGTTGGCGATGTCCTTCTGCTTGGCCGGGTCGATCGTCACCTTGAGCTGCCCGAGCAGGGCGTCGACGGCCGGGTCGGAGAACCGCTGGAAGTTCGCGGTCGTGCTCGTGCCGACGGGCTTGAGGAACTCGCTGCTCAGCAGGTTGTTGAAGTCCTGGTAGACCGATCCCGTCCCGCCGAACGACCCCATCGCGAGGTCGAAGTCGCCGTTCTGGATCGCCTGCTGGTAGGCCGCGGGCTGCGGCTGGTTGATCGTGACCGTGATGCCGACAGCCTGGAGCTGCTTCTGCACCTCCTGGACGCCGCGCAGCCAGTCGGTCCAGCCGTTGGCTGTCGTGATCGCGATCGTGAGCGGCTGACCGCCCTTGTCGACGAGCTTGTCGCCCGACTTGGTGTAGCCGGCCTTGGCGAAGAGGTCCGCCGCGGCCGCTGCGTCCTGCGTGATGGCACCGCCGTCAGGAAGCGCGGAGTTGAGCCAGTCCTTCTGGTTCGGCAGGAGCAGGCCCGACTGGCCCGCAGGCTCCACGTAGCCCTCCTCGGCGACGTCCGCGATCGACTTGCGGTCGAGCGCCGCGGACAGTCCCTTGCGGAAGTTCACGTCGTTGAACGGCGCCTTGGTGAGGTTCGGCATGAGGCTGATCGTGCCGCCCGGCGGGAACCAGTACGTGTTGCCCTTGCCGGCCTTGACCCACGTGTTCTGGACGTCCGACATGAACGCGTACGCCCAGTCGTAGCCGTTGTTCACGACGTCGAGCTGAGTGTTCGACGCGGGGATGACGAGCTCGGCCGCCGCGACCTTGTCGGCCTGCCAGTACGTCGGGTTCTTCTCGAGCTTGTACTGGTTCGGGCCGAAGTCGCCGAGCGTGTACGGGCCGGTGCCGACGGGCTTCTCGTCCGTCGCGGTCACCGGGTCGGAGACGTCCTTCCACAGGTGCTCCGAGATGATCGGGACGCTGAGCACGATGGCCGCAGCCGGCACGTCCTCGGCCGTCAGCGTCATCGTGACCTTCGAGCCGTCGGCCTTGACGTCGGCCAGGTGCTGCCAGACGCCGGTCGTGTCGAGGGCCGGGAACTTCTTGAGCAGGTCGTAGGTGAAGACGACGTCGGCGGCGCTGAAGGCCTCGCCGTCGGACCACTTCACGCCCTGGCGGATGTCGACGACGAGCGTCTTCGCGTCGGGCTGCGTGAACGCGGTCCCGAGGAACGGCACCGCCTTGCCGTCGAGCGAGTTCGTCACGAACAGGGGTTCGTAGATGATCGTCGCGGTGTTCCGCTTGCTCGGCGAGTACGGGTTGAAGTTCCGTACGAACGTCGGTGAGCCGTTGTCGGCGGCGACGAGCAGAGACCCGGACGCGCTCGACGCGCTGCTGCCGGGGGTCTGGACGGTCGCCGAGCATCCTGTGATCGCCAGGGCGGCGGTGAGGGCCACCCCGAGCGCAGTCGCGAGTCGCCGTGGCGCCCGCCGGGAGCCATTCGTCATGGCGTCCTTCTCCTTCGTGTCGTCGTCGTCACGAGAGCTGCGTGAGGCGCTGCTCCTCCGCGCGAGCTCCGATGCTCGGCGTCGTGGGCAATGTATGCGCATACATTGCGCTGCGCAACCTGGCGAGGCGCGCGTCCATCGCGGGATCCGGGGCCGGGGATCCCGGGACTAGCTGAAGTCGGTCTCGTTCGACGCGACAGGAAGGCACCCACAGCTCTCTCGGAGCAGGACCTCCACCGGCAACGTGCGCGACTCGGGTGCCTGCTGCGGATCGTTCAACCGACGCAGCAGCGTGTCCACCGCTGCGCGGCCTAGCTCGAGCATAGGCTGGTGCACCGTCGTCACGCGCGGGCTGGAGAGCCGGGTGCCGTCGATCCCGTCGAACCCCGTGAGGGCCACGTCCTGCGGCACCCGCACGCCGGCCTGGGTCAGCACGTCGAGGATGCCGAGCGCCGTCTGGTCGTTCGCACAGATCAGCGCACGGGGCAGGTCACCATCGGCGAGGAGCGCGCGGCCGATGGCGCGGCCCCCCGACCGCGTGAAGTCGCCCCGCTTCCGTGGTCCGCGTGGCACGCGCAGGCCCGCCGCGCGCAGCGCCTCCCGGTGCCCGTCGAAGCGGTGCTTGGCGTCCGGGGAGTCCGGTGGACCGCCGATGAAGGCCAGGTCGGTGATGCCGTGCGCCGTGATGACGTGCTCGGTCATCGCCCGCATCCCGGCGGCGTTGTCGGTGGTGACGTGGTCGTAGTCGTCGTCGGTGCGCGGACCGGCGATCACCACCACGGGGATCCGCCGCGCGATGTGCGCGAGGAGGTCGTCCGGCACCGTCCGCGAGAGCGTCACCATCCCGTCGACCCGACCCGCGAGGTTGTCGAAGATCTCCGTCCGGCCCGTGCCCCGAGCGACGGCGATCGTCACGGCCAGGCCGTGTCGCCATGCCTCGATCTCGGTGCCACGCATGACCTCGCTGATGTACAGGTCGCCGGTCGGCTCGAAGTCCCCGGCGGGGTCGGGGAGGACCGGGACCGGGCCGGTCGTGAACCTGACCGGGCGCAGCTCGTCGATGCCGTCGAAGTCCGGGAAGCACAGACCGATCGCCCCGGCGCGCCGGGCGGCGAGCCCGCGCGCGCTCCCGCTCGGCACGTACCCGAGGTCGCGGACGGCCGTCTGCACGACGTCCTTGGTGGCCTGCGTGACCTGGTCCGGGCGACGGAAGACGCGCGACACCGTCGCGATCGAGACCCCGGCGAGGGCTGCGACGTCGTAGACCGTCGGCACCTTCCGCGTCATCGGCCTGCCGTCCGCATCACGCCGGGGATCCTACGCCGGGGGTTCGGGCGCGGCGTCGAGAGCGGCGCGGATGCTCGTCGTCCAGGCGCCGCCGTTGTCGATGACGAAGCAGAACTCGTTGTCCTCGGGATCGGCCAGCACGACGTAGCCGTCACCGTCCGCTCCGAGCTCTGGCTCGCGCAGCACGCGTGCCCCCCGCGCGGTCGCCCGCGCCACCGCGACCCCGGCGTCCGTCACCTGCACGTCGAGGTGGAGCCGGTTCTTGGGCGAGGACTTCGGCTCGGGCACCCGCTGGAACGCCAGGAGCAGCGGAGCGGCGTCGACCATCGCCCAGGACTCGTCGCGCACCGCCCACCGGGCCTCGAGCAGGTCGCCCCAGAACGCCGCGAGCGCAGCTGGGTCGGCACAGTCCACGACGATCTCCTGCAGGCGCGGTCGCATGGCGACGACGCTAGCGCTGCCCGCCGAGCTGCACGCACGGCTCGGGGACGAGCTCGCCGACCGGGACCTCGGCGACCAGCACGTTGCCGCGGGTCGCGAGCGGGCACGCCCAGGACGGGTCGTAGGCGCACGACGGGTTGTAGGCGAAGTTGAGGTCGACGACCAGAGGTCCACCCGGGATGTCGCGCCGGCCCAGGTCGGCGCCCTTGACGGTGTCGAGCACGTACCGGCCGCCGCCGAACGTGCCGCCGGGCCTGCCGGCCAGGCCGTCCTTGACCGGGAGGAACAGCCCTCCGGCGTAGCCGCGCAGCGCCCACACCGACAGGCTCCCGAGCCCCGCGAGCTCGACGCGTCCGATGCGCTCGAACGGCACGATGCCGTCGGTCCCGGTGGCGACCTCGAGCCGCTGGTTCGACGCGGCCCTGACCCGGACCTCGAAGCGGAACGCCGGGTCGTACGGAGCCACGACGAGGCCACGGAAGCCGCCGCGGGCCTCGGGGGTGAGCGGCGATGCGGGGTGCTCGGCGAACAGCTCGTCGCGGCCCTCGACCCAGGTCGCATGCGCGGCGGCGGGGTCGGTCGCGGCGATGCGGCGGACGTCCGCGTAGAGCTCGGCGGTGCGTCGGCGCCAGTCCGTCGTCGCGAGCACGTCAGCGGCCGTCGGCGGCAGGCTGGTCGCTCTGTGCGGCGTCGGGACGACGGGAAGGCTCACCCGACCACCATGCCACCGCGCAGCGCGCGGGACCGCTGCTGGCGGCGGTCGGAGCGAGTGAAAAATGGGCGCGGATCCTGTGGCGGACGCGCCCGGGGGCTCAGTGGCCGTGGCGCTGCAGGACGCGTACCTCGCGGAACCCGATGGCCGTGACGACGAGCCCGGGGACCGCCGCCCAGGCTCGCCCGCGCAGTACCGCCACGAGGCAGACGAGGGCGAGCAGCCCGCAGCCCGCGACGGTCGCGAGGCTCGCCCAGCGCACGGAGGTCATAGGCCCCGACAGTACTGGCGCGGCGTGCGGCCCGGCCGGTCCGGGACGGCAGGCGGACGACGAAGCTGAGGGTCAGGGTTGCCTCGTCTTACGTGCTGAGACGAGCGGCCTCGCGGGCCGGATGAAGTCGGCTGCGGGGCCCGACGCGCGTGACCTGCAGGAACATCGGTCAGAACGGACACCGACGCGCTATCCACCCATACCGGTGTGATTCGCCTCACGCGGGCTGGGGTGGACACGTCCAGGTCGGTCGTCCACCTTGGTCATACATCCATGGGGGATTCCGACCGGTTCCGACCGGTCCGCCGGGCGCGACCCGGCAGTCGTTCGACCGCCCCCGTGAACGTGACGCCATCGCCGCCGTCGCTCCGGTGGACGGGCCCGCGACGGGCCCGCCGCCGATCTGCGCAAGGACAACGGTGGAGGCCTGACATGTCCGGAACCACGTTCGGGCGGCTCGTCTTCGAGCCGCGACCGACCGACGACTCGAGAACGACCCCGGCACGCACGCCGGAGAACGAGGCGGCCCAGTCGCCGTCGCTCATGCTGCTCGTGCTCCTGGCGAGCGCCGGCATCGTGATGTACACGGTGTTCCTGCTGAACCCCGTCAACCGCGGCGACTGGTTGCCGTTCCTGCTCGTCATCGGCGCCGAGGCGATCCTCGTCGGGCAGGCGCTGCTGTCGATGTGGACGATCCTGTCGAGCGGGCACAACCCGCGCGGCTTCGCCTTCCACCACGCGCAGGACGGCCTCTACGACGTCGCCGACATCCTGCGCCAGCGCATCGACAACACCCCGCACCTGTGGCGGATGCACCTGCGCGACCGTCCGGTGAAGGTCGACGTGTTCATCACGACCTACGGCGAGGACCTCGGCACGATCCGGCGCACGGTCACGGCCGCAGTCGCGATGCAGGGTGAGCACCTCACGTGGGTCCTCGACGACGGCCGCTCGGACGCGGTCCGCGACCTGGCCGCGGAGCTCGGGGCCCGGTACGTGCGGCGCCTGACGAGCACCGGCGCCAAGGCCGGGAACGTCAACCACGCCCTGTCCCTCGCGAACGGCGCGTACTTCGCGATCTTCGACGCCGACTTCGTCCCGCTGCCCACGTTCCTCCACGAGACGGTGCCGTTCTTCGCGTCGGACGACGTCGCGTTCGTCCAGACGCCGCAGACGTACGGCAACCTGCACAACCTCATCTCGCGCGGCGCCGGGTACATGCAGTCGGTGTTCTACCGGTTCATCCAGCCGGGTCGGAACAGGTTCAACGCGGCGTTCTGCGTCGGCACCAACGTGATCTTCCGCAGGGCCGCGATCGACCAGGTCGGCGGGATGTACGCCGACTCCAAGTCCGAGGACGTGTGGACCTCGATCCTCCTGCACGAGCGGGGCTGGCGGTCGATCTACATCCCCACGACGCTCGCGATCGGTGACACGCCCGAGACCGTCGAGGCGTACACCAAGCAGCAGCTGCGGTGGGCGACGGGCGGGTTCGAGATCCTGCTCACGCACAACCCGTTGTCGCTCAAGCGCCGGCTCACGCTCGACCAGCGCCTGCAGTACCTGGTCACCGCGACGCACTACCTCGGCGGGATCACCCCGCTGGCGCTGCTGCTCGTGCCGCCGCTGCAGATCTTCTTCGACCTGACCCCGATGAACATCCACCTCTCCACGTTCGCGTGGGCCATGTTCTACCTGGGCTTCTACGGGATGCAGATCCTCGTCGCGTTCTACACGCTCGGGTCGTTCCGGTGGGAGGTGCTCATGCTGGCCACCGTGTCGTTCCCGATCTACTGGCGTGCGTTCGTCAACGCGGCGGTCCACCGGGAGCAGAGCTGGCACGTCACGGGCAGCAAGGTCAAGGCCACCTCGCCCTTCAACTTCATCATGCCGCAGGTCCTGTTCTTCACCTTCCTGCTGATCACGTCCGTGGTCGGGGGATGGAAGGACTGGTCCCACGGTGCCCCGAGCCTCGCGCTCTTCTGGAACGTCACGAACACCGCGATCCTCGGTGCCTTCGTCCTGACGGCCGCCCGCGAGGGTCGCCGTACCAAGCGCGCAGCAGCTGCTGAGCGCCGCGCGGCGGGCAGCGCACGACGTGCCGCCGCAGCGCGCCAGCCCGTTCTCGCCGGAGCACCTGGAGGTGCCGCATGACCTGGGGAAACCGATTCCGACTGATGCTGGGCCTGCTGATCGTCGTCATCGGCGCAGCCTTCGCGACCTACCACCTCAACGAGTCCGAGGCCCTCGCGGCCAGCTCGTCCGCCCAGATCGCCGCCAAGACGTACGACGTCGGGTCGCCCTACGCGGGTCTCGTCCTCGACCAGCCCGTCGAGGTCGGCGACACCGTGAAGACCGGTGATCCCCTCTTCGTGATCGACAGCGCCGCGCTGCAGCACGACATCGCGATCGGCCTCGGCCCGACGACGTCCCCGGCGTCCGAGGTCGACGCCGCCGGTCACCTCGTCATCCGCGCGACCGGTCCGGGTGTGGTGCGTCAGCTGACCGCGACCCGCGGCTCGTTCGTCCAGGCGTCCGGCCAGCTGGCCGTCGTCGAGAAGGCCGAGACGCTCTACGTGCTCGCCGACTACGTGCTGAGCCCGAAGGAGTACGCGCGCATCGGCGACAAGGCCGCCGTGACGATCGTGCTGCCGAACCAGCAGCAGATCGCCGGTCACGTCGAGCGCGTCGACGTCACGACCGTCGCCAACAAGGCGCAGGCGACGATCACGGTCGCGAGCGACGAGCTCGTGGCGGGTGACGCGAACGGCCTCGTGGCCGCCGGGACACCCGTGACCGCCGAGCTGCACCTCCAGAACGACGGGGTGGTGACGACTGTCGCGGACTCCGTCAAGCGCTACCTGAGCGGGATCCGGCTGTGACGGCCCGCACGCGGGTCGGCCTGGCCGTGGTCGCCGTGGTCGCCGCCGGGGCGGTCGCGGGGGGCGCCTACCTGGTGACCTCCGACGGTCCGGACCAGACCGGGTCGGCCGTGGCGAGCGGCGTCGCCGCAGGCCCGAGCGACGCGGAGCTGCCGAAGGTCGACACGGCCGCGCTCGTCGCGGGGGTCGACCAGTCCGCCGCGGCCAAGCTCACGCCGGTCCGGCTCGCCGACGGCCTCGTGCCGCCCACCAACCGGTGGTTCAGCGGCCTCGTCTTCGGCGACCAGCCGCAGCCGGTGTTCCCGCTGCCGCTGTCGTTCGCGCTGACCGCCGACGGCTTCTCGATCGGGCTGCCGAAGCCGGTCGTGAGCGAGAAGGCCGTCGTCGGCCCGCACCTGCCGGCCGTCACGGTCGGCGCCGGTGCCAGCTCGGCGCGGGTGAGCGCGTACGACGCCGTCACCGTGACCATCGAGCTGCTCGACGCGGGCGGCGGCGTGATCGGTCGCGTCGTCATCGCCGAGGGCTCGCCGTTCGTCAGCTTCACCGCGGTGAAGGACGCCGACCTGACCCTCGCGGTCCCGTTCGCGGCGGCGGCGTCAGGTGCGCCGGCAGGGTCAGCGCTCGCCACCGCGACCGTCGCGGGCACGCAGTACGCGGTCGTCGCACCGGACGGTGCCGTCGCTCCGGGCGGCGTCCGGCTGCGCGCCGGGCAGTCCGCCTCCTGGTACGCGGTGCCCGACGGCGCGGACGCGTCCGCCAGTGCGGCGCTCGCGTCGGCCGCGGTGGACCCCGTCGTCGGCTCCGAGTCGACGTACGGCGTCGACGCCACCGTCGCGCGCACCACCATCGGCTACCGCACGGCCAAGGGCGGCACGACCGCCTACGTGACCATGCCGCACCAGCGCGCCGGCAAGCAGCCCGAGCGCACGGGCTGCGGCCCGGCGAGCTACTCCAGCGTCTACGGAGCGCTCGAGCTGTGCACCGGCTCGCAGCTCACGTCCTGGGCGCCCGTCGTCCCCGCGGCCGGAGCGCTCGATCTCCAGGCGGTGCCGAAGGACCGTCTCGACGTCGTGCGGACCCAGCTCGCGGCCGACGTGGCCTCGACCCCGGCCTTCCCGTCGGACACCTACTTCGGTGGCAAGGCCCTGTACCGCGCCGCGACCCTCGTCACGCTCGGTCACTCGCTCGGCGCGGACGACGTCGTCGCCCCGCTCAAGGAGAAGGTCGTCGCTGCGCTGCGCGAGTGGGCGCAGCCCGACGGGTGCACGCAGCGCCAGGCCCGGTGCTTCGTGTACGACGCTGCCGCGCGCGGGGTCATCGGTCTCACGCCGTCGTTCGGCTCCGACGAGTTCAACGACCACCACTTCCACTACGGCTACTTCCTGGCGACCGCCGGGCTCCTCGCGGCTGACGACACCGCGCTCGCGACCGAGCTCGCCCCGGTGATGAACCTGCTCGCGCAGGACGTGGCCGCGGCGAGCCCGAGCGACCAGCTGCCGCAGCTGCGCGTGTTCGACGTGTACGCGGGCCACTCGTGGGCGTCGGGCACGGCACCGTTCGCCGACGGCAACAACCAGGAGTCCACGTCCGAGGCCGTCAACGCCTGGAACGGGCTCGGGCTCTGGGCGAAGGCCTCGGGCCAGGACGCGCTGGGCGTCGAGGCGACCTGGCTCGCGTCGACCGAGGCGGCCAGCGCCCGCGCGTACTGGACGAACCCCGACCTGACCGAGCCCGTGTACCAGGGGTTCGGGCACCAGATCTTCGCGCTCGCCTGGGGCGGGAAGCGTGACTACGCGACGTGGTTCAGCGGGGAGCCGAGCGCGATCCTCGGCATTCAGCTCATCCCGATGAACCCCGCCGCGCGGTACCTCGCGGGCGACCCGGACCGCATCCGGGCCAACGTCGCCGAGGCGGCTCCCGGCGGGTACGGCGTCCAGTTCGGCGACTACCTGCTCATGTACCTGGCACTTGCCGGGCCGCAGGACGCCGACACGGCCTGGACGGCCGCGCAGCAGCTGCCCGACACGGCGATCGACGACGGCGACTCGCGCGCCTACCTGCTGGCGTGGCTCGCGGCGGCCTCGACGAGCCCGGGCGGGGAGTAGCTGTCCTCGGACCGGCGGCTGTCGCGCACCAGGTCACGCACGGTCTCCACGAGCAGGACGACCAGGAGCACGTTGCGCGCGACCAGCACGAGCGAGACGGGCACGCGCCCGTTGAGCAGCGCGCCGTAGTCGAGCGGGAACACGATCTGCGTGAGGATCGCGAGGGTCGCGACCTGCCACGCGGTCGAGCGCCAGCCCGGCAGCCGGAGCGCGAGCGCGAGCGCGACGGGCGCGGCGAGCCACGCGAGGTACTGCGGCGACCCGACCTTGTTGAGCACGATGAGGACCAAGAGCACGAGCAGCGCCGCGCGCACGAGGAACGCCTGCAGGTGCATCCCGGTGCCCGCGCGGCGGTGCAGCCACCAGAACAGCGCTGCCAGCAGTGCGATGCCGAGCGGCAGCCCGAGGCCGAGCACGTCGACCGCGAAGTTCGAGCCCGGACCCGTGATCTCCCACGTGACGAGCTCCTGGTTGAGGTAGCGCGTCACCGACGTGGTGAACAGGCCCGCGAGCACCCAGGGAGTCGCACCGACCGACTCGATCTGCAGCCCGCGCGTGCCCTGCTCCGTCAGGAAGCTCGCGGCGTGCGACGTCCCGCCGCCGACCGCGACCTCGAGCACGATGAACGCCGACACGAGACCCGCCGGGACGACGACGTCGCGCCACGGCCGCCGGGTGACGAGCACCAGCGGGATGAGGATCGCGCCCGGCGCGACCTTGATCCACGCCCCGGCCGTCAGGAGCGCCGCCGCGAGCCGCGGCCGTGACAGCAGGACCGCGAGCGCGACGATCATGACCGGCACGATGATCGCGTCGAGTCGCCCCATGGACACCGGCCCGAGCAGCACGAGGAAGGCCATCCACCACCAGACGCCAGCCGTGGACCGACGGTGCCGCAGCAGCACGAACACGGCCAGCGCGTCGAGCACCGTGACCATCGCGCACCAGGCCAGCGCGTACGTGTGGCCGTTCGTGGTGCTCGCGGCCGCGGGGATCAGCATCGGCACGATCGCGCCCGCGGGGTAGACCCAGTCGCTGCTCAGGACCGGCCACTGGCCGAGGTGGGCGCCGAGCCACATCCAGTAGCGGTACAGATCGACGTCGTGGAACGAGCTGTTGAACATGAGCTGGACGCCCATGAACGTGATCCAGGCGTGCGCGACGACGAACGCGGTCCACACGGCGCCGCGGGACTTGAGGAGACGATCGGGGCTCAGGGGATCCTCCGGGAACGCGTGCGGGCTGAGTCGCCACAGTAGCGCCCCGGCCTGTACGCCAGCCGTGCGCGGCCTGGGCGTGGAACTCCGCCACCGGTCGGGGCGTCCGCCGCTACCCTTCCGCACAGGGCTGCGGTGCTTCGCGCCGCGGGGGCGGCCCGCACCGACCCAGGAGAAGGAGAACCGCGAGTGAGCGGCATCGGATGGCGTGTGCACGGCGACGGACGCACGATCAGCCCCGGGGCGGTCGTCGCCCCTGATGAGCGGCTCAGCTGGCCGCGCACGATCGGTATCGGCATGCAGCACGTCGTCGCGATGTTCGGCGCGACCTTCCTCGTGCCGCTGCTGACGCACTTCTCCCCGGCCACGACGCTCTTCTTCTCGGCGATCGGCACCGTCGCGTTCCTGCTCATCACCGGCAACAAGCTCCCGAGCTACCTCGGGTCGAGCTTCGCGTTCATCGCCCCCATCACGGCCGCGATGGTCTCCGGCGGGCAGTCGGTCGCGCTCGGCGGCGTGCTCGTCACGGGCCTGCTGCTCGCCGTCATCGGCGGGGTCGTGCACATCGCCGGCTCGCGGTGGATCGACGTCGTCATGCCTCCGGTCGTGACGGGCACCATCGTCGCGCTGATCGGGTTCAACCTCGCGCCCGTCGCGTGGGGCACGTGCCAGCAGTCGGTCGTCGACGGCGCGATCGCGCAGTCGTGCACGAGCGGCTTCCGTGCCGCGCCCGTCACCGCGTTCATCACCCTGATGGCGATCGTGCTGACGGCCGTCCTGTTCCGCGGGATCCTCGGTCGCCTGTCGATCCTCGTGGGCGTCGTGATCGGCTACGCGGTCGCCTCGATCCGCGGCGAGGTCAGCTTCGACGCCGTGCGCGACGCGAGCTGGATCGGCTTCCCGACGTTCGTCACGCCGACGTTCGACCTCACCGTGCTCGGGCTGTTCATCCCCGTCGTGCTGGTCCTCATCGCGGAGAACGTGGGCCACGTGAAGTCGGTGTCCGCGATGACCGGTCACGACCTCGACCCGCTCGTGGGCCGTGCGCTCTTCGCCGACGGCATCGCCACGACGCTCGCGGGGCTCGGTGGTGGGTCCGGCACGACGACCTACGCCGAGAACATCGGGGTCATGGCCGCCACGAAGATCTACTCGACCGCGGCCTACTGGGTCGCCGCCGGGGCCGCGCTCGTGCTGAGCATGTCGCCCAAGTTCGGCGCGCTCATCGCGACGATCCCCCAGGGGGTCCTGGGCGGGGCGACGACCGTGCTCTACGGCATGATCGGCCTGCTCGGCGCGCGCATCTGGGTGCAGAACAAGGTCGACTTCTCCGACCCGGTGAACCTCATGACCGCCGCTGTCGCCCTGATCATCGGCATCGCGAACTACTCGTTCTCGGCCGGTGACCTGCGGTTCGAGGGCATCGCGGTCGGCAGCGCCGCGGCCATCGGGCTGTATCACCTCATGCGCGCGCTGGCCCGCTGGCGGGGGACGAGCCAGGAGCCCGCGAGCCCGGCATCGGTTCCGGGCGGCGACGAGATCAAGGTCTGACGACCTCTCGCCGGACGCCCCTCGCCCCGCCGCCCGGACCCTCGGGTCCGGTCGGCGGTCGTGTGTCAGGGGTTGTCGTGGGCAGACGCGGCGGTCAGGCCCGCGCGGGTCAGCCGGCGGCGGGGGTGTCCGCGGGAGCCGGGGTCTCGGCACCGTCCTGCGGGGGCTCCTCGGTGGCCGTGTCGGTGGTCGACGTCGGCGCCGGGGCGAGCGTGATCTGGGAGATCGGCACGCAGCCGGTCGGCGCCGCGAACGGCACCGCAGGGTCGAGCACGATCGCGTCGGCCGAGACGAGCCCGGTGTAGCTGGAGCCGACGGTGATGTCGACGGTCGCGTCGGCGCGGGCGTCGAGCACGAGGACGGGCTTGTCGAGCTGCGCGGCGAGCGTGTAGGCGGCGGCGACCCCCGCGGCTCCGAACGTCAGTCGCGCGGTGCCCGCGACCTTCTCGGCCGAGTTGGCGGTGCTCGCGACCACGAAGCCGCGCGCCGTCAACGCCGCAGCGGTCTGGGCGGCGAGCCCGGGGACCTTGGCGCCGTTGAAGACGTTGACCGTGACCTGCGCGTACGGCACCGGTGCGGCGCCCTCGGGCGGGCACGGCGGGGCGGTGACCCCGGCCTCGGGTGCCGGGGTGCTGAACCCCCGGGAGAGGAACGGCACACCGAGCGTGCCGGTGTAGACCGCCGCGGCGCCGAGACCCGCGACAGCGAGCCCGGCGAGCAGCACGCCGAAGATCACCGCCTGACGCTCGTGCATGTGCCGGCGGCGCAGGGTGCGGGCGCGGTCCGGGTCGGTGCTCACGAGATCACCAGGACGCGGGCGTGCAGCACGGGCCGCTGCTGCAGAGCCGCCCGCACAGCCCGGTGCAGACCGTCCTCGAGGTACATGACGCCGCGCCACTGCACGACGTGGGCGAACAGGTCGCCGTAGAACGTCGAGTCGTCCGACAGGAGCGTGTCGAGGTTGAGCGTGACCTTGGTCGTCACGAGCTCGTCGAGCCGCACCTGCCGGGGCGGGACCTCGGCCCACTGCGTGGACGTGACAAGGCCGTGGTCGGGATAAGGCCGACCGTCGCCCACCGCCTTGAAGATCACCCGGCGAGTCTAGGTGAACCGGGGCGGGACGGTCGGGTGCCACGCGAACGTGGACGTCCGCCCTCGCCGCACGTCACTCGCCGGTCAGGTCGGCGGAGCGCTCGGCCCGCTGCTTGATGCCGAGCAGCATGCGCCGGCTCATCAGGAAGCTGATCCACGAGACCGGCTCGACGAGCAGCGGCGCCCAGGCCTTGACGTACCCGTAGCGCTCGCGGACGAGCAGCCGTGCGTCGCCCCGGGGTGCGTCCTGCACGACGAACGTCCACGTGAAGTCGTACGGCGGCAGCGTCGTCCCCATCGGCACCCCGCCGCGGAGGACGAGCGCGTGACCGGGATCGACGAGGGCCACCTGCAGACCGCCGTCGGGGTGCAGCCGGATCTCGTCCCCGACGGCGACCGACTGCCACGCGGGGTCGATGTGGTCGGCGCTGTGGATGTTGCAGCCGACGAGGTTCTCGAGCGCGTCGTAGCTGTAGAAGCCGCCGCGACCCTGACCGAGCTGCGCGACCCACGGCCACACCGCGGCGGGGTCGGCCCGCACGGTGACGGCTCGGGTGGCCGACAGCCCGGGGTGCAGGATGAGCTCGTCACCCGGCAGCGCCGAGTCCACCTCCGCGCGTGTGGCGCCCCAGCGCAACGACCAGGACCTCAGCGCGGCGACGGTGCCCGCGGCCGTCGCCGCCGTCAGCGCGGCCGTCGCGGTCGAGCCCGAGGGCCGACGCGATGGACACGTGCACGCCCGACCGCCGCGTGCGCGACCTCGGCATGAGCGACACCTGGACATGGGACCACCTCCTGGACCCACTCGACCCCGCGCCGCTCCCCGATGCCAGAGTCGAAAGTCCCCGCGCCGGTCAGCCCGGCGCGACCGGACGGTCCAGCAGAGCCGCCGAACGGGCCCGGTCCCAGGTCTTCCGGACAGGGAGCGGCCGTCACGGGCTGAGGGCACCCCGGGACCATCGTCACTTGAGGCGCGGCGGCACCACGAGAAGCGTCAGGGGCGTAGGCCGTCCGCTCGCTCGACGACGGAAGGGGAGCCATGCCACCCCCGGCGATCGCCACCCACGACCTGACCAAGCACTTCGGGTCGGTCGTCGCCCTCGAAGGGATGGACCTTGAGGTCCACCCCGGTGAGACGTTCGGGTTCCTCGGCCCCAACGGCGCCGGCAAGTCGACGACAGTCCGGCTGCTGCTGAGCCTCATCCGGCCCACGCGGGGGACCGCCGAGATCATGGGGATCCCGGTCGGCGACGTCGAGAACGCACACCGGCACGTGGGCTACGTCGCGGGCGACGTGGCGCTCTGGCCGCAGCTCACGTGTGCCGAGACGCTCGACCTGCTCGGCAACCTGTCCGGGGGTGTGGACACCGCGTTCCGTTCCGAGCTCTACGACCGCCTCGAGCTCGACCCGTCGCACCGCGTGCGGTCGTACTCGAAGGGGAACCGGCAGAAGATCGCCCTCGTCGCGGCCCTCATGTCGCGCCCGGACGTCCTGCTGCTCGACGAGCCGACGGCGGGTCTCGACCCGCTCATGGAGGCCGAGTTCCAGGGCATCGCGCGCGAGGCGGCCGCCCGCGGGCAGACGGTGTTCCTGTCGTCGCACATCCTCGACGAGGTCGAGGACCTGTGCGACCGCGTCGGGATCCTGCGCAGCGGCAAGCTCGTCGAGGTCGCGACGCTCGAAGACCTGCGGCGCCTGCACACGACCGTCGTCGAGGTCGTCCTGGACGGTCCCGTCCCCGAGTTCTCTCGCGTCCCGGGCGTGACCGACGTCGACCTGATCCCCAGCGGGGCACGGCTGTCCGTGACGGGCTCGCCGCGGCCGCTGCTCGAGCTGCTGGCGACGCTCCCTGTCGCACGGCTCCGGACCGAGGAGCCGTCGCTCGAGGAGATCTTCCTCACCTACTACTGACCGCCACCAGCAGCCGGAAGGGCGCCCCCATGAGCCTCGACCGATCGCCCACCTGGGCCGTCGTCCGGCTCACGGTGCGCCTGATCAGGCGGTCGACGCTGCTGATCGCGGTCGCGTACGCGGTCTACGCGAGCGTCGAGGTGCAGGTCATGGAGGCGACCTACCCCGACGCGGCCTCACGTGCGGCGCTCGAGGCGTTCGGGGACTTCCCGGCGCTGCGCATCATGCAGGGGGTCCCGTACAGCGTCGAGACCGGGGCGCTCGTCGCGTGGGACGCGGGCTGGATGATGTCGCTCATCGCGGGCGTCTGGGTGATCACGACGACCTCGCGGCTGCTGCGCGGGGACGAGGACGACGGGCGGTCCGAGCTCGTGCTGGCCGGTCCGCTGCGATCGGCGCGGGTGCTCGTGTGCCAGGCGGCCGTCCTGGTCGGTGCGGCCTGCGTGCTCGGCCTCGGGATCGTGGTGGGGAGCGTGGTCGGAGGAGCACCGCTGGCGGGCAGCCTGCTGTTCGGGGCGGCCATCGCGGGCTTCAGCGCGGCCTTCATCGGCCTGGCGGCGGTCGGGGCGCAGGTCTTCGCGTCGCGCACCCGCGTCCTCGGGGTCAGCGCGACGCTGCTCGGCGCGGCACTCGTGCTCCGTATGACGGCCAACAGTGCCGACTCACGCACGTGGCTCGCGTGGTTCACGCCGTTCGGGTGGATCGACCACCTCAAGCCGTTCGGCGCGAACCGTGCGGTGGTCCTCGTCGTCCCCCTCGCCGTCGTCGCCGGACTGGTCGCGTGCGCGGTGTGGCTGCGCACGCGTCGTGACTCGCAGGCCGGCCTCGTGGCCCAGCGCGCCGAGCGCCCGACGCGGGCGTGGGGACTGAGCAGCCCGCTCGCGTTCGCCTGGCGCGCCAACCTCGGGACGCTCGTCGGGTGGACCGTGGGCCTGACCGTGTGGAGCCTGATCGCGGGCGTGCTCGTGCCGAGCATGAACGACTTCATCGAGTCCGACCCGGCCTACCAGCAGATCCTGGCGACCATGGGCATGGACGTGACGGACCTGACAGAGGGCTTCGTCGCGATGCTGGCCACGATCGTCGGGGTGGCCCTCGCGGTCTTCGCCGCATGGCGGATCGGTGCCGCGCGGGCGGAGGAGGCCTCGACGCGCCTCGACCTGATCGTGACCCGGCCCGTCCTGCGCCGCCGCTGGCTCGCCGGGCACGTCCTGCTCCTGGCCGTGTCGGTCCTCCTGCTGGCGACCGTCGCCGGCGCCGCGACGTGGGCGGGCGCGGCCGCGATGGGCTCGGACCTCACCCTGAGCGACTCGATGTCGGCCGTGCTCAACACGGTCCCGGCGGTCGTGGTGTTCGGCGGTCTGGCGGTGCTCGTCCTCGGGCTCGCGCCGCGGGCGACCGTGGGCCTCGTCGCGTCGGCGGCCGTCCTGGCGTACGTGCTGCAGATCGTCGGCCCCGCGCTGGACTGGCCCGAGGCCGTCGTCGCGGTGTCACCGTTCCGGCACCTCGCGCAGGTCCCGGTCGAGTCGTTCGAACCGGGCTCGACCGCGGCGCTGCTGGTCATCGGCGTGGTCGCTGCCGTGATCGGCTCGGTCGTCTTCGAGCGCCGCGACCTGGTCGGTGCCTGAGGGACCCTCAGAGGTGTCGGCTCACCAGACCGGCCGCGGTCTCGGCCCCGCCGCGCTGCCGACCGGAGACCCGACGACGTGGAGCGGCCCGACGGCCGCACGCAGCGTCGTGAGCTCGAGCAGCTTCAGGACGGCGACCGACGGCGCGCGCAGCGACAACCGGGTGCCGAGCTGCGCCTGCGCACTGAGGAGCGCGCCGAGACCTGCGCAGTCCACGAACGAGACGCCCGACAGGTCGACGACGACCTCACGTGCCGGGTTGCGGGCGGCCCGCGCTATCCGGTCGCGGACCCACGATGCGCTCGCGAGATCCAGCTCGCCGACCACGCGGACGACCGACACCTCACGCGACCCGTCATCGGGGGTCGGGCCCATAGCGCCACTCAGCATGATGTCCGGCTTTCCTGCGCACGTCAGGCGATCCACGGGCTACCGGGTCCGGGGCAACACAGCGGGTGACACGTCAGTGCGTCGCAGATGCGCTGCACAGGTGAGCATTCGTGATCCACGACGACCTCGCTGAACATAGCGTGGCGGCTCCGCGCGGAGCAAGGGTCAGGCGCTTCCGACGGCGCGCAGGTCGAGCGTCTGGTCGATGACGCTCCTCGCCACCACGGACAGCGTCACGCCCGTGCTGCGGGCGTGGTGACGCATGCGGTTGAAGGCCTCGTCGACGCCGATGTCGGCGCGCGCGGACAGGACGCCCTTGGCCTGCTCGATGAGGATGCGGCTCTGCAGCGCGGTCTGGAGCTGCTCCGAGAGCCGCACCTGCTCGTTGTGGGTGCGCTCGTTCAGCAGCCCGATCGTGGCGACGTCCGCCATGGCCTGCCCCACGGCGATGTCGTCGTCGCTCAGCGGCGCCGCGTCCGCGGTGAAGATGTTGAGCACGCCGATGATCTGGCCCCGCAGGCGCATGGGCAGCGCGTGCGTCGCACGGAAACCGGCCTCGACCGCCACGGGCGTGAAGCGCGGCCAGCGCTCCATCGCATCGGCCAGGTCGACGTTGGTGATCGGCAGGCCGGTCGTGAAGCAATCACGGCACGGGCCCTCGGCGACCTGCAGCTCGAACATCTCGACGAGGCGGGCCCGCTCCAGCGTCGAAGCCATCAGCTTGAGGTCGCCGCGCTGGTCGGCGAGCATCAGACCGGACGCGTCGGCATTCAGAAGCTCGACCGTCCGGTCGGTGAGCGTCTGGAGCAGGTCGACGACGTCGAAGTCGTCGACCAGCGTGTCGGCGAGCTCGACGAAGACCTGCGCGAGCCGTTGCTGCGTGGTCATCCGATTCTCCTGAGGTGGTCGGGACTCGTCCGTCCGGTGTGGCCGCCCGGGCCCGATGTCATCCTTCATTGTCGATCTCCCCGCCCCCGCTCGTGAAGTGCACGAGCCCGGCGACGACGTCGTGAGACAGCGCGACGATGGATCGGTCCGCGGCGAAGGCTCGGGCGCGGAGCAGGCCGAGCGCCTCGGTGAGCGTGACGTCCGCCTGCACCGAGACGATGCCCGTGGCCTGGTGCACGGCGGCGTGGTCCTCGACCACCGGGATGAGCCCGGTCCCTGTCCCGTTCGCCGGGGTGCGGGCCTGCAGGTGCAGCAGGATCGCGGTGGCGGCGTCGGCGTGGGCGAGCGCCTCGGTGAGCTCGCGCGACGTCAGCGCGCCCGGTTGGTCGCGGTACAGGTCGAGGACGCCGAGCCGGATGCCGCCGACGCGCAGCGGGAGCGCAAAGACCGCGCCGATGCCGGCCTCGAGCGCCGCGGCGCTGAACCCCGGCCAGCGTGCGGGGCCCGTCGCGGCCAGGTCGGGCTGCAGCACCGGGCGACCCGACAGGGACGAGTCGACGCACGGGCCCTCACCGAGCGTGAACTGCAGGTCCTCCATGAGCGACGCACGCCGGTCGGTCACGGCGACCGTCCCGGCCGGACCCGCGTCGGTCATCAGCGCGATGCCAGCACCGGAGACCGGAAGCGAGTCGGCGCACGCATCGACCAGGCGCTGGGGGAGCGTCGTGGCTGCGGACACGTCACCTGCGACGGCCGCAAGGATCTGGGCGACGCGAAGGGACGCCACTGCCGCTCACCTCGTCTCCGCAGGACCTTGAAGGTTCTCACTCGACCCTATCGCCGCTTGTCCGCCTCGACACGGTGGACGGCCCGGCCCTCCCACGTGAGCGCGCGCCAGCCGTCGCTCGGGCTGCCCTCGAGGACCACCGCCCCCGTGTTGGCCAGCGCGTTGCGGGCCGCGAAGTCCGGCGTGATGTTCTCGGCGCGCGCCGCCGTCCACGAGCGGATGACCGAGCCGTGGCTCACGATCGCGGCGGTCCCGGCGCCCGACCCGGCGATCTCCCCGACGACGGCGTCGTACCGCGCGAACACCTCGGCCCCCGACTCGGCACCGGGCATGCGAACGTGCACGTCGCCCGAGGTCCACGCGAACGTCGTGCTGAGGTACGTCTGGATGGATGCGTCGTCGCCGAGCATCTCGAGGGCGCCGGCGCGGACCTCGCGCAGCCCCTCGCGGATGCGGACCTCGAGGCCGAGGACCGACGCGAGCGGCGCGGCGGTCTGCTGGGTGCGCAGGAGCGTCGAGACGTAGAGCACCTCGATCGACTCCTCGCGCAGGACGCCGGGCAGGGCGGCTGCCTGCTCGAGCCCGAGGCCGGTCAGCCCGGCGCCGGGCTCGTCGGTGTCGAGCAGCCCGGCGACGTTGGAGCTGGTCTGGCCGTGGCGGACGAGGATCAGGCGCATGGCTCGATCTTCTCGCATCGGGCGTCCCACGGAGCGGGACCGAGGGTCGGGGTGCGCGCCTCGGTCACCGCGTGAGGAGTCGGTCGACGAGACGACCGCCCGCGGCCGCGACGGTCCGCGGGTCGTCGGTGATCGCGGCGAGCATCGCGGAGACGTTGGTGACCGCGAGAAGCCCGAGGGCCGTGTCGAGGTCGTCGCGCGTCACGCCCGCGGTCGGGTCGGGCTCGCTGCCTGCGCTGCGGCTCCGCGCGAGCCGGTCGTCGCGCACGCGCTCGGCCAGTGCCTGCAGCGACGTATCGAACAGCGGGCCGAGGTCGTCGCGCGCCTCGGGGTGGCGGACGGCGTAGGCCAGCATCTCGAGCGCGAGCAGCATCGAGGGGTCGTCGCCCGTGGCCGCGATGCCTGCGGACAGCTCGTCGGCGAGGTCGCCCGTCGCGGGGCCGGCGGCGGGACCTGTCGAGCGGTCGCAGTCGAGGCGCTCCCGGGCGAGCGCGACGAAGAGGTCGCTCTTCGACCCGAAGTGCGCATAGAGCGCGCCCTTGGTGTACCCGGCCTCGGCTGCGATGTCGCCGACGGAGGCGCCCTCGTACCCCTGCGCCGCGAAGACCCGACCTGCCGCGGCCAGCAGGTCGGCGCGGGTGCGGTCGACGCGCGCTCGGCGTCGCTCGTCGGCGCGCTGCCCGCCGGACCTGCGCTCGACCGTCTCGGAGGCGTCCGCGAGACCTCGTGCCGCGTCGCGCAGGCTCGTGGCGATCGCGTCGCCCAGCTCGGTGCTGACGCTGGCGAGCTGGTTGCCGAGCAGCTTGGTGAGCGCCGCGGTCGCGTCGGCGATGGCACGGGTTGCCGCACCGACCGTGTCGTCGTCCGGGCGCGCCGGCTGGTCGTGCCCGGTGCCCTCGCGCCCGGTGCCGTCGGGCCGGGTGTCGTCAGGCCGGTTGTGGTCGTGCCAGCTGGAGCGTGCCATACGCCGATCATACGCCGGAAGACTCTTCCATGTACCAGTTGGTATCTGCTACGTTCTGGCATATACCAACCGGTACATCGACAGGAGACGGTCATGGAGCCGAGCATCGTGCTCAGCATCCGCGGGTTGAGCAAGAGGTACCCAGGGCGTCGCGGCGTCCAGGCGAACGACGGGATCGACCTCGACGTCCTGCCAGGTCAGGTCGTCGGGCTGCTCGGCCACAACGGGGCGGGCAAGACGACGCTCGTCAACCAGGTCGTCGGCCTCGTGCGCCCCGACGCCGGATCGATCCGGCTCGCCGGCGTCGACGCGGTCGCGGACCCGGACGCGGCACGGCGACTCGCCTCGATCCAGGCGCAGGCCAACGTCCCGATCACGGGCCTCACGCCGCGCACCGCGATCCAGCTCGTCGGGCGCATCCGCGGCGGCAGCCGGCGCGAGGTGGCCGCGCGCACGCAGGGGCTCATCGAGGCTCTCGACATCGGCAGCTGGGCCGACATGCCGTCGCAGAAGATCTCCGGCGGCATCGCGCGGCTGACCGCGTTCTGCATGACCGCCGTCGTGCCCGGCCGCATCGTCGTGCTCGACGAGCCCACGAACGACGTCGACCCGGTGCGACGACGGCTCCTCTGGGACGCGATCCGCACCCTGGCCGACGACGGAGCGGGGGTGCTCCTCGTGACCCACAACGTGCGTGAGGCCGAGCGCGTCGTCGACCACCTCGTCATCCTCGACCAGGGCAAGGTCATCGCGGCCGACACCCCCGCGGGGCTCGCGTCATCGACGCGCGGCGTCCTCACCGTCGAGCTCGACCTCGTCCCGTCCGTGGGCGGCGGGGTCGGCTGGCCGCCCGGCGTGACCGAGACGACCCGCGAGCGCCTGCGCGCCGCCGGGGCGGTGCCCGCCGAGCAGGCTGCCGACGTCGTGCGCTGGGCGCAGGGGCAGGTCGACGCGGGCGCCGTCGAGCGGTACGCGCTCACCGCTGCGTCGCTCGAGGACGTGTACGTGCGCCTCGTCGGGTCCGACCGGGTCCCCGCGGCTGCCGATGTCGAGCTGGCGGTCGTGGCATGACCGCCGTTCGCCAGGGCCTGCTCCTGCTGCAGTGGCAGCTGCGTCGCGGGTCGACCATGATGCCGCTCCTCGTCGTCGTGCAGATCGCGATGGCGGTGGCGACCGTCGTCGGCTACGGGCTCCTCGTGGGCGACCCGACGCCCGACGTCGCGCTCTACCTCGCGACGGGAGCCCCGACGATCACGCTCATCACCGTGGGCCTCGTGATGACGCCGCAGATGCTCGGCCAGGCCAAGACCGAGGGCAGCCTCGACTGGATGCGCACGCTGCCGGTGCCGCGCTGGACCTTCCTCGCGAGCGACCTGCTCATGTGGACGCTCATCGCGCTGCCCGGGATGGTGCTCGGCATCGTCGCTGGTGTCGTGCGGTTCGACGTCCAGCTCTCGATCGCGCCGTGGCTCGTCGCGGCCGCGCTGCTCGTCTCGCTGACGTCTGCGTCGGTCGGGTACGCGATGGCGAGTGTCCTGCCACCCATGCTCGCGATGCTCCTGACCCAGGTGCTCGTGTTCGTCGTCCTGCTGTTCTCGCCGGTGAGCTACCCCGCGTCGCGCATGCCCGAGTGGCTCCAGCACGCGCACGAGTACCTGCCCATCGAGCCCATGGCGCAGGTCGTGCGGGCCGGGCTCGCGAACGCCGACTTCACCGTGCCGGGCCGCTCGGTCGTCGTGCTCGGCGTGTGGTGCGTCGCGTCCGTCGGTGCGGCGCTGGCCGCGCTGCGTCGGCGGGCCTGAGACGACCGCCGTCAGGGGCCCGTCAGCAGCTCTGCGACCAGGTCCGGGACCGACTCCTGGATCGGGCGACGGTCGACGCGGTCGGCCATCCGGTCGAACGGGGTGGGCTGCGCGTTGACGATGAGCACGCGCGCTCCCGCCTCGGCCGCGACGGCGGTGAGGCTCGCGACCGGCTGGACGGTGAGGGTCGAGCCGACGACGACGAACACGTCGCACGTCGCCGCTGCCTCGACCGCGGCGTCGAGCACGTCACCCGGCAGGGCCTCGCCGAACATGACGACGCCCGTGGCGAGCGGACTGCCGCACAGCGCGCAGTGCGGGTCCGGGTCGACGTCGAGACGGGCGAGGACGTCGGCCGTGCGCTCGCGGGAGTCGCAGAACAGGCAGCGCGTCCAGGTCAGGCTCCCGTGCAGCTCGAGGACCGTGCTCGGGCTCGACCCGGCGCGCTGGTGCAAGCCGTCGAAGTTCTGCGTGCAGATCGCGGCGAGCAGCCCGGCCCGCTCGAGGTCGACGAGGCTGCGGTGCGCGGGCGTCGGCCGCGCGCCCCACACCGGGCTGTCGCGCCACATCTGCCACGTGCGTCGGCGTATCGCCGGGTCGGCCAGGTACGGACCGCGCTCGAGCAGCTGCGCGGCCTGCGGGTCACGGGTCCACACACCCTGCGGTCCGCGGAAGTCGGGGATGCCGGAGTCGGTCGAGATCCCCGCGCCGGTCAGCACGGTGACCCGTGGTGCGCCCGCCGGCTCGGACCTGCTCGTCGTTCGTCCCACGGGCACGACCGTACGCGGCCCGAGCCACCTAGGGTGGTGCAGGTCCGTACCGAGGGGGAGAGCTGGTCGCATGCGAGTGCCCGACGACCGCGTGATCGCGCGTCTCCTCGTCGCGGGCCAGGGCGTCCTGCTCGTCCTGCTCGTCGTCGTACCCGGACGCGGCGGCTGGTCGGTGCCCGGGGCGCTCGTTGTCCTCAGTGGCGTCGGCACGGCTGTCGGCCTCGGGATCGTGCTGGTCGGCGGCACGGCGCTCGGCCGCGGGCTGACTGCGACACCGTTGCCGAACGAGCACGCGCAGCTGCGCACGACCGGCCTCTACCGGTTCGTCCGGCACCCGATCTACAGCGGTCTCCTGCTCGCGTCGGCGGCGTTCACCCTCGGGACGGGCAGCGTGACCCGGCTCGTCGTGCTGGTCCTGCTGGTCCTGCTGCTCACGATGAAGGCGCGGTGGGAAGAGGTTCGCCTGGCCCGGCGGTTCGACGGCTATGCCGCCTATGCGGCCAGGACGCCCCGGTTCGTTCCGGTTCGACCCCACCGTTCACCTGATCGTTGCGTCGACGACTCAACCGTGACGTAGGTTGCTGCGCATGTTCGACACCATCGCAGGGCTTCCGCTCCACCCGCTCGTCGTCCACGCCACCGAGGTCATCGTGCCGATGGCCGCCCTCGTGCTGCTGTTCGCGGTGATCTGGCCAAGGTTCCGCCGCTGGGCGCGCTACCTGCCACTGGGCCTGTCGATCGCCGCCATGGTCCTGGTCCCGCTCTCGACGGAGTCCGGTGAGGCCCTCGAGCACCGGGTCGGCGGGAACGACCTCATCGAGACGCACTCCCAGCTCGCCGATGGCCTGCTGCCGTGGGTCGCCGCCCTCGTGGTCGTCGCGTGCGCTCTCGCGCTGTACCACCGCAAGGACGCCTGGTCGCTGTCCTACCGCAACCTGACGTGGATCCCGGTCGTGCTCGTCGTGGCCGGTGTCCTCGCGGCCGCCGGGACCACCGTTCAGGCCGTGCGGGTCGGGCACAGCGGCGCGACCGCTGTCTGGTCCGGTGACGTGGCGTCGTCGTCGTCGTCGTCGTCGGACACGGACAGCGACAAGGACTGATCGGGCCGGTCTTCCGACCGGTCAGTGCTCGTCGGCGTCGGTGTCGGCCTGCGTCTCGGGGACGCCGGCGACGCACGTGGCGTGGACCGTCGTCTCCGCCTCACCCTGATGGAACGCGACCTCGAGCTCGTCGGACGCGGCGCGCTTGACCTCCATGGTCCAGCCGTCGGCCGGCGTCGCGTACAGCAGGGTCAGTACCGTCCCGCGGCAGCTGGCACCGACCTGACCTCCCTTGACGTCCCACGTCCGGGCGACCTCCGCCGCAGCGGTCGACGGGACCTGGGACGGGACCTGCGACGGGATCTGCGACGGGATCTGCGAGGCTGCGGCGGACGGCGTCGGCGGAGGTGCGGGTGACGCAGATGACGGCTCGGGGTTCGGCGCAACCGACGGGACGGGCGGCGCGGTCGTGGCGGTCGGCACGGCCCGCTGCGCCGCGAGCTCGGCGGTCACCTGTGACGCCGCGAGCACCCGGTCGCGTGCCGGCCCCTGCTCGCCGCTGATCACCATCACGGCCCACGACGTGACCGCGCCTGCGACCAGCACCGCCAGCGCCCACGCGAGCACGACGACGACCCGCGACGCCCGGGGCGACCTCGAGCCGGTCATGTCGATCGCACCGTGTTCATACCCGCATCGTGCCGTATCTGCGCGTGAAGGCGGGGTAAAGAGAGTGACAAGGTCCGCAGGCGCTGGGCGTGCCCGCGGACAGGTTCCCCGCAGCACCAGGTCCGAGGGCTTACCGTCCGTGGTGTGGCCGACGTACTGATCATCGAGGACGACGCAACGATCCGGACGGCGCTCGTGCGTGCGCTGACGGCCCGTTCGCACTCGACGATGACAGCCCCGACGGCGATGGCCGGGCTGCAGAGCCTCGTGGCGGCCCGGCCCGACGTCGTGCTCCTGGACCTCGGCCTGCCCGACCTCGACGGCTCCGCGCTGCTCGCGATGATCCGCGCCGTCAGCGACGTGCCGGTCATCGTCGTGAGTGCGCGCGACGACGGCGCCGGCATGGTCGCGCTGCTGGACGCCGGCGCGGACGACTACCTGGTCAAGCCGTTCGCGGCCGACCAGCTCGACGCGCGGATCCGCGCCGTCCTGCGGCGGTCCGACCCCGGCAAGGCGCCCGGGCCGATCAGCGTCGGCGGGATCGTCATCGACGCGCGGGCGCGCTCGGCGACCCTCGACGGTGTCGCGCTCGAGCTGAGCCCCAAGGAGTTCGACCTCCTGCGCTACCTCGCCGAGCGGGCGGGCGAGGTCGTCGGCAAGCGCGAGCTGCTGGCCAACGTGTGGAACCAGCCGTACGGCGGTGCCGACAAGACGGTGGACGTGCACCTGCACTGGTTGCGCCGCAAGCTCGGCGAGAGCGCGGACGCGCCGCGCTACCTGCACCGGGTCCGCGGCGTCGGCGTCAAGCTCTGCCCGCCGTCATGAGGCGGCTCCTCGTCTGGTACGGGCTCGCCATGACGTCGATCGTCCTGGTGGCGTTCCTGGTCCCGCTCGGTCTCCTCGCGCGCAGCCTCGCGCAGGACCGCGCGCTGTCCGCGGGCCGGCAGGACGCCCAGAGCGTGGCGGTGTTCGCCGGCGGTGCGTCGGCCGACGAGGCGCGGCTCGAAGCGGCGGTCCTCGCGGTGAACGGCGACCAGCGACGCACGACGGTGTTCCTTCCGGACGGCACGCGCGTGGGCGCCCCCGCGGCGATGTCGACGTCGACCGATCTCGCCGCCGAGGGGCGCGCGTTCACGGCGCGCACCGCGGGCGGCGTCGAGGTGCTGCTCCCGGTCGGAGGCTCGGACGGCGTCACGGTGGTCCGCACGTTCGTGCCGGACGCCCAGCTGACGCAGGGTGTCCGGGCGTCGTGGCTCGTCCTCGCGGGCGTCGGCGTCGTGCTCATCGGCGCAACCGTCGTGGCCGGCGACCGGATCGCTGCGCGCCTCTCGCGGTCCGTCCTGGACCTCTCCGAGGTGGCCGGGCGCCTCGGCGCGGGCGACCTGACGGCGCGCGTGGACCCGTCGGGCCCTGCCGAGGTGGCCTCCGTGGGGCGCGTCCTCAACGAGCTCGGCGCGCGTGTTGCCGGACTGCTCGCGGACGAGCGCGAGCTCGTGGCGGACCTGTCGCACCGGTTGCGGACGCCGATCACCGCGCTGCGGCTCGACGTCGAGATGCTCGACGACTCGCGCGAGCGCGATCGCTTGACCGACCACATCGACGATCTGGTCGGCGCGGTCGACGCGATCGTGTGGACTGCCCGGCACCCCGCGCACGACGCGTCGGCGAGCCAGTGCGACGCCGCGTCGGTCGTCGGTGACCGGGCGATGTTCTGGGGTGTCCTGGCCGCCGACCAGGGTCGGGACCTGCGGGTCGCCGTCCCGGACGCTCCCGTGGAGGTCCAGGTGAGCGCCGAGGAGCTCGGGGCTGCGCTCGACGTGCTGGTCGACAACGTGTTCAGCCACACCCCGGCCGGCACGGGGTTCGCGCTCGAGGTGCACCCCGGTGACGTGCGCGGCGGGGGAACCGCCAGGGTGGTCGTCGAGGACGACGGGCCCGGGTTGGCCACGCTCGACATGGCGGAACGGGGACGCAGCGGTGCGGGATCGACCGGGCTGGGGCTCGACGTCGCACGCCGGACGGCAGAGCGCGCGGGCGGCCGGTTGACTCTCGGGTCCGGATCGTCCGGGGGCGCCCGGATCGTCCTGGAGCTCCCGTGTGGGCTTTAACCGAGCCTTAGCGGTGACTTGCCGCGCCCCTCACGCGGGCGCCGCGACAGTGGAGCCGACACGAGAGCCGCGTCGCTTTGTCAGCAAGGGATCAAACATGAGCTGGAAGAGCCGCTCGTCCGCCGCCGTCCTCGCCGCGACGGTGCTCACCGGTGCCGGGGCCGCCACGGTCGCGAACGCCGTCACGTCCGCACAACCACCCGCTCCGGTGTCGTCGTCCGCGCCGGTCCCTGTCGCCGCGCCGGTCTCGGCCGATCCTGAGAACGAGCTGCGCACGGAGCAGCTCGCCCAGTCGGTCGACCGCCTTCTCGCGCAGGTCAGTGAGCTCGAGCAGGCAGTGGCGGCGGGCGCAGCCCGTGCCAGCGCAGCGCCGACCCCGACCGTTCAGCCTGAGCGCACCGCGCCCCCGTCGGTCCGGACCGCGGCACCCTCCGCCGCGGCGGTCGCGGATGAGGACGGGGACGACGACTCCCGGTCGGGCGAGTCGGAGGAGTCGTCCGATGACTGATGCTCGTGCACTGCGACGTCGGGTGACCGCCCTGGCGATGATCCCGGCGGCGGCGGGCGTCTTCGGTGTGAGCGTCGCCTGGGCGGGCTCGCACGACCCGCTCGCGCAGGCGAGCTCGGCGACGACGTCGACCGCCACCCCCACGACTCCCGCCCCGACGCCCACGGTCAGCGACCGGCAGGCCGCGATCGACCAGCGTCTCACCGAGCTGAACACGCAGATCGGGTCGGCCGAGTCGCGCATCGCCGAGCTTCAGGCGACGCTCGCCGCACAGGCCGCATCGGCGGCCGTTGCCCCGCCGAGCACCGCCGGGGTCGCGGCCAAGGCTCCGGCCAAGGCTCCGGCCAAGGCTGCGCCCGCACCGGCGCCCGCCCCAGCCCCCGCGGCGGCCCCTGCGCCGGCGCCCGCTCCGGCGCCGCCCGTCAACGTCGTGACCAAGGCATCCAAATGACGATGGCATGCCAGGCGCCGGCACCGCCGACCCGTCGGCTCGCCGTCGAGTCCTTCGACGCGATGGCGAGCCCGGTCACGCTGAGCGTCGTGGAGCCCGGACCGCGCACTGCCGAGTGCCTCGAGCGCGCCGAGCAGGTCATCCGCGACGTCGAGCGCACCTGCTCGCGCTTCGACCCGGCTAGCGCGCTCTCGCTGGCCAACCTCGAGCCCGATCGGTGGCACGACGTCCCGGCGACGCTCGCCGCGGCGGTCGGCGAGGCGGCCAGGGCGCACCGTGAGACGGGCGGTCTGTTCGACCCCCGTGTCCTCGACGTCCTGCTCAGCTGGGGATACGACCGGTCGCTGCCGTTCGCGGCGGGAGACGTCGATCGCGGCCCAGCCGGGATCCCCGATCTCAGCGGACCGCAGCACGACGAGACGGCGACGCCGTGGCGACCGGAGGTCGTCGAGACGGCCGGCGGATGGCGGATCCACCTCGGCGGGACACCGATCGACCTCGGCGGGATCGGCAAGGGTCTCGCAGCCCGGTGGGCCGCGGCTGAGCTGGCCGGGGCCGGCCGGGGGTTCGCCGTCGACCTCGGCGGTGACTGCGCGTTCGGCGGTGCCGGACCGGACGGGGACAGCTGGCGCGTCGGTGTCGAGGACCCGACCGGGCAGGCCGAGCTCGTCCTCGTCGTGGACCTCACCGACACGGGCTGTGCGACGTCCTCGACCAAGCTCCGCAGGTGGCGAGCAGGCGGTGTGCCCGTCCACCACCTCGTGGACCCGCGCACCCGGCGTCCGGGCGGCGACGGCCTGCTCGCCGTGACGGTCGTCGACCCGGATCCTGCATGGTCGGAGGTCTGGAGCAAGACGCTGTTCCTCGCCGGGGCGGCGGACGTCCGCGTGCGCGCCGAAGAGCTCGGCCTCGCCGCCGCGTGGGTCCGTGCGGACGGGACGGTCGGCACCACGACCGCGCTCGACGCGAGCGTCGTCTGGCGGTGCGCGGATGTCTGAGCCGCGATCGGCGCCGGTCGCCGTGCTGGGGATCGTCCTCGCCGTGGTCGCAGGGGTCGCTGCCGTCGGCTTCGCCGGCTGGGCCGCGATCGCCGCGATCGGTGGCACGTCGCCCGTCCCCTGGGTGTTCGCCCGCGCGAGCGGCGTCACGTCCTACGTGCTGCTCGTCGCGCTGGTCGCCACCGGTCTCGTCCTGTCCCATCCCTGGTCACGCGGCCTCCGGCGGCCGTCCGCGCGGACCCGGCTCGGCCTGCACGTGTCGCTCGCGACGTTCACCCTCGTCTTCACGGTGCTGCACGTCGTCGTGCTCGCGACGGACCCGTGGGCCCAGGTGGGCTGGCGGGGTGCCGTCCTCCCGATGGCGTCGACCTACCGGCCGGTCGCCGTCACGCTCGGCGTCATCGCGCTCTGGGCCGGCCTGGTCACCGGTGTGACGGCCCGGCTGGCGGGCTCCATCGCGGCCCGCGTGTGGTGGCCGGTGCACAAGGTCGCCGCCGCTTCGCTCGTGCTCGTGTGGGGCCACAGCGTGCTGGCCGGCACCGACGTCGTCGGGCTGCGTGGCTTCTACCTCGCGACCGGGTTCGCGGTCCTCGGGCTCGCCGTGACGCGGTACGCCGCGCGGAACCCGGCGGACCGGGTCGCTGAGCTCAGCCGCATGCTCGACCAGGATCACCCCGGTGCGCGCGTCGCACCGCAGCGCCGAGACGGAGCCACCCGATGACCCTTGACGCCCCAGCACGGTCCGCGCTGGTCGACCTCGGTCGGGACCCCCGGACGGTCGGTCGCGGCCCCGCGCTGCTCCTGCGCGCGGCGCGACTCGACCGCTCAGGTCCGGCCGACCCCTGGGACGCCGCCCCGACGGAGCGTCTGGCGGACCTCATGGACCGCGTCGGCCCCCGCCCGCGGGGGACGGCCGAGCTCATCGGCGTGCTCGAGCGCGAGGGGCTCACGGGGCACGGCGGTGCGCACGTCCCGACGTGGGCGAAGTGGCGGGCGGCCCAACGGGCCGGCGGACGGTTGACGGTCGTCGCCAACGGCGCCGAGAGCGAGCCGCTCAGCGCCAAGGACGCGATCCTGCTCCAGCAGCGACCACACCTCGTGCTCGACGGGCTCGCGCTGGCGGCCGAGGCCCTCGGCGCGCACCGGGCCGTCGTCTGGCTGCACGGGGCCGACGAGGTGACCCGCGTGTCCGTGCAGGCGGCGATCAGCGAGCGGCGGGCTGCGCGGATCGCCGAGCCGCTGCTCGAGGTCGTCGTCGGCCCGACGCACTACCTGGCCGGCGAGTCGAGCGCGATCGCCCAGGCGCTCAACGGCGGCCCTGCGCTGCCGACGGCACGTCGCCGTGGGACCGCCGAGGCTGCCGACAGCCCGCGCACGCTGGTGCAGAACGTCGAGACCCTCGCCCGTCTCGCCCTGATCGCCCGTGGCTACCCGCCGATGGCGACCATGCTGCTCACGGTGCTGACCCCGGTGGGCCGCGAGGTCCTCGAGGTGCCCCGGGGGACGCCGTTCACCGACGTGCTCGAGCTGACCGGCTGGCTGCGCGGCCGCCCCCCGAAGGCAGTGCTCCTGGGCGGCTTCGGTGGGTTGTGGGTCCACTGGCGGGACGTCGAGCACCTGACGTTCGACGAGACCGAGCTGCGGGCGGTCGAGCTGACCGCAGGTGCCGGGGTCGTCGCCCCCATCCCCGCCGGGTCGTGCGGGCTCGCGGAGACCGCAGCGATGGCCGAGTACCTCGCCTCGATGAGCGCGCGCCAGTGCGGGCCATGCCTGTTCGGGCTGCCCGCCCTGGCCGAGGGCGTGCGCCTGCTCGTCGCGGGGACCGCGACGCGTCGCGAGCGGATCCAGGTGCGCACGGACCTGCGGGCCGTGGAGGGCCGCGGCGCATGCCACCACCCCGACGGGGCGACGCGGTTGATCGCGTCCGCACTCGCGGTCTTCGAGCACGACCTCGACCAGCACGCGCGCGGTCGGGTGTGCCCCGGCTCGGGCGAGATCACGCTCCCGGTCCCGCGGGGCACCCGATGAGCGGCCGCGACGCGCGCCGTCCGGTGTCGCCGGTCGCGGCGCGTCCGGCGACCGAGCCCCGGCTTCGCGTCGACCCGGTCGCGTGCGACGGGATCGGGCTGTGCGCCCACCTCGCCCCGAGTGTCGTCGAGCTGGATCGCTGGGGCTATCCGGTCGTCGTCGGGCACGGCCTGGGACGCGGTGAGGCGGGCGAGGCGCGAGCGGCCGTGCGGGCGTGCCCGCGACGCGCCCTCTGGCTCGACACCGTGCAGCCCCGGACCGTCACCTGACGACTCCCGCGACAACCGGACAGTTCGGTCAGTGTTCACGCAACCGACCGCTGCCAGGAACCTGCGGGCGGCCCGCCCGGAGTTGACTGCCGAGGTCAGGGCGATCGGGCCCTGCTCTCGGGAGGTAGTCACATGAGTGCATGGCAGAAGTCCGGTTGGGTGGGAACGACGGTGACGCTCGTCGGTGCGGCGCTGGCCGCCGGTTCGTTCTCCGGTGCAGCGACCGCGCACGGTGCCTTCGGCAACGTCGACAGCGCGAACCCGCGCACCGGTGTCCAGAACAACGTGCTGAGCGCGGGCCTGACGCAGACCTCGGTCGCGTGGGGCTCGCTGCCGCTGACGAACCCGGACACCGCCAACGGCATCACGTACTACGGGTACAACACCTCGAACGGCGGCCCGCTGACGCAGGATGCGCACGAGGCGTACAAGACCGAGCCCGACAAGAACGTCTACCTCGTGCTGAACGGTCACCACTACCTGTACCAGGGCCACGAGACCGGCCCGCGCGGCTACGTCACGCGCATCGACCTCGACCAGGCGGACCCGGCCAAGCGCGTCTCGCTCGTGTCCGACGTCGACGCCGCGGGCAAGGCGCTGCCGACGTTCGACGGCATCACGTGGGACCCGTTCAGCCAGCAGCTGCTGCTGACCGCGGAGTCGAAGGCGCCCAAGGGCGGCGTGTGGGCCGTGACGCTCGACGCCGACGGCAACCCGACGACGGGTGCGGCCGTCGCACTGACAGCACTCGGCTCGGGCGGCTTCGAGGGCATCCAGAACGACGCGGACGGCAACGTCTGGCTCGTCGAGGACATCGGCGGAGCGAACGTCGCGGGCACCAACGGCAAGAAGCCGAACAGCTACGTCTACCGGTTCGTGCCGGTGGACAAGGCCGACCTGACCAAGGGCGGCGCGCTCCAGGCGCTGCAGGTCGCCCGGGCGGACGGCACGCCGGTCACCGCGAGCCAGCTCTCCGCGAACCCGTCCGACCAGGTCGTCACCGACCTCCACACCTACGGCTCGACGTTCGCGACGACGTGGGTCACCGTGCACGACGGGACCGCGACGTTCGACGCGACCGGCGCCGCGGCGACCGCGGGTGCGACCCCGTTCAAGCGCCCCGAGAACGGCGTGTTCCGGCCGGGCACCTCGTTCGGGGAGTTCTACTTCACGGAGACGGGCGACACGTCGGCCACCTCGACCCTGCCCGGCGCGTTCGGTGCGGTCTTCCGGCTCGTCCAGTCGTCGCCGAGCGCGGCCACCGGCACGCTGAGCCCGGCGTGGATCGGTGACGAGGCGCACACGGGCTTCGACAACATCGCGTTCGCCGCCAACGACCAGCTGCTCGTGGTCGAGGACGCAGGGGACACGCTGCACCAGCAGCGCAACGCCCTCGACTCGGGCTACGTCGTGGACCTCCGTGGCAGCGACAACAAGGCCAAGAAGGTCACGCGGTTCCTCGCCGAGGGGCGCGACGCCTCGGCCCTGTTCGACGCGACGACCAACCCCGGCTACAACGACGGCG
>NZ_DASUIR010000101.1:0-9123 GCF_036279715.1 Cellulomonas sp. | reverse complement strand
GCGGCCCTCGCGGTGCCGACCGCGCAGGTGCGCCTGTTCGGCAAGCCGTCCGTCGCGGGCCGACGACGCGTGGCCGTGACGCTCGCCCGCGGCGCGGACGTCGACGAGGCGCGGGAGCGTGCGCGGTCGAGCGCGACGGCGCTGCGGGTCGAGCTGACGTGACCGCGGCGGGCCGGCGTGACGTGACCGACGACGCCCCGACCGGGGATCTCGAGGGGTCCGTCGCTGAGAGCACCGTCGTCGAGGGTGAGGTCGGCGTCGGACCGTGGCCCGGCGGCCCGAGCGCGTGGCCGGACCTTGCCGGACCCGACGGTGCACCCCGCTACGACCCTGAGCTGCTCGCGCACGGCGACCGCCGCAACGTCGTCGACCGCTACCGGTACTGGACGCTCGAGGCGGTCGTCGCGGACCTCGACACGCGCCGCCACCCGTTCCATGTCGCGATCGAGAACTGGGCGCACGACATGAACATCGGGTCGGTCGTCCGGACGGCGAACGCGTTCGCGGCGGCCGAGGTCCACATCGTCGGGCGGCGGCGCTGGAACCGTCGCGGCGCGATGGTCACCGACCGGTACCAGCACATCCGCCACCACCCGACCGTCGCGGACCTGCTGACCTGGGCGCGCACCGCCGGTCCGGCCGGCGACCCGCTGCCGGTCCTCGGCGTCGACAACCTCCCGGGGTCCGTCCCGCTCGAGGGGTATCCGTTGCCGCGCGGCTGCGTGCTGCTGTTCGGTCAGGAGAGCGTCGGCCTGTCGGACGAGGCGCGCGCGGGGGTGGTCGACGTGCTGCACATCGCCCAGTTCGGCTCGACCCGCTCGATCAACGCGGGGGCGGCCGCGGCGATCGCGATGCACGCGTGGATCACCCGCCACGCGGACGCGTCAGGCCACGGGACGTCGGGGCCGGGCTCGACCGGCACGGGGATGCCCGCTGGGTAGGACGTCCCGGCCGTGCCCATGGCAGGACGTGAAAGAATCGCCACGAAGTCACCACCCCCCTTCTACCTCCAGGAGATCCGTCGATGGGCATCGCAACCCCCGAGGTCTACACCGAGATGATCGACCGGGCGAAGGCCGGCAAGTTCGCCTTCCCCGCCGTCAACGTCACGTCGTCCTCGACCCTCACCGCCGCGCTCCAGGGCTTCGCCGAGGCTGAGAGCGACGGGATCATCCAGGTCTCCGTCGGCGGCGCCGAGTACGCGTCCGGCTCGACCATCAAGGACCGCGTCGCGGGCTCGCTCGCGCTGGCCGCGTACGCCCACGAGGTCGCCAAGAACTACCCGATCACGGTCGCGCTGCACACCGACCACTGCGCCAAGGCCAACCTCGAGTCCTGGGTCCGCCCGCTGCTCGCGATCGAGATCGAGCAGGTGAAGGCCGGCAAGCTCCCGACGTTCCAGTCGCACATGTTCGACGGCTCGACCGTCCCGCTCGCCGAGAACCTGATCATCGCCGAGGAGCTCCTCGAGCTCTCGCAGCTGGCCCGCACGATCCTCGAGATCGAGGTCGGCGTCGTCGGTGGCGAAGAGGACGGCCACATGGCCGAGATCAACGAGAAGCTCTACACGACCGTCGAGGACGGCCTGGCCACGGTCAAGGCGCTCGGTGCGGGCGAGAAGGGTCGCTACCTGACGGCCCTCACGTTCGGCAACGTGCACGGCGTCTACAAGCCCGGTGCGGTCAAGCTGCGCCCGTCGATCCTCGCGGACATCCAGAAGGCCGTCGGCGACGCGATCGGCAAGCAGAACCCGTTCGACCTCGTCTTCCACGGCGGCTCGGGCTCGACCGAGGCCGAGATCTCCGAGGCCGTCGACAACGGTGTCATCAAGATGAACATCGACACCGACACGCAGTACGCGTACTCGCGTCCGGTCGCCGACCACTTCTTCAAGAACTACGACGGCGTCCTGAAGGTCGACGGCGAGGTCGGCAACAAGAAGGCCTACGACCCGCGTGCGTGGGGCAAGGCGGCCGAGGCCGGACTGGCCAAGCGCATCGTCGAGGCCGCGCAGCAGCTGCGCTCGGCGGGCCAGAAGCTCGGCTGACACGGCCTGCTCGACCTGAACGAACCAGCCAGACCCGAGGGCCCGGTCCGGCACCACCGTCCGATGGACGTGGGTGCTGGACCGGGCCCTCGGTCGTGGCTGGGTGCGCGGCGCTCGCAGCGCGCGACGTCGGCGCCGTCAGCGCGTCAGGGGATGAGGCTGTCGTCGCCGCGCGCCTCGAACTGCGTCTCGGCGTCGTCGTCGATCACGTCGAGCAGCTCGCCGATGCGGGTGACCTCGAGGAGGAACCGCACGGTCGGGGGGACGCGCAGCAGCCGGACGCGGTGCCGGCTCCGGGTCGCGAGGCGCGCAAGGAACGCGACCCCCGAGGAGTCCATGAAGGTCACGTGGTGGGTGTCGACCTCGATGGGGAGACCCGCGTGCTCGGCATCGGACGTCGCCTGGTGCAGGTCGGTGGCGAGGTCCGCGTCGATCTCGCCCGACAGGACGATTCGGGTACGGTCCGCGCCGAGGATCACATGGACGGTTCCGGGCTCGCCGCGCAGCGGGACGCTCCGGTCGGTGTGCAGGTCGCTGCCGTCCTCAACGGGCCCGTGACCCGTCCGGCTGTTAACGTCGCGCACGATGCTCCTCTCCGGATGAGGGCGACCGCCCTCTGCTCCCGGCACGTGCCCAGTCCGCGGTCGGACTCACGACATGGGGGAACGCTAGACGATCGGAGGTGGTCGCGGTCAACTCTTCGGCGATCGATCCGCTTCCTGACGCTCTCGCGGAGGTGCGCGAGAGGGCCTTCCGGGCCGCTGACGTCCCCATGTACATCGCAGCAGCCGGCACGCCTGCTCAGACGATCGTCTGGGTCAACGACGCGTTCGTCCGGCGCACGGGGTTCGCCGTCGACGAGATCGTGGGTCAGGCGCCGGGACGGCTCCTCGGCCCGGACGTCGACCCCGAGCTCGTCGACAGGTTCCGGGCCGCGATCGCCGACGGGCAGCCGTGGGCCGAGACGCTGCGCACCGTGGCCGCCGACGGGACGCCGTCCTGGACGCGCGTGTCGATCGCTCCCGTCGCGGCCGACGACGGCACGATCACGCACTGGTTCTCCGTGCTCGTCGACGTCACCGACCTCGAGGAGCGCCACCGCGAGCAGCTCGCCGAGGTCGAACGGGAGCGCCGCGAGCGGACGAGCATCGGGATCATCTCGCGGATCTCCGACATCCTCATGGACCTCGACGACCCCAGCTCGCTCGAGGACGTGGCGGGCGTCCTGCACCATTCCGTCGTGCGGTGGGCCGGCTTCTACCTCGAGGACGACGACGGGCTGCGGCCGGCCGACGGCTCCGGATCGCCCCCGTACCGCGCGGGTCGCCGCCACGCGGCAGTCGTCGAGGTGGGATCGGTCGCGCGGGACGCGGCGGGTTTGCCGTGCACGCGCGAGGTCGACCCGGTCCAGGAGCTGTTGGACGGCGCGCGCACCGAGCCCGTCGACCTGGACCTGACGAACCCCGACGCGTCGACCGTGTCGGGGTGGCTCGCCGACCAGGTCCGCACGGCTGTCGAGCGTCTGCCCGATGCGCCGTCCCGTGTCGTCGTGATTCCGGTCCCCGGCCGTCGCCTCGTCCTCGGGGTGCTCGTCGTGGTCCCGGAAGACGGGACGGACGCGGCCGCGATCGACGGGGGGCTCGAGATGGTGCTGGAGCTGACGACGCGCCGCGTCGGGCTCGCCGTAGACAACGCCCGGCTGTACGAGCGCGAGCACCGGGTCGCCGAGACGCTGCAGCGGTCGATGCTGCCCGAGCAGGCCGACGTCGACGGCCTCGACGTCTGGACGTACTACGCGCCGAGCTCCGCGCACGCGCAGGTCGGTGGGGACTGGTTCGACGTGCTCGAGATCGACGAGGACGTCGTCGGCGTCGTCATCGGTGACGTCGTCGGCCATGACATCGAGGCTGCGGCGTCGATGGGCCAGCTGCGCTCGGTCGTGCGGACGTACGCGTTCGAGGTCCGGACGCCGGGGCTCGTCCTCGAGCGTGTCGACCAGCTCGTCGCCGGCATGCGGATCCCGCGGCCGGCGGCCCTCGTCCTGACGACGCTCACGCGGACGGGCGACTCGTGGCAGCTCGCCTACTCGCGCGCCGGCCACCTGCCCGGGCTGCTCGTGCGCGACGGCCACGTGACCGAGCTCGGCGAGGCCGGCGGCCGGCTCATCGGCATCTCCGTCGGCCCGCGCACGACCTCGGAGGTCGCGCTCGTGCCCGGTGACGTGCTGGTCCTCTACACGGACGGCCTCATCGAACGTCGGGACCGGACGCTGCGCGAGGGCCTCGCGGCGCTGCGCGAGGCCGCCGAGGGCGTGACCGCGACCGACTCCGCGGGCATCGGCGAGGACCTGCTCGCGCGCCTGGCCGACGCCCCCGAGGACGACGTGGCGGTCGTCGTCGTGCGCATCCCCGACCCGGCGGCCGACGGGTCGGTCGCGCGCAGCCCGCGGTCACGTCGCTGGCGCCTCGCGAGCGAGCCCGCGGCGGCCGGTCGTGCCCGGCACGCGGTCGTGCGCACGTGCCAGGCGTGGGGCCTGGCCTGCGGCCCGAGCGCCGAGCTGGTCGTCTCCGAGCTCGTCGCGAACGCGGTGCTGCACGGGTGGGGGCACGTGCTGCTGCGGCTCGACGACACCGAGGACGGGCTGCGGATCGAGGTCGAGGATGCGAACCCCGCACCCCCCGTGACGACCGACGGCCATCGCGGGCGGATCGGCGGGTTCGGCATGCAGATCGTCGAGCGCCTCGCGGACTGGGGCTGGCGGCCGGCAGGCCCGGGCAAGGTCGTCTGGGCGAAGATCCGGGTCGGCGAGGGTTCCGACGCCTGAGGGGTCGACCGCTCAGGAGGTCGGGGCGTGCGCCTCGACGTCGCAGTCGGCCTGGATGACGAACAGGTCGAGGACGCCGCACACGGACAGCACGAACAGGTCGCGCTCGTCGGTCCCGCGCAGCACCGTCTGACTGCCCCGGGCGTTGCCGGCGTCGGCCAGCGAGATGAGGAACGCGGCGCCCGTCGAGTCCATGAACGTCACGCCGCACATGTCCACGACGAGCCGACCGTGCCGCATGCCCGCGATCCGGGCGCGCGCCTCGGGGAACGCGTCGCGCTCGGCGACGTCGAGGTCACCCGCGAGGACGAGCGTCGTCTCCGACGGCGTCGCGACGACCTCGATCATCGGAATCCTCAGGTTCGGGGGGACTGGTGGCGGTCTCGTCTGTGACGGGCGGCGGGTTCGACTGTAATGACGCTCGCCGCGGGCCGCACGTCGGGCCGCACCGCGCGAGGATGGGGGCATGAGCCACGACAACCTCCTGGGTCCCGAACCCGTCCGCCTTCCCGTCGACGGTCCCGACGCCGACGTGCGTGCCGCGCTGACCGCCGGCGCCGACCTGCAGGACGCCGCGCGCGAGAACCCCGCGTCGCCGTACGCCTGGGCGCTGCTCGCGGAGCGCGCGCTGGCCGACGACGGCGACCCGGTCGCGGCCTACGCCTACGCCCGGACCGGGTACCACCGCGGGCTGGACGCACTGCGCAAGGCCGGCTGGCGCGGCCAGGGACCGATCCCTGCCGACCATGAGCCGAACCTCGGGTTCCTCCGGGCCCTGCTCGCGCTCGAGGAGGCGGCCGAGGCGATCGGCGAGGAGGACGAGGTCGAGCGGATCGCGCGGTTCCTCGCGGACTCGGGGACGTCCGAGGACGAGATCTCCGGTCGACGCTGACCGGCTCCCGGCACGGTCGGCGTCGGGACCGGCGGCCGGAGCGGTGCCCTGGTCCGACCGTCGATGACCGATCCTTGACGTTCGGGTAACCTTTCGGGGGTGCTGGTGCGCTGCCGCCGGTGCCTGGGTCCGCGGCCCGCGAGCTGTGCTCGCACCGGACGTGGCGCGGACCGGACCACCCAGCAGCGCGGAAAGTGGAGAGTCGATGCCTGCCGTCGTGGTGCTCGGGGCCCAGTGGGGGGACGAGGGGAAGGGCAAGGCGACCGACCAGCTCGCCTCGCGGACCGACTTCGTCGTCAAGTTCAACGGTGGCAACAACGCGGGGCACACGGTCGTCATCGACGGTGAGAAGTACGCGCTCCACCTGCTCCCGTCGGGCATCCTCTCCCCGGGCGTCGTCCCGGTGATCGGCAACGGGGTCGTCATCGACCTCGAGGTGCTGTTCGTCGAGATCGACGCGCTGATCGCGCGTGGTGTCGACCCGAGCCGCCTGCTGGTCTCGTCGGCCGCGCACGTCATCGCGCCGTACAACCGCACGATCGACAAGGTCACCGAGCGGTTCCTCGGCAAGCGCAAGATCGGCACGACGGGCCGCGGCATCGGCCCGACGTACGCGGACAAGATCAACCGCATCGGCATCCGCATCCAGGACCTGTTCGACGAGAAGATCCTGCGCCAGAAGGTCGAGGGCGCCCTCGAGCAGAAGAACCATCTGCTCGTGAAGGTCTACAACCGACGCGCGATCACCATCGACGAGACGATCGACGAGCTGCTCACGAACGCCGACCGGCTCAAGCCGATGGTCGCGGACACCCCGCTCGTGCTCAACCGCGGGCTCGACGAGGGCAAGACCGTCGTCTTCGAGGCCGGTCAGGCCACGATGCTCGATGTGGACCACGGCACGTACCCGTTCGTCACGTCGTCGTCCGCGACGGCCGGCGGCGCGTGCACGGGCTCGGGCGTCGGCCCGACGCGCATCGACCGCGTCGTCGGCGTCGCCAAGGCGTACACGACGCGCGTCGGCGAGGGCCCGTTCCCCACCGAGCTGCTCGATGCGACCGGCGAGTGGCTGCGCAAGACGGGCGGCGAGTACGGCACGACGACCGGCCGCCCGCGTCGGACGGGCTGGTTCGACGCCGTCGTCACGCGCTACGCCGGACGCGTCAACGGGCTCACCGACCTCGTCGTCACGAAGCTCGACACGCTGACGGGCCTCGAGAAGATCCCGGTCGCCGTCGCGTACGACGTGAACGGCGTCCGGCACGACGAGATGCCGCTCGACCAGAGCGACTTCCACCACGCGAAGCCCATCTACGAGGAGTTCGACGGCTGGTGGGAGGACATCTCCCTGTGCCGGTCGTTCGGCGACCTGCCGGCCAACGCGCAGCGGTACGTGCTGGCGCTCGAGGACATCTCGGGGACCCGCGTCTCGTCGATCGGCGTCGGCCCGGGCCGCGAGGCGACGATCATCCGGCACGACCTGCTCGCCTGACCGTTCGCCCGGCGTATGCCGGCTGTGCGCGCTGCCCGGTGCGGAACGTCAGCGGGGCTGGTCCGGCGGGGACTGCGTCGCGTGGCGGTCGAGGAACGCGTAGACCTCGGCGTCGTCGACCCCTGGGAACGTGCCCTGCGGCAGCGGGCTGAGGACCTGCGCGTGCAGCCGGGCGCTCGGCCAGGAGTGGTCGCTCCAGCGCGCTGCGAGCGCGGTGTCGGGCCGGCGGCAGCACGACGGGTCGGGGCAGCGTGACTGCGTCCGCAGCTTCGTGTCGCGGCCGCGGAACCAGGACGCGTGCGCGAACGGAACGCCGATGGTGATGGAGAACTGACCGGCGTCGGACACCCCGGTCTGTGCGGTGCACCAGAACGTGCCCTCGGGGGTGTCGGTGTACTGGTGGAACTCGGTCGTGCGGTCGTGGCGGCTCAGGGCGACGCGCGCGGCCCAGTGCCGGCACACGTGCTGGCCCTCGATGGACCCGGTGGGGTCGGTCGCGAAGCCGACGCCGTCGTTCTCGTAGCCGCGGGACAGGGCGCCGTCGTCGTCCACGCGCAAGAAGTGCACGGGCAGGCCCAGCTCGCTCGTCGCGAGGTTCGTGAACCGGTGGGCCGCGGCCTCGTGCGTGACGCCGAACGCGTCCCGGAAGTCCTCGATCGCCAGGTCCTTGGCGCGCTTGGCCGCACCGAGGAACTCGAGCGCGGCGCTGCGGGGCATGAGGCACGACGCCGCGAAGTAGTTGATCTCGAGGCGCTGGCGCAGGAAGTCGGCGTATGACACGGGCCGGTCGTGACCGAGGACGCGGTGCCCGATGGCCTGCAGCGCGAGCGACCGCAGCCCGTGACCGCCGGGGATCGATGCGGGCGGCAGGTAGATGCGCCCGCCCTCGAGGTCGGTGACGGTGCGGGTCGAGTGCGGCAGGTCGTCGACGTGGAGGATCTGGAACCCGAGCTGGGCGGCCATGCGCGCGACGGCGCGGTGCGTCAGGGCTCCGACGGTGTACCCCGCGGCGCGCGCCATGTCCTCACCGACCTGCTCGATCGCGGGCAGGTAGTTGTCACGCTCGCGCATCCACAGGCGCAGCTCGGTGTTCGCCCGGCGGGCCTCCTCGGGCGTCGCGATCGACTGGCGCTCGCGGCGGTCGAGCTCGGCATGCAGGCCGACGAGGGCCTCGAGCGCCTCGAGCGGCATGCCACGGCTCGGGCGGACCGCGGGCAGGCCGAGCCCCGTGTACGCCTGGGACCGCTGCGCGCGGTCGAGGGCGATCTCGAGGGCGGCGCGGCGGCTGGGCGGCTCGGGGGCGATGAGGTCGGCGACCTCGACGTGCAGGGCCGTGGCGATCTCGCCGAGCAGCGACAGGCGGGGTTCGCGGTGGCCGTTCTCGATGAGCGACAGCTGGCTGGGGGCGGTGCCGGTCTCGCGGGCGAGCTGGTCGAGCGTCATCGAGCGCGCGGTGCGGAAGTGCCGGATGCGTCGGCCGAGCGTGAGGCGGTCGCCGGGGATAGCCGGGCGGCGGGCGCGGGAGCCGTCACCCGTGGGCACAGGGGCGCCAGGCGGGAGGTCCATCGTCTCGTCGGTCACCTCTTGACAGTAGCGAAAGAACTGCCGTTCTTGACAGACGTCAGTCGTAGAAACCCCGCCGGACATGGCGAAGTCTGGAAGAGATCACTTCAGCGCAGACAGGTCGCAACCTCCACCGCGGCCGTCCGCCCGAACCGGAGGCATCTCTTATGACCCTCGTCGCCACGTCCGTCGCGAACACGGCCCGCACCCGGATGGCCGTCGCCCCGGCGCCCGCCAGCGCAACCCCCGCCGCCGGCGCTCCGACGTCGCACCGTGAGCTGCTCGCCTGGGTGAGCCACATCGCC
>NZ_DASUIR010000100.1:0-2586 GCF_036279715.1 Cellulomonas sp. | reverse complement strand
GGGCGTCGAGAAGTACCCGAGCGCGGCACCGGCGGCGCTGAAGCACGTGAACGTCAGCGGCAGCGGGACGTTGACCCCACCGTTGGCCACGACGTAGTCGAGGATCGTCGGGTTCGTGAGGATGTCGACCCGGCTGTCGTTGTACGGGTGGCCGTTCGCGTCGACCTTCGCGCCGGACTGCGCGTTGATCGGGACCTCGTTCCAGTTCAGCGGGTCGACGCCCACCTGCGGGATCCGGATCCGCATCTGGCTGTTGGCCGTGTTCGCGGGGCACGCCGCGTCGACCGCGGATGACGCGAACGGGCGCGTCAGCCCGTCACCGCTGGTCACGACGTCCGCCGTCGTCGCGTTCGCCAGGCTGACCTTCAGGTTCGAGCCGTCGGGCTGCATCTGCACCTTGAAGAGGTAGAGGTGGCCGGACAGGAGGGAGCCGTTGTCGGCGGCGGACGCCGACCCGGCCGTCGCGACGGCAAGACCCGCCACGAGCAGGGAACCAGCCGCGACAGCGGCCAGAGACTTGGCAATGCGCATGAGTGAACCGTCCATTCCGAGAGCCCGATCGGCCGACGGCGTTGTGCCGCACGGTGACGATCTCGGAAGCACGTGAATGGGAATCGGCGGGACGATGTACGCAGGACGACGACGCCTCAGACCGCGGTCGCGTCGGGCCTCAGATCGCTGTGAAGGTCAGACGGGCGACGTAGCGTCCGGACGTGATCGAGGACGGCACGCCCGTGACCGCGAGCGTTCCGTGGATGCGCACGGTTCCGAGCGAGAGCCCGGCGGGATACCGCGCGAACACGCGCGAGCTGCCGAGGCCCGGCGCCCCCGGCCTCGTGTCGACGACCTGCACGAGGCTCGCCCGCAGCGCGTTGCCCGGTACCTGGTCCGCGGCGAGGTCGACCAGACCTGCCCGGGACGCGGCGAAGGAGCCACCGTCGGAGCTCACGAACCTGCTGGCCGACACCGACGCGGTGAAGCCCTGGTTGCCGCTCCGTGTGTCGGTGATCACGATGCGGTCGATCCGCGCACCGGCGGCGTACGTCGACGTGGACTGGTCGAGGTCGGCCCGACCGAGGTCGACCGGACGGCCCGCGGCGTACGGGGTCGTGATCGTGAGGGACCCCGACGGGATGGTCACGACCACGGACTGGGCCCCGACACTGTCTTCGCCGCCGTAGGCCGCCGAGACGGGTGCGGATGACGACGGTGACGCGTCGGACGTCCCGCTGTACACCGCGACCAGCAGGTGGGTCCCGGCGCCCAGCGCGTTGGTCGTGACCGACGCCACGCCGTGGTCGAGCGCGATGCTGCTCGCGACGAGGGACGTGCCGTCCGTGATCGTGACTGTGCCGCCCGTGACGGGCGCCGAGGCCGCGACGGCGACCGACAAGGTGACGGACTGGTAGGCCGGACCGGTCCGCGGCGTGACCGTCAGGCTCGTCCGGGTGACCCCGGGTCGCGCCGGACGGAGGTCGAGGTCGACGGGGCGCTGCGGGCTCGTGCCGACCGTGGCGACGCGCGCAGCCGACGCCGTGCCGACCGCGCCGGCAGCTGGCGCCGCCACCACCAGCGGCGCGAGTCCGGCGAGCGCTGTGCTGATCGCGACCGCGACCACCGATGTCGTGACCCTCATGTGCCTGGACCCCCGGAAGCCGAGCGACGCGATGTGGCGGCGGCCGCAGGTCGGGCCGGCAGCGCGCCACACGTCTCATCGACCGGGCGCGGCCCCGATCAAGAGGTGCGCGCCGACGAGCCCGCCAGGACCTCGCTGCGGTCCGCGACCCGACGCCCGCGAGCCACCACCCGCCGCGCCGTGCGTCGGTGACGCCTCACGCGGTAGGCCACGAGGCCGAGCAGCAGCACAAGCAGCGCGAGGGCTGCCCACGGGATCGCCCAGAGCTCCATGCTGGTGTGCACCGTGCCCACGCCGGGGTCCTCACCGGTCGCCGAGGGCAGCCCCGTCGCCGACACGGTCACGCTCTCGCGCCCGAGCGGCCAGACGCCGGAGACGGTCGTGGTCATGCGTACCTCGCTGCCGGGCAGGAGCTCGTCGACGCGGTCGGCGCTCGCGGTGCGGGGCTGGAGCCCGCCGGGGCCGGCGACCCGCACCTCGGGCTGCACGGCCATCCGGACGTTGCCCGTGTTGCGTACCGTGAAGGAGACCTCGACCGTCCCGGCCCCCTGACCGGCAAGCCCCCCACCCCTGTGCGTCGCCGTCACGTCGGTGATGGCGAGACCCGGACGGAGGTCCCCCGTGACCCGGATGTAGACACGCGCCACGACCCGCTGCTCGAGGTCGATCGCCGGCGTGTTGTCGCCCGCCTGGCCCGTCGCGACGAGCGAGCCGACGAGTCCGCCCACGTGGTCGCCGGGCTGGGCGTTCACCGGGATCGTCAGGGCGAACGGGACCACGGTGTAGCCGATGCCCGCGTCCTTGGTCTGCGCAGGGACCTGCAGGTTCCCGCCCGGGGCCGCGATGGCGATCCAGGACCCGGCGTCGGTCGGCGCCTGGTCGCGCGGCGGCACACCGAGTCCTGTGCCGTCGGACATGACCACGTCGCCCGCGTAGAGCTGCAGCCCGAT
>NZ_DASUIR010000099.1:0-8626 GCF_036279715.1 Cellulomonas sp. | reverse complement strand
GTCCCGCAGGCCAGCCGTGCCCTCGGCGGCGACGTCACCCCAGGTCGACCGGGTCAGGGCCGTCCGCAGCTCGGCCAGTGACGTCGCCGTCCTGACCTGCGACCAGGAGGTCCCGAGGGTGCCGAGGTCGTAGGGCTCGGGCGCTGTCAGGCCGTCCTCGAGCTCGCGGGCCAGCGCGACGATGTTGTCCCGCTCGTAGCGCCCCGCAGCCGCCCGGCAGAGCCGAGAGGCGGTCGCCGGCACCCATCCCGCCAGGACCCTGAGCTGCCACAGCGCCGCGTCGCTGGTCGCGCGCTCGGCTGCGGCGAGCTCCGTGGTCCCGCGCAGGCGGTCGGCGTACATGCTGTCCGCGAGGGCTGCCAGGCCCGCCGCCAGGTTCGGGAGGGCGGCGACGCGGTGGCTGACGCCGGCGCCGACCCTGCGCTGCGCGAGCGCGCGGGCCCGGACGGAGGCGGCCACCCAGTCGGCGTTCATGGCCGCGATGCCAGCTGGTCCGCGAGGAGTCGGTCGACGACGAGCCTGACGGCGGCCGGGAGTCGTGCCGAGCCGCTCTCGCGCAGCGCGGTCGCCGCGTCGTGTGCTGTCTGGAGCGTGCGCTCGTCGTCGGCCGAGGCGGCCTGCTCGACCGCGGCGGCCGCGTCGGCGCGCGCGGCGGGCTCGTCGAGCCGGGCCCGGGAGATGATCGCGGCGGCCTCGGCCCGCGCGTCCGCCAGGGTGGCCTCGGCCTGCTGCTGCGCCTCCTCGACGAGTCGCCGGCACGACTCGACGTCCGCGGTCAGGGCGGCGAACACGGGGGCGAGCTCGGCTGCGTGCCCCGGCTCGTCGACGGCAGGGACGCCGACCGGACCCGCGGGACCGGGAGCTCCGACCGGCCGGAACCGGTCGAGGATGCTCAGACGCGCCATGGCATCTCCCCGAGTCACGAGACTCTTCGGACTCTACGCGTGACGCTGCGCGGCGCCAGCGGTCCATTCGGTCGACCCGGTGGACCGCCGGCGCCGCGACCAGGGTGTCAGGCCGGCTGCACCGTGTAGACGACCGTCTGCACGCGGATCATGCCGTCCTTGAAGATGAACGTGTCCACGCCGTTCTCGACCTTGCGGCCACCGCCGGTCGCCTTCCAGCCGAGGTACAGCACGTCGTCGGCGAACACCGTCTCCAGCTCCCACTGCGCCTGGGGGACGTCGCTGAGCAGCTGGATGAAGACCTGGCGTGCGCCGTCCTTGCCGCGATACACCTTGCCCTGCACGATGAGGATCGCGTCGTCGGCGTAGTCGGAGATGATGCCCTCGAGGTCCTCGCCGCCCAGCGTCTGGCCGTGGTGCGCAAAGACCTCTTCGGGTGTCCTGGTGGTCGTCATGACGTTCCCTTCACTCGATCCTCGTTGACAGAGCGGCCGGGCTGCCGGCTGGCTCAAGTTTCCTCCGATTGCCCCTCTTGTCCATGCCGCATCAGGTCAAATCTCGGTACGGTCTGACCAGAGGACGACGACGGTGTCGTCCCGCTGTCGGGAGGCGTCATGAAGGCGGTTCGGCTGCACCAGTACGAGGTCCGGCCCCTGGTCGAGGACGTCGCTGAGCCCGTGGTCACCCATCCCTTCGACGTCGTGGTGCGGGTCGGCGGCGCAGGCCTGTGCCGCACCGACCTGCACATCGTCGAGGGGCAGTGGGCGGCCAAGAGCAACGTGGCGCTCCCGTACACGCTCGGCCACGAGAACGCCGGGTGGGTGCACGCGGTGGGCTCCGCCGTCGAGCACGTGCAGGTCGGCGACGCGGTGATCCTGCACCCGCTGGTCACGTGCGGCTTCTGCCGGGCCTGCCGGGCAGGGGACGACGTGCACTGCGAGGCGCAGGCGTTCCCCGGCATCGACACCGACGGCGGCATGGCCGAGCTGATCAAGACCTCGGCGCGCTCGGTGGTCAAGCTCGGCGCCGGCGTCGAGCCTGCTGCGGTCGCGGCGCTGGCCGACGCGGGCCTCACGGCCTACCACGCGGTCAAGAAGGCGGTCCCGCTCCTGCACCCGGGCACCACGTGCGTCGTGATGGGCGCCGGCGGGCTCGGCCACATCGGCATCCAGGCGCTGCGGGCCATGAGCGCGACGCGCATCGTCGTGCTCGACCGCAACGAGGAGGCGCTCGCCCTGACGCGTGCCTGGGGGGCGGACGTGACGGTCGTCGCGGACGGCTCGCACGTCGCCACGGTCATGGAGCTGACCGACGGCAAGGGCGCCGAGGTGGTGCTGGACTTCGTCGGCGAGCGCGGCGCCGAGCACGACAGCTGGGCGATGACGCGGCGGGCCGGCAGCGACTTCGTCATCGGGTACGGGGGGACCGTCGACATCCCGACGATCGACGTCATCTCGACCGAGCGCAACGTCGTGGGGAACCTGGTGGGCAGCTACAACGACCTCGTCGAGCTCATGGTGCTGGCCGCCGACGGCAAGGTCGAGATGCTCACGCAGACCTACCCGCTCGACGCGGTCAACGACGCGATGGACGACCTGGACGCCGGCCGCCTGCGTGGCCGCGGGATCCTGGTCCCCTAGGTCGACGACGGTCACGGGCTCGGGCCTCCCATAGCATCGGTGCCATGAGCGCTGACGGACTGGCCCGAGCCCGGCACAAGATGCACGACGCGGGGGTGCCGCCCACGGCGGTCGACGCGTTCGCTCGGTTCTACGGGCTCCTCGAGTCCGGGGAGACGGGCATCATCGCGGAGCGGGACGTCACGCCCCTGACCCGCGTGCCTCACCTCGCGGACCTCGACGTCGACGAGGAGGCCGGTCGCCGGGCGTTGGCGGTCACGGCCGTCCTCAAGCTCAATGGCGGGCTCGGCACGTCGATGGGCATGGACCGCGCCAAGTCGCTGCTGCGGGTCCGCGGTGAACGGACCTTCCTCGACCTCATCGCCGAGCAGGTGCTCGTCGCGCGGGCGACCACCGGGGCGCGGCTGCCGCTCGTCCTCATGGACAGCTTCCGCACCCGGGACGACACGCTCGCCGCGCTCGCCGCGTACCCGGACCTCCGCATCGACGGCCTGCCGCTGGACTTCGTGCAGAACCGTGAGCCCAAGCTCCGCGCGGACGACCTCACCCCGGTCGAGTGGCCCGCCGACCCGGACCTCGAGTGGTGCCCGCCGGGTCACGGGGACCTGTACACCGCGCTGTACGCCTCGGGCACCCTCACGGCGCTGCTCGACGCAGGTTTCCGGTACGCGACCGTCTCCAACTCCGACAACCTCGGGGCTGCGCCCGACGCGCGGATCGCGGGCTGGTTCGCCGGCACGGGCGCACCTTTCGCGGCCGAGGTCGCCCGGCGCACCCCGGCGGACCGCAAGGGCGGCCACCTGGTCGTGCGCGCCGCGGACGGTCGCATCGTCCTGCGCGAGACCGCCCAGACCCGGCCCGAGGACGCCGACGCCGCCGCGGACATCGCGACCCACCCCTACTTCAACACCAACAACCTGTGGCTCGACCTGCGAGCGCTCGCGGCCGAGCTCGAGCGCAGCGGCGGCGTGCTCGACCTGCCGCTGATCCCCAACGACAAGACCGTCGACCCGACCGACCCGACGTCGACCCCCGTCGTCCAGATCGAGTCCGCCATGGGTGCGGCGATCGAGGTGTTCGACGGCGCCGTCGTGCTCGAGGTCGACCGGTCGCGCTTCCTCCCCGTCAAGACGACGAACGACCTGCTGGTGCTGCGCTCCGACGTCTACCGGCTGACCGACGACCAACGGCTCGTCGCGACCGCCGACGCCCCGTACGTCGATCTCGACCCGGCCCACTTCAAGACCATCGGGGCGTTCGACCAGCGGCTGCCCACGGCGCCGTCGCTCGTCGACGCGACGTCGCTGCGCGTGCGGGGTGACTGGACGTTCGGCCGCGGCGTGGCCGTCGTGGGCGATGCCGTGCTGGCCGACCCCGGGACGCCGTCGACCGTCCCTGACGGCGCGCGGGTGGGCCCGACCGGCATCGCCTGACGGCGGATTCCGCGCGCCGCTCAGCGAGCTGGCGCCGCGGCCTCCATGGCCTGCTGGGCCTCCATCGCGATCGCGCGCATGGCCCGCTCGGCGCGGGCGGCGTCGCGGCTGGCCACGGCCTCGGCGACGTCGCCGTGGAGGCGGATCGCGGTGGGCTCGGGGTGCGCGGGCATGAGGTCGTGGTGCGTCCGGCCGGCCAGGACCTCGCTGACGACCGAGGCCAGCGCGGCGAACATGTCGTTGCCCGACGCGGTGAGCAGGACGCGGTGGAAGTGGATGTCGTGCTCGAGGTAGGCCTCGAGATCACCCCGGCGTCCCGTCACCGACATGCCGATGACGGCCGCGGTGAGCTCGCCGCACTGCTCGGGGGTCGCATGGGTGGCGGCCAGGGCTGCCGCGACGGGCTCGACCCCGCGGCGCAGCTCGCTGAGCGTGCGGAGCTGGTCGGCGCGGTCGGGCCCGGCGAGTCGCCAGCGGACGAGGCGCGGGTCGAACGCGTTCCACTCGGAACGCGGGCGGACCGTGACGCCGACGCGTCGCCGGGTGGTGACGACCTGGAGCGACTCGAGCACCTTGACGACGTCGCGGGCCACGGTCCTCGAGACGCCGTACTGGCGCGAGATCTCGTCGATCGTGACCACGTCGCCCTCGGCGAGCTCGCCCGACACCAGTGCGGGCCCCAGCCTCGAGAGGACGCGCTCGTGCAGGCCGCTCGCAGTCGCCGTGGCTGTCACGGGCCCCATTGTGCATGACATACCCGGCCCTCGACCATAGATCACATTTAACGTCGAACTGCATTTGCTTTCGTATGACCAATGGGTCATCCTCCTCGAGGCGCTAGGTCAGCGTCCTGGACCTCAGAGCTGAGGAGAGCGAGCATGGACGAACAAGCCCCCGGGCGGCCGCCGCTGGTCGTGGTCATGGGTGTGGCTGGCTCGGGCAAGTCGACCGTCGGCCAAGCTCTCGCCGAGAAGCTCGGCGTGGACTTCGCCGACGCGGACGCCTTCCACAGCGCGGCCAGCATCGCCAAGATGGCCTCGGGCCACCCTCTCGACGACGACGACCGCGCGCCGTGGCTCGTCTCCATCGGCGGCTGGCTCGCGGATCACGACGATCGGGGCGGGGTCGTGGGCTGCTCGGCGCTGCGTCGTCGCTACCGCGACGTGCTGCGGGCCGCAGCGCCTCGCCTGACCCTGCTGCACCTCGACGGCGATCCCGCCGTGCTGACGCAGCGCATCGCCGAACGACCGGGGCACTTCATGCCGGCCTCGCTCATCACGTCCCAGCTCGAGACGCTCGAGCCGCTCGAGCTCGACGAGCTCGGCCGGGCAGCCGACCTCACCACCCCCGTCGATGACCTCGTCACCGACTTCATCTCCCACCTCAATCCCACAGGAGCACGCCCATGAGATCGACCGCCCTGGCCACCGCCGCCCAGGCGCTGACCAACGCTGGCAGCACCCAGCTGGTCCTGGCCGCGCTGATCGGCATCGCCGTGATCGTCGTGCTGATCACGAAGTTCAAGCTCCACCCGTTCCTGTCCCTCACGATCGGCTCGATCAGCGTCGGGGCGCTCGCGGGGATGAAGCTGCAGGACTCCCTGACCAGCTTCGGCAACGGGGTCGGATCCACCGTCGCCGGCGTGGGCACGCTCATCGCGCTGGGTGCGATGTTCGGCCGACTGCTTGCCGACTCGGGTGGTGCCGACCAGATCGTCGACACGATCATCCGGCGCGCCACCGCGCGGAGCCTGCCGTGGGCCATGGCCCTGGTGGGCGCGTTGATCGGCCTGCCGATGTTCTTCGAGATCGGGCTCGTCCTGCTGATCCCGGTCATCCTGCTCGTCTCGCGCCGGTCGGGGCTGCCCCTCCTGCGGATCGCCGTCCCCGCCCTCGCGGGGCTGTCGGTGATGCACGGACTCGTGCCGCCGCACCCCGGGCCCCTCGTGGCGATCGCGGCGCTGAACGCCAACCTGGGCATCACGATGGCGCTCGGCGTGCTCGTCGCGATCCCCGTCGTCGTCCTCGCCGGGCCGGTGCTCGCGAAGCACGTGGCCCGCTGGGTCCCCGTCATGGCCCCGGCCCTGTTCGTCACGAGCGGCGCCCCCGCCGCCGCCGCGCCCCGGATCGGTGCGCGGACGGGCGGAGGCGCGGGTACGGGTGTCGACGTCGAGACCCTGCTGCCTGAGGCTGAGATCGAGACGCGTCGGCCGAGCTTCGCGACGACCCTGTCCACGGTCCTGCTCCCCGTCGTCCTGATGATGGGCAAGGCTCTCGTCGACATCTTCCTGCCCGCCACGAGCAGCCTCCGCATGGCCCTCGACTTCATCGGGACGCCGCTCGTCGCGCTGCTGCTCGCCGTGCTGGTCGCGATGTTCACCTTCGGCCGCGGCTCGGGCATGAACCTTCAGCAGATCGCCGCCTCGCTCGAGAAGTCGCTGCCGCCGATCGCCGGGATCCTGCTGATCGTCGGCGCGGGTGGCGGGTTCAAGCAGACCCTGGTCGATACCGGGATCGGCAGCGTGCTCGCCAAGGCCATCGCCGGCAGCAGCGTGTCGCCGCTCCTGCTCGCCTGGGTGGTCGCGGTGCTGATCCGCCTGGCGACGGGATCCGCGACGGTCGCCACCGTCACGGCCTCCGGCATCCTGGCGCCGCTCGCCCTGACCCTCTCGACCGGTCAGACGTCGCTGCTCGTGCTCGCCATCGGCTCGGGATCGCTGTTCTTCAGCCACGTGAACGATGCGGGCTTCTGGCTGGTCAAGGAGTACTTCGGCATGACGGTCGGAGAGACGATCCGCAGCTGGTCGGTCATGGAGACCGTCATCTCGGTGGCCGGGCTCGTGCTCGTGCTGCTGCTCGGCATCGTCATGTGATCGCTCGGGTTCCGCAAAGAGGCCCGCGTCCTGCACCCTGCAGGCCGCGGGCCTCTCGGCGTTCTTCGGCAGCTGCGAGAGGCCCGCGGGAATGCTCTCGACGGCGCGGTGTTATACCCCCGAGGGTATCCACCACCGTGAGGAGAAGCGATGTCCACCGTCAACCTGACCGCCGACACGTTCGAGCAGACCGTCCGCAGCAACGACATCGTCCTGGTCGACTTCTGGGCCGCCTGGTGCGGGCCGTGCCGCATGTTCGCGCCCGTCTATGACAAGGCCTCGAGCGCGCATCCCGACATCGTCTTTGGCAAGGTCGACACCGAGGCGGAGCGGGTCCTGGCAGCGCAGGCCGACATCACGTCGATCCCGACGCTCATGGTCTTCCGCGAGAGTGTGCTTGTCTTCCGGCAGCCCGGCGCACTGCCTGCGGCTGCGCTCGACGAGCTCATCGGCGCCGTCCGTGCGCTCGACATGGACGACGTCCGGGCCCGCGTCGCAGCCAAGCAGCCCGTGAGCTGAACGACCGACACGTGACTCGTCGCCAGCCGCAGGCGCTGGCGGGTTGCGCGAAGCCATACCCCCAGGGGTATGCTGACGCCACACACCGAACGATCTGAGGAGTCACCTATGTGCAGTCCTGCCCGTTGCTCGCGTTGCGGCAAGGTCACCTGGTCCGGCTGCGGCATGCACGTCGATGCCGTCATGGCGAGCGTTCCGCCCGCTCAGCAGTGCACCTGCCGCTGATCGAAGGGCCCGTGCCGGGGAGCCTGAGGTCGGTGCGGCAGGCATGTCTGTCGACCTGACCGGGCGTCCCCGTTCGACCGGTCTGCGCACCCGGTGGCCGGCGCGGCGACTCGCGGCGGCCATCGTCGTCGCGCCCCTGATGCTCGCCCTCCTCGTGGCGACGTCCGGAGGGTGGGGCCCAGCGGCCCCGCCCGCATGGCTCGTGCTCGTCTCTCTCACGGCTCTCGCCACGGCGATGACCGTGGCCACCTACGTGCCGCTGCCGGGGACCGGTCGCCGGCTCGAGGTCGGCTGCATGCCTTGCGCGGTCGTGGCGCCCCTCAGCGTGCTGGTGTCCGTCGGCCTCGTGGGCTCGGCCGCCCGCGACGTGCCCAGCGCGACGCTCGCGGTGGGCGTCGCGGCGTTCGGGCTCCTGCAGCGGCTGACGAACGTGAGCAGCTGCGCCGCCTAGGCGTGTCTCCCATATCTGGGGTGAGGCTCGCGGCGGTCTGGGCGGGTGACGTCTTCTCGGTATTGGGTCTTCGGTGATGTGCAGTGGGCTCGGGTGGAGCCGTTGTTGCCGTCGAACGCGGGTCGGCGGGGTCATCCGTTCGGTGAGGACCGTCGGGTGGTCGAGGCGATCGCTTGCCGGTATCGGACCGGGATCCCGTGGCGGGACCTGCCGCGGGAGGTCTTCGGGCCGTGGCAGACGGCGTGGAAGCGCCACCGTCGCTATGCCGCGGACGGGACTTGGGACCGGGTCCTGGGCCGGTTGCTGGCCGAGGCGGACGCGGCCGGCCAGGTGGACTGGAGGGTCTCGGTGGACGCGACGATCGCCCGCGCGCACCAGCACGGCACGAACACGACCCGCCCCGACCAGGACACAGGGGGCGGGGTCGAATCTCAGGAATCTGCCAATCGGCGTGTGTGAACCTGCAGGTCGCGGCATCGGCCGCTCACGGGGCGGGTTGACCACCAAGATCCACGCCGCGGTCGACGGGCACGGGCGCCCCCTGGCCGCGGTGGTCACCGGGGGGCACCGCAACGACGGCG
>NZ_DASUIR010000098.1:0-11016 GCF_036279715.1 Cellulomonas sp. | reverse complement strand
GGTGCGCTGGGTGCTGATCCGGGTCTCCACCGTAGTGCCGTCGGCCGCGAGCGCCGACGTGAGATCGGCGGCCGCGAGCGGCAGCCAGGGCCACTCGGAGGCGAAGTGCGCGACGTCCACGAGGTAGGGCGGGCTCGGCTGGCCGGGCGCCGCGTCGAACTCGGCGCGCTCGCGCAGCTCGGACGCGGGGTGGTGGCGCAGGTCGGCTGTGAGGTACGCGTCCGCATGCACCGCCCGGACCGCGTCGAACAGCGAGTCGCCCGACCCGCCGACGACCGCGACGCGCGCGACCCGAGCGTCCGGGTCGCCGGCGAACCGCACGCCCTGGGCGGTCGCGGGCAGCGCGGCGGCGACCCGCTCGGCGAACCCGCGCAGCGTCGTCGGCTCCGCGAGCCGGCCCACCCGCCCGATCCCCGTCGGGCCGTCCCAGCGCGCGAGCTCGAGCACGTCGAACGCCGGCTCCTCGTAGGGATGGACGGCCCGCATCGCCGCCACGACGGCGGAGCGCAGTCGCCGAGGAGCGACCATCTCGACCCGGGCCTCGACGACCGTGGTGATCTCGCCGGATCGCCCCACGGCCGGCCGGGCCGCCGCGGACGGCGTGAAGGTGCCCTCGCCCGTCGTGGTCCAGGCGCAGCGCGCGTACGCGCCGATCGCCCCGGCGCCGGCGAGCGCCAGGGCGTCCACCAGCCGGCCCGCGTCGGCGACCGGCACGAACACGACGTGCTTGTCGAGGGCCTCGGCCGCGATCGGCTCGAGCGGCTCGAGATCGACAAGGCCGACGGCGGCAGCGAGCGCTTCGGCGACCCCACGGGGTGCGGCGTCGGCGTTGGTGTGAGCGGCGTACAACCCGATGCCCGACCGGATCAGGCGGTGCAGCAGGGCGCCCTTGAAGGTGGTCGCTGCGACCGAGTGGACGCCCCGCAGCAGCAAGGGATGGTGGGTCACGACGAGGTCCGCCCCCCACGCGACCGCCTCGTCGACCACGGCGTCGACCGGGTCGACCGCGAAGAGCACGCGCCGCACGGGCTGCGCCGGGTCGCCCGTGACGAGCCCCACGGCGTCCCACGACTCGGCGGTGCCGGGCGGGTAGAGCCGGTCGAGCACGCCGACGACCTCGGCGAGCGTGGGCGCTGCTGTCCGGTGGTCCGTCACGCCGTGAACGCTACCTGCCGGGCTACGGCAGGAGCATCGACTTGATCGCGCGTCGCTCGTCCATGGCCTTGTACGCCTCGGAGACGTCGTCGAGCGGGACGACGAGGTCGAAGACGAGCCCGGGCTCGATCGCTCCCGACCACACGTCGGTCATGAGATCGGCGATGTACGCGCGCACTGGCGCGACGCCACCGAGGACGCCGACGTTCGAGGAGAACATCTGCTGAACCGGCAGCTCGGGCCCGCCCGCCGGAACACCGACGTACCCGACCCGCCCGCCGGGACGTGCTGAGTCGAGTGCCTGCTGCATCGACTCCTTCGTCCCGACGCACTCGAGCGCAGCGTCCGCACCGACACCGTCGAGCAGGTCCATGACGCGCGCCACCCCCTCGGCACCGCGCTCGGCGACGACGTCGGTCGCGCCGAACCGCACCGCGAGGTCCTGGCGGGTCGTGTGCCGCGACATCGCGATGATCCGCTCGGCACCCAGCCGCCGCGCCGCGAGCACCGCGCACAGCCCGACCGCGCCGTCGCCGACGACGACGACGGTCGAACCCGGCCGGACCCCGCCGGCGAGCGCCGCGTGGTGGCCGGTGCCCATGACGTCGCTCAGGGTCAGGACACTCGGCAGCAGGGCCGCATCCGGGTGGTCCGGGGTGGCGACGAGCGTGCCGTCCGCGAGCGGGACTCTGACGTACTCCCCCTGACCTGCGTCGGAGGGGATCCCGTCGTGGTCCGGCTCACCCCACCAGCCGAGCTGCGAGCACGAGGTGTGGACGCCGTTGCGGCAGTGCACGCAGGTGTTGTCGCTGATGGCGAACGGCGCGACCACGAACTGGCCGGGACGCAGGGAACGGACGTCCGCTCCGACCTCTTCGACGACCCCGACGAACTCATGGCCGATGCGGTGCGGCGCCGTCGTGGGCCGGACCCCGCGGTACGGCCACAGGTCGGAGCCGCACACGCACGCCGCCACGACGCGCACCACGGCGTCCGTCGGCAGCACGATGCGGGGGTCGGGGACCGTCTCGAGGCGGACGTCGAAGGGGCCATGGATGAGGGTGGCTCGCACGGGTTGGCCTTTCGCAGGACGGTCGAAGAGTGCCGTGAGGGGTGGGCCCGGCCGGGCTCGAACCGGCGACCTCCGCGGTGTAAGCGCGGCGCTCTGACCAACTGAGCTACAGGCCCCTGCGACGGTGAACCAGACTACCGGCGCGCGTACGTCAGAGCAGGGCGAGCGCCGTGCGGTACGCCTCGAGGTCACGGGCCTGTGTGCGGGGGTTGACGAGCGCCCAGCGCAGCACTCCCTCGGCGTCGATGAGGAAGCTGCCGCGGATCGCGATGCCCCGCTCGTCGTCGAACACGCCATAGGCTCGCGCGATCTCGCCGTGCGGCCAGAAGTCGGAGAGCAGGTCGAACGGGTAGTCCTCCTGCTCCTGCCACGCGCGCAACGAGTAGGTCGCGTCGCACGAGACCACCAGCAGGCGAACCCCGGCGACGTCGAACAGCTCGATGCTGTCGCGGATCGCGCACAGCTCACCTGTGCAGGTCCCCGAGAACGCGAACGGCACGAAGACCACGACGACGGGCGTCCCGCGCAGCTCCGAGAGCCGCACCGGGGTCCCGTGCGTGTCGACCGAGGCGAAGTCCGGCGCCGGCTTCCCGAGCTCCGGGACGACCTGCTCGCCCAGGGTCGACACCGTCACTTGCCGCGGCCGCGGTTGCCGAGGCGGGTCGCCGACCAGTCCGGTGCGATCGAGAACGTGCTCGTCGCGTGCAGACCGGCCGTCGTGGCGGCCTCCTCGATCTCGGCGTGGTCGATGTGACCGCCGCGACCTGCCTTCGGTGTGAGGACCCAGATCACGCCGCTGTCGTCGAGGACGGTCTTGGCGTCGACGAGGGCGTCGGTGAGATCGCCGTCATCCTCTCGCCACCAGATCATCACGCCGTCGGTGACATCGTCGTAGTCCTCGTCGACGAGCTCGTGCCCGGTCGTCGACTCGACGGCGGCACGCAGCTCGCTGTCGACGTCGTCGTCGTACCCGAACTCCTGAACCACCTGACCCGAGATGAATCCGAGGCGAACCACAGCCTGCGAGGCTGCGTCGCCCGTGGTGCTTGCCACGTGCTGACCTGTTCCCTTCCGTCGCGACCACCCCGGACAGGCGATCTGTCGATGTCCGCAAACCGTAGCCCACCTCACCCGGTCGCACCGAGGCAAGACCTCTACGGGGTCGGCGTGGCGTGGATCGCCCCGCGTGTCGCCGACGTCACGTCGGCCCACGACCCTCTCGGTGTGACTTCCGACGACACAGGGGCAGAGAATGGTTCGACTACCCGCTCCCGATGGCGCGCGCACCTGTGCAGCGCCGCACGGCTCGGGCCGAGCTGCCCCCCAGGTCGACCGACCGGCGGGTGCACGAGAGACGAAGGAGCGCACGTGGCTTCGACGGACGACAGAGGACCACTCATCAACGGTCTTCTCAGCCAGGTCCCGGACATCGACCCCGCCGAGACCGGCGAGTGGATCGACTCGCTGGACGGCTTGATCGACGACAAGGGCGGCCCCCGGGCCCGCTACGTGCTGCTGAACCTGCTCAAGCGGGCGCGGGAGCGCAACGTGACGGTCCCGACGTCGATCAACACGCCGTACGTGAACACGATCGGCGTGCACGAGGAGCCGTACTTCCCCGGCGACGAGGTCATCGAACGCCGGTACCGCTCCTGGATCCGCTGGAACTCGGCGGTCATGGTCACGCGGGCGCAGCGCCCCGGGATCGGCGTCGGCGGTCACATCTCGTCGTACGCGTCGGTGTCGACGCTCTACGAGGTCGGCCTCAACCACTTCTTCCGCGGCAAGGACCACCCCGGCGGCGGCGACCAGATCTACTTCCAGGGCCACGCGTCGCCCGGCATGTACGCCCGCGCGTTCCTCGAGGGACGCCTGTCGGAGCACCAGATCGACGGCTTCCGCCAGGAGATGTCCCACCCGGGCGGCGGTCTGCCGTCGTACCCGCACCCGCGCCTCGCCCCCACCTTCTGGGAGTTCCCCACGGTGTCGATGGGCCTCGGCCCGGCGTCGGCGATCTACCAGGCCTGGACGAACCGCTACCTGCACCTGCGCGGCATCAAGGACACGAGCCAGCAGAACGTGTGGGCGTTCCTCGGCGACGGCGAGATGGACGAGCCCGAGAGCCGCGGCATGCTGCAGCTCGCGGCGCAGCAGGGCCTCGACAACCTGACGTTCGTCGTCAACTGCAACCTGCAGCGCCTCGACGGCCCTGTGCGCGGCAACGGCAAGATCATCCAGGAGCTCGAGGCGCAGTTCCGTGGCGCTGGCTGGAACGTCATCAAGGTCATCTGGGGCCGCGAGTGGGACGTCCTGCTGAACGCGGACAAGGACCGCGCGCTGGTCAACCTCATGAACAACACGCCCGACGGCGACTACCAGACGTTCAAGGCGAACGACGGCGCGTACGTCCGCGAGCACTTCTTCGGCCGTGACCCGCGCACCAAGGCGCTCGTGGCGAACATGACCGACGACGAGATCTGGGCGCTCAAGCGAGGCGGCCACGACTACCGCAAGCTGTACGCCGCGTACGCCGCGGCGTCGGCGCACACCGGTCAGCCGACCGTCATCCTGGCCCACACGATCAAGGGCTACGGCCTCGGCTCGGGCTTCGCGGGTCGCAACGCGACGCACCAGATGAAGAAGATCAAGGGCGCCGACCTCAAGACGCTTCGGGACACGCTGCACATCCCCTTCACGGACGAGCAGCTCGACGCGGACCCCTACCTCCCGCCGTACTACCACCCGGGCGAGGACGACCCCGCGATCCAGTACATGAAGGACCGCCGGAAGGCGCTGGGCGGGTACCTGCCCGAGCGGCGCGTGACGCACGTCGACGTCACCCTGCCCGACGAGAAGGTCTACGACCAGCTCGCCAAGGGCTCGGGGCACCAGGAGGTCGCGACGACCATGGCGCTCGTGCGCCTGTTCAAGGACCTCGTCAAGGACAAGAACTTCGGCAACCGGGTCGTCCCGATCATCCCCGACGAGGCCCGGACGTTCGGGCTCGACGCGATCTTCCCGAGCGCCAAGATCTTCAACACGCAGGGTCAGCACTACGTCCCGGTCGACAACGACCTCATGCTCTCCTACCGGGAGTCCGAGGCCGGGCAGATCATGCACACCGGGATCAACGAGGCCGGCTCCGCGGCCGCGTTCCAGGCCGTGGGCACGTCGTACGCGACGCACGGTCAGCCGCTCCTGCCGTTCTACTTCTACTACTCGATGTTCGGGTTCCAGCGCACGGGCGACCAGTTCTGGGCGGCGGGCGACCAGATGACCCGGGGCTTCCTCGTCGGGGCGACCGCCGGCCGAACGACGCTGACCGGGGAGGGCCTGCAGCACGCCGACGGGCACTCCCCGCTCCTCGCCGGCACGATGCCCCACGTCGTGCACTACGACCCGGCATACGGCTACGAGATCCGGCACATCGTGCGCGCCGGGATCGAGCGGATGTACGGGCCCGACCATGGCCAGGACCGCGACGTCATCTACTACCTCACGGTCTACAACGAGCCGATCATTCAGCCCGTCGAGCCGGCGGAGGTCGACGTCGAGGGCATCCTCAAGGGCATCTACCTGCTCGCCCCGGCGGAGGGCGACGGGCCGCGCGCCCAGATCCTCGCGTCGGGGGTCGCGGTCGGCTGGGCGCTCGAGGCCCAGCACCTGCTCGCCGAGGACTGGGGGGTCCGGGCCGCGGTCTGGTCGGTCACGAGCTGGAACGAGCTGCGTCGGGACGGCCTGCGTGCCGACGACCAGGCGTTCCTGCACCCGGGCGAGGAGCAGCACGAGGCCTACCTCACGCGCAAGCTCGCGGGCGCCGAGGGTCCGTTCGTCGCGACGACGGACTTCGACCACCTCGTCCCCGACCAGGTGCGTGCATGGATCCCGGGCCGGTACGCGACGCTGGGCGCCGACGGCTTCGGCTTCTCGGACACCCGACCCGCGGTGCGCCGGCACTTCAAGATCGACGGTCCGTCGACCGCCGTCCGGGTCCTGCAGGAGCTCGAGCGGGCCGGTCAGGTCGAGGCGGGCTCGACGGCGCAGGCGATCGAGCGGTACCGGTTGCACGACGTGACAGCAGGGACGTCGGGCAACGCTGGCGGCGAGTCCTGATCGGCTGACCGCTCCGCGCCACCCTCGTCGAGGGGGTGGCGCGGGGTCGGTCCGGCGCTACGGCGCTATTGCGCGACGGGGTTCGCCTCGGCTGCGGCGATGACCTGCTCGAGCTCGGCTCGCAGCGGCCTGATGGTCTTCTGGTCCGGGTACAGGTCCAGTGCCGCCAGGTGCTGCTTGGCGTCGAAGGTCCGCCCTGCCTCGATCGCGGCGAGGACGAGCTGGCGGGCGTTCTCGGGATCATGCTCACGCGGACGCCAGTGGCCGACACCGAGCGAGAGCGCCTCGACCGGCAGGCCGACCTCGCGGAGCAGCTGGAGGCTCACCACGAGCGCCTTGCCCGACGGGTCGCGCTCGGCGGCTGTGGTCAACCGGCGCAACATGCCCTCGCGGTCGTCATGCACCGACAGTCGGGCGACCTCGATGAGCGGGTACCACGCCCGGGGGTTGCCGGCGAGCTCCTCACCCAGGGCCCAGACGGCCAGGTCGGCCGCGCGCTGCTTCTCGGGGTCCTCGAGCGTGGCCGTCAGCGGGTCGTCGTCCGGACCGGTCCCGGCGGCGCGTCGACGGACGATCTCGGCAAGCGCTGAGAAGGCCCGCTCGTTGTTGGGGTCGTCGCTCAGAACCGATCGCAGAGCGTCCTCGTGAAGCGTGTCTCCGCGCCTTGGCGCAGTCGAGGGACGACGCGCGCCGACCTTCGATGCAGACGGCGGTCGCCGCATCAGCTGGCGAAGTCGGGGCAGAAGGGCCATGACGCGACCATAGCCTTTGCTGCGCCTTTGCACCTGCCCCACGGCGAAACAGCGCCAGAAATCGCTCTGACGGGACGCCAGCCTTTGTCGACCTCCTACAAGTCTCACCGTATGCTCGCGCCATGGCCACGGACCGAGAGCACGCCGCCCGCGCGACAGATCGGCGCACGCCCGCCGTCGATCCGGCCGCGCCGGCCGAGCCCTCCGGCGCGCGGTCGGTGCGGGCCGCAGGGTCACCGACCGGGACCGAGACGCTCCGGCGGGTGCGCGACGGCAACGGCCTGCTCGCCGCCGCGGCCATGCGGAGGCTCGACGAGGACCTCGCGTGGTACCGCGCGCTGCCAGCCGAGGACCGCTCGTGGGTCGGGCTCGTCGCACAGGCGGGCATCAACGCGTTCGTCAGCTGGTTCTCGGACCCGTCGACGCCACCCCACGGTGTGGGCGAGATCTTCGCGGCCGCGCCCCCCGAGCTGACCCGGTCGATCTCGCTGCAGCACACCCTCCAGCTCGTGCGGGTCGTCGTCGACGTCGTCGAGACGCACAGCGACCAGCTCGCGGCGCCGGGCGGCGAGCGAGACCTGCGCGAGGCGGTCCTTCGGTACTCGCGCGAGGTCGCCTTCTCGGCTGCCGAGGTGTACGCGCGGGACGCCGAGGTCCGGGGCGCGTGGGACGCGCGGCTCGAGGCTCTGGTGGTCGACGCCCTCGTCCGGGGTGAGGTCGACGACTCGGTGCGGTCGCGCGTGGCGGCACTCGGGTGGAGCGGTCGAGGCTCGACGCTGGTCATGGTGGGCACCACATCGACACCCCTCGACGACGTGCGGGCGGCCGACCTGCGCCGGGCGACGCAGCGGGCGGCCGACGACGCGCTGGTCGGGATCCTCGGAGACCGCCTCGTGGTGTTCCTCGGCGGCGACGGCGACCTGCAGGCGGGTGCGCTCTCCCTGCTCCCCCGCTTCGGGCCGGGTCCTGTCGTGATCGGGCCGCCTGCGGGTCACCTGGCCGACGCGGCCCGGTCCGCGCGTGCCGCCCTCGCCGGGCTCGTGGCAGCGCCCGCGTGGGCCGAGGCGCCGCGTCCGGTCCAGGCCGACGACCTGCTGCCCGAGCGCGTGCTGGTCGGCGACGTGACGGCTCGACGCGCCCTTGTCGCGCAGGCCTACGTGCCGCTCGCAGCGAGCACCGGCTCGCTGCTCGAGACCTTGACCGCCTACCTGGGAGCGGGCCGTTCGCTCGAGGCCGCAGCGCGGGTGCTCTACGTGCACCCCAACACCGTCCGATACCGCCTGCGCCGCGTCGCCGACGTGACGGGATGGGACCCGCTCGACCCGCGTGAGGCCTACGTCCTGCAGACGGCACTCGCGATCGGGCGTCTCGGCGAGGACACCTGAGTCGGCCCGTTCTTGTCGGTTAGCGACAACGGGCTCGCAGAAGGTTCGTGCGAGCCCGCTTCGGCCACCGGGCGTCCGCCTGGCACAGTGGACGCGTGCTCGCCATCGTCTGCCCCGGTCAGGGCTCCCAGTCACCCGGCATGCTCGCACCCTGGCTCGAGCTCCCGGGCGTGGTCGAGAGGCTCTCGGGCTTCTCGAGCGCCTCGGGCGTCGACCTCGCCGCGCACGGCACGACCTCCGACGCCGACACGATCCGCGACACGGCCGTCGCGCAGCCCCTGATCGTGTCGACGTCGCTGATCGCCCTGCGCGTGATCCTCGGCGAGCGCTCTGCGGCCCACGTCGCAGCCGTGACCGCCGGGCACTCCGTCGGCGAGTTCACGGCGGTCGCCGTCGCGGGGGTTCTGTCCGACGACGAGGCAGTCGCGCTCGTGACGGCACGCGCCGCGGCCATGGCTGAGGCGGCCCGGGCCGTGGCGACGGGGATGTGCGCCGTCGTCGGCGGCGACGCCCAGGAGGTCCTCGCCGCGATCGACGCAGCAGGTCTGCGGCCCGCGAACGTCAACGGCGGCGGCCAGGTCGTCGCAGCAGGCGACCTGGCGAGCCTCGAACAGTTCGCGGCGAACCCGCCCGCGCGGGCCCGCGTGATCCCCCTGCAGGTTGCCGGGGCCTTCCACACCCCCTTCATGCAGTCGGCCCTCGACGCGTTCGCCCCCGTCGCGGCCGCTCAGCGTGCGCACGACCCGAGCCTGCCGCTGCTCTCCAACGCTGACGGCCGCGCGTACTCCGGTGGCCCCGGCGGGACCGGCTCGGGCGTCGACGTGCTGCGCCGGCTCGCCCAGCAGATCGTCGCCCCGGTCCGGTGGGACCTGTGCCAGGAGACGTTCGCGGCACTCGGCGTCACGGGGATGCTCGAGCTCGCGCCGGGCGGGGTGCTCGCCGGGCTGGCCCGGCGTAGCCTGCCCGGGGTGGAGACGGTCGCGGTGAAGTCACCGTCCGACGTCGACGCCGCCCGAGACCTGATCGCCCGCCATGGGACCCCGCGCAGCCAGGAGAGCACCCTGTGACCCGACCGACCCTCACCCAGGCCATCGGCGCCGCGCACTCCCGGATCCTGGGGATCGGCGCCGCCCGAGGCGAGAACGTCGTGACCAACGACGACATCGCGGGCCCGATCAACTCGTCCGACGAATGGATCCAGCAGCGCACGGGCATCATCACCCGGCGACGGGCCGGTGCGGACGTCGACGTCCTCGACCTCTCCGAGGCCGCTGGCCGGCAGGCGATCGCCGCGGCCGGTCTCACGGGCGCCGACATCGACGCGGTCATCCTGTCGACCGTCACCTACTTCGAGCAGACGCCCGCCGGGGCGGCGGTCCTCGCCGACCGCCTCGGGGCGACGCCCGCGGCCGCGTACGACATCTCGGCCGCGTGCGCAGGCTACTGCTACGGCATCGGCCAGGCCGACGCGCTCGTCCGCTCGGGAGCCGCACGCCACGTCCTGGTGATCGGCGCGGAGAAGATGAGCGAGTTCATCGACCCGACCGACCGCTCGATCTCCTTCCTGCTCGGTGACGGCGCGGGCGCGGCCGTCGTCGGTCCGTCGGACTTCCCGGGCATCGGCCCGACCATCTGGGGCTCCGACGGGTCGCGCGCCAAGGCCGTGGGCCAGACGCACGGGTGGATGGAGCTGCGCGACAACCCGGAGCTCGGCTGGCCGACACTGCGCCAGGACGGCCAGTCGGTCTTCAAGTGGGCTGCCTTCGAGATGCCCAAGATCGCCCAGCAGGCGCTCGACGCGGCCGGCGTCACGGCCGACCAGATCCAGGCCTTCGTCCCCCACCAGGCCAACATGCGGATCATCGACCAGATGGCCAAGCAGCTGCACCTGCCGGCGTCCGTCGTCATCGGCCGTGACATCGCCGACACCGGCAACACCTCGTCCGCGTCCATCCCGCTCGCGACCGATCGACTGCTGCAGGAGGGCGCCGTGAAGTCGGGCGACCTCGCGCTGCAGATCGGGTTCGGCGCCGGCCTCGTGTACGCGGCCCAAGTCGTCGTCCTGCCCTGACCGGATCCCCACCCGGCGCCGGACGCCCACAGCGTCCGGTGACCACGAGCAGTACGGTTCATCGACCCAGCACCACCTACACCAAGGAGACACCGATGGCGAACAGCGAGCAGGAGATCCTGGCCGGACTGGCCGAGATCGTCAGCGAGGAGACGGGGCTGCCGACCGACTCCGTCCTGCCCGAGAAGTCCTTCACCGACGACCTCGACATCGACTCCCTGTCGATGATGACGATCGTGACCCTGGCCGAGGAGAAGTTCGACGTGCGGATCCCCGACGACGAGGTCAAGAACCTCGTGACCGTCGGCGACGCCGTCTCGTTCATCGCCAAGGCGCAGGCCTGACAGCACAGCACCACCGCACGACAGCGTCCGGGGCCCGGTCCCTGGACGGAACCGCTCCGGCACCCGCCGGGCCGGGACCCGGACGCATCTCGTCCTCGCCGAACTGGAGCAGACCATGAGCCCC
>NZ_DASUIR010000097.1:0-10646 GCF_036279715.1 Cellulomonas sp. | reverse complement strand
CGCCCGACGCCCACCGCTCGGGTGACACGAACGTGACGTTGACCTCGCGGCCGAGCGCGCTGTCGATGCCTTCGAGCGCGTCGTACACGTCGTCACGGTTCGGCGACCCGACCACAAGGACGTCCACGTCGCCCGGTGTCGGGCCGAGCTCGCCGTGCCAGCGCGCCGCCCATGAGCCGTAGATCGCAGCCTCCTGGATCCCCGCCACGCCCGAGAGAGCGCGTTCGAGGTAGGGCGCCGGCCCGTAGGTGACGGTCAGCAGCTGGCGCAGCGGCACGGTCGCGGGGTTGTGGTCGGCGGGCTTCAGGACGTTCGCGCGGCCGACGGGGGAGCTGGTGAGCAGGTCCGCATCGAGGAGCCGTCGGACTTCGCGGTGCACGGTTGGCTCGGGCGCCTTCAGGAGTCGCGCGAGCTCGGCGGCGGTGTGCGGCTCGGCGTCGGTGAGGATGCGCAGGAGCAGCCGGGCCTGGAGGTCCGACCGGAAGATCGGCACCAACGCGGGTGCAGCGGTTCTCATATGACGAAGGTTAACCATCGTCAAATGAGAATGCAACCCAGGTGTACGCATCGGGCTGCCTCAGGTCCGCACGGATCAGGTAGCGAGTGTTGCCGCTCGACCACATGAGGAGTGACTGCTGCCGAGACTGCTACGGCGAACCGTCGAGGCACCCAGTCGCCATCATGACGAAGGGCCCGCCACCCACATCGCTGCAGGTCACGGGCCCTTCTTCAGCGGAGGATGGGGGATTCGAACCCCCGAGGGCTTTCACCCAACACGCTTTCCAAATGGCCCGACGCGGTCGCGCATCGATGCTGGTGGACGTGTTCGGGCTGGTCGGCGCACTGCGCGGACCTACGCGGCTCGGGCCGGGCCGTAGCTTCCGGCGGCGAACTGCTACCAGAACTGCTACCCAAGGCCGACGTGGACCTGCCGCTGCTCAGGCGCCGTCCCGCGCCTCCTTGGTGCGGGTGTACCGGGAAGCGATGTACTCCTCGACCCAGGTCCGGCTGCTGCGCCACTGGCCGTCGTCGCCGCGTTGAGCGCGCAGCCGTCCGCGCTGGGCGGCGTTGCGGAGGGCGAGCCGGCTGATCTGTGGGGTCTCGAGCGAGGCGAGCGGAACGAGCCGGGCGGGGCCGGCGAGGGCAGGCACAACAAATCGGTAGAGGTTGTCCAGAACGGCCCGGGCGATGAGTTCGGCCAACGGCCCGATGTTCCCGCTGTCGGCCGCTCTCAGGGCGTCAAGGTATCGGGGGCGCTCGCGCTTCTGGATGATCGCTGGGGCATAGCCCAGCCGGGCGAGGACGAGGTTGAGCAGGAGTCGGCCAGTGCGGCCGTTGCCGTCGAGGAACGGATGGACCTGCTCGAAGCCGACGTGCGCCTGGGCGAGGAGCTCCATCGGATGCCGTTCGCTGCTCGGAATGGCGTTCACCTGGCCAAGCCAGTCGTGCAGCTTGGGTTCGACCAGGGCGAACGATGGCGGGCGCATCCCCCCGGGGAAGGGGCGGATGTCGTGCTTGCGGAAGCTGCCTGGCGACTCTTCGGCTGTCGCCTCAGGGTGGGGCGCCGCGTCCCAGACCGGTCCCATCGCCATCTGGTGCACGCGCCGGATCTCGGTGAGCGTCAGCAGCTCGTCGGGACCCTGTGCTGAGGGCTCCAATGCCTGGCCGTAGACCCAGCGGGCGGCGTCGGCGTAGCCCTTGACCTCCAGGTAGTCCGCGAGCTGGCGGTCGCCCACGGCACGTCCCTCGAGGAGGAGCTGTTCGACCTCTCGCAGGACGAGGGTGTTTCCCTCGATCGCGGTGGAGTTGTGCGCCTCGTGGACCCACAGCTCGTCCCAGATCGCCCGCGCCTCGTCGGGTGTGGGCAGGCCGCCGAGCCTGTCGCGGACTTCTGCGATCGCGGAGTCGAGTCGGTCGTAGACGTCCTGGCGGGAGGGGCGACCAGGCCCCGGTCGACGGATGTTGCTGCGTTCGGTCACATCTAATTGGAGCACAGCAACTTGCGGGGTGTCTCTCACGCGTCGGATGAAGTTGCTGCGTTTGCGCCCAGACAATTGGAGCAGAGCAACAGCTGCGCGCCGACCGACGCCAGGACGGATGGCCGTCAACCTCGCGCACCACGTCACAGGACTCGAACTGCTACCAACGCCCAGGTCGGCGGCCTGCGAGAAGCGGCTTGCCCAGCGTCCGCGACGAAGAAGGGCCCGCCACCTGCGAAGTCGCAGGTCACGAGCCCTTCACCAGCGGAGGATGGGGGATTCGAACCCCCGAGGGCTTTCACCCAACACGCTTTCCAAGCGTGCGCCATAGGCCACTAGGCGAATCCTCCCGGCCGGACGAGGATACCGGATCCGGCCCGAGGCCCGCGCCGCCCCGCCAGCCTCACCGCGGCGGCCCAGCGGCCACCCGCTCAAGCATCTCCTCATGCGTCCCGCGCAGGCCGAACAGCGACTCGAACCACCAGGTCGCACCGGCGTCGGCGTAGGCGGGCGCCAGGCCGGGCGATCCGCCGGGGGTGACACCGCTCACCGCGACGTCGAACCCCTCGTGCGGCCCGAAGGAGCGCAGGTACGCCAGGTCGTTGGCGACGTTCTCCGGCGGGAACGTCACGTTCTGCGCCTCGTCGATCGAGCCGATCACCCAGCCGTCCCAGCGAGCGGCCCGGCGCAGTGCCGGGTGGCTTGAGCCGCCGACCCACACGGGCACCCGCGGTGACTGTGTCGGGCGGGAGGCGATCTGCGTGCCGGTCGACGTGTAGTGGCGACCGGTGTGCGTCACGATCTCGCCGTTGCACCAGCGCGTGACGAGGTCCAGGGCCTCGTCGGCCATCGACGCGCGCGTGCGGCCGTCCTGCAGCTCACCGAACGCGCCCAGGTCGAACTCGACCCCGAGCCCGACCCCGAGCGTGACCCGCCCGCCGCTGAACGCGTCGAGCGCATGCACGGACCGGGCCAGCAGGTGCGGCGCGTACCGCGGCAGGGGGCTGACCGTCGTGATGAGCCGCAGCCGGCTCGTCGCTGCGGCCACCGCCGTCAGCGTCACCCACGGGTCCCCGACGCCGCCCCAGAAGTGCGCGTGGTCCCAGATGGCGAGCGCCTCCCAGCCGGCGGCTTCCGCCGCGACGGTCAGCTCCACCACCGGGCCGGGCTCGGCGTACGTCCCGAGCGGCACGACTTCGATGCCGTATCTCATCGTTGCCTCCCGATGCCTCGACCACCAGCCACGGCGATGCGAATCTACTGCCCGCCACCCACACGTTCGGTCGACGCCGGGATGGTCGCAGCCCCGGTCAGCGCTCCGCGACGGGCTGGCGCAGGATCGTCCGCATGGCAGCCGGAGCCACGCGCCGCGGGTCGTTGAGGTAGATCTCGTGGTGCTTGCCGCGCAGAGCCAGTCCGAGGTCGGCGGCAGCCCGGTGCAAGGCCGCGATGGTCGACGCCTCGTCGGTGTACGGACCGTGGTGCATCACCTGGACGGCGTCGCCCTCGTCGTGCACCGCGAGCCTCAGCAGCTCCGCTGACGGCGCCCGGCCCTTGGCTCTCGCCGCCGTCACCGCCGACGCGACCATCTCCGCCGTGACCACGTCCGGCTGGGCGATCATCATCGTCCACAGCCAGCCGCGGCGGTCGTCCGTGCTGAAGGTCGCCATGTCATCGGCCCACCACAGGCCCTCGAGCGGCATGACCGTCCACGGCAGACCGCCGGACTCCTTGACCGTTCCGCGGACGCCGTAGCTCACCGCGTAGAGGGTGCCGACCGCGTCCGCGTAGCCGGGTGCGGTGTTGGGGTCGCCTGCACCGTCGACCATGAGCAGGCGCAGCGGAGGAACGGTCAGCCGGACGGGAACGTCTCCAGACCGGTACAGCGCCGGGTACTCGCGGCGAAGGTCGTTGCTCGGCGCGTCGGCGTCCCGCACGTCGCCGCCCGATCTCATCGGGCACCGCCACGGCCGTCGGCGGACCGCGTCGCGTCGGCAGCTCTCGCGGCCGGATCGTCGACCAAGCCTGCGACCGGTGCGCACACGTCGGTGACCCACAGTGCGGGGTCCCGCTCGTCACGCGGTCCGACGACGTAGATGTTGAACATCGGCCCGGCGTACCTGTACCCGTGCTCGTCGACCCACTGCGCGAGGGCCTCCATGACGGAGCCGATGCCGTCGAAGCCGCCGTGCAACGTGCCCACGGCGACCTGCTGCTCGGGCACGTGGAGGACGCGGACGTCGCCCGTCTCCGTGACCGGTTCGATGACGTCGAGCTGGACCTCGACGTCGGGCCCGGACTCGACGAAGGCATCGTCGTGGAACACGGCCACGGTCAGCGGCGACGGCGCCACCCGGCCGCCCGTGGCGGCCAGACCCGCCATGAGCCGCTCCCAGAGCAGCCCCTCGTCCTGGTAGCCGGGGATGGTGTCCCGCACCGATGCGACGGTGCGGGCAGGGATCGTGCGGTGCGTGATCTCGACGGGCATGAGCGGAACCTCCAGCTCGGTGATGAGGCGGTCCACCCCCCGGACCCGGTCCGCGATCGTCGCCGCATCGGTGAGCAGGCGGACGCGCTGACGCTCCAGGACCGGTCGCAGCGCCGCGGGGTCGTCGAGCACGCGCGCGCACGCGGCGAGCTCGTCGACGCGCAGGCCGACGTCGCGGAGGTCCCGGATCCGCCCGGCGGCACGCAGCAGGTCCGGCGCGTACTGCCGGTAGCCCGAGAACGCGTGGACGCGGGTGGGGTGCAGCACGCCGTGCTCGTCGTAGTGCCGCAGCATCCGGATGGTGATCCGGGAGAGCCGCGAGAACTCGCCGATCGACAGCAGGTGCTCGCCTGGGGGAGGCATGCTCACAACTCCACACTCTGACACCGTGTCAGACGCAAGGGGTGCGTTCCCGACGTCCTGTCACGTCTGGGGGCCTCGGCCGCGAAGGCGCGCGCGTAGGCACGGGCCCGATCTCTAGGATGATCCGCACGAGCCTCGTCGTCTGCTCGACCTGGCCGAGCGCAGGGAAGCCCGCATGAACGAGACCGCCGCCGCCCTGGTGATGGGCGCCACCGCGGGGCTGGCCGTGGCGTTGCCGGTCGGCCCGGTGGCGTTGCTCGTCGTCCAGGAGGGGCTGCTGCGCGGGTTCCGCATCGCGGCCGGTGCCGCCGTCGGCGTCGCGACGGTCGACGCGCTCTACGCGACAGCCGCAGCCACGGCGGGCGGCGGGGTCGCGCGTCTCCTGGACGGGCATGAGGCCGTGGTACGTGCGGTCAGTGCGGTGGCGCTCGTCGCGGTCGCGGCCTGGGGGCTGCGGCAGACGATCGCGGCTCGCGCCGGCTCGGGATCCCTCACGGCAGCAGCATGGGCCGGCCGGGTCACTCCGTCGCGGACGTTCGCCCGCTTCATCGGCCTCACGGCCGTCAACCCACTCACCGCGCTCGCCTTCGTCTCAGTGGCTGTCGGGCTCGCTCCTCGGCTCGGCGGGACGGGGCGGGCGGCGTTCGTCGTGGGGGTCACGTGCGCGTCGATCGCGTGGCAGCTGGTGCTCGCCGCAGCCGGGTCGACGCTGGGCACGCGCCTCGGCGACGGCGCGCGCACGTGGCTCTCGGTCGTCGGGCATGGCGCGGTCGTCGTGCTCGCGGCGTTCGTGGCCTTCGCGTGAGGTGGGCCCGGGGCCGACGATCGTCCAACGCCTCCGGTGCGTCAGCGGCACCTGCTAGAGATGTCTGCGTGACGTCACCGGAGGACAACCGCCCCGCAGCAGCCGGCGCGCCGTCGTGACTCGCCCGACGCTCACCGTCCGGCGCGTCCGCGGCGACGAGGGCGAACCGCCGTCGCCCGGCTCGTGGTTCGAGCACGTCCCGGCGGTCGCCCAGGTGCTCCGTGACGGCTGGCCGCTCGCGCCCGTGACGGTCCTCGTGGGGGACAACGGTGCGGGCAAGTCGACGCTCGTCGAGGCGCTCGCGCGGGCGTTCGGGATGGCGGCCGAGGGCGGCTCGACGGGGTCGCGGCATGTGACGCGGGAGACGGAGTCCGAGCTGTGGCGCCATCTCGTCCTGGAACGAGACCTCGGGGCGCCTCGCCGGGCCTTCTTCGTGCGGGCCGAGACGATGCACTCGTTCTACACGTACCTCGAGGACAACCCCGGCGGGAAGCCCGAGCCGCAGTTCCACCGGATGTCCCACGGGGAGTCGATCCTGGCGCTCGTCATGGACCGCATGGTCAAGCCGGGGTTCTACGTGTTCGACGAGCCGGAGTCGGCGCTGTCGTTCGCTGGCTGCCTGGCCCTGCTGACCCACCTGAGCGGTCTCGTGGCCGACGGCTCCCAGATCGTGCTCGCGACCCACTCGCCCGTGCTCGCCGCGATGCCGGGCGCCGACGTGTGGGAGGTCGGGGAGTGGGGGATGCGCCGCTGCGACTGGGAGGACCTCGACCTCGTCCGGCGCTGGCGCGGGTTCCTCGACGATCCGGGACGGTTCCTGCGTCACGTGCTGGGCGGCGGGACCGTCGACTGAGCCGTCAGTCGGGCAGCGACCACCGGTGCACGGTCCCGTTCGCGAGCACGACCATCCCCGACGTGCCGTGCAGCGACTCGGTCCACTCGACGGCTCCGGCCCCGCGGGCCACGGCGGTGGTCGCCCACACGTCGGCCCAGACGATCGACGGCCCGATGACGGTCGCCGAGAGGATGGACTCGACCGGCTCCTTCGTGAACGGGTCGACGATGTGCGTGCCGCGCGCGGCGGTGCCGGACGTCGCGACCGCGCCGTCGTGCAGCTCGACCGTCGCGAGGACCTGGGTGCGGTCGCGCGGGTCCTCGATGCCGATGCGCCAGGGGAGTCCGTCGGGGTCGGCGCAGCGCACGAGCACGTCACCGCCGGCGTCGATCGCGACGTCGCAGTCGTCCAGAGCCGCGAGCACCAGGCCCGCCCGCCCGATCGCCCAGCCCTTGACCAGACCGGTCGGGTCGAAGACGCCCGCGCCGCGCCAGCCCCAGGCGTCGAAGTAGCCCGCGGTGCGTTCGAGCGCCGTGCGGCACAGCGTGTGCACGTCGCGGATCTCGGCCGAGCACTCCGCGAGGGTGAGCTCGTGCCGCTGGAGCCGCGAGATCTCGGAGTCGTTCCGGTAGGTGCTGAACATCGCGTCGACCGCGTGCAGGGAGGCGAAGGCCGCCTCGACCGTGCGGGCGACGTCCGCGTCGTGGGCGCGCGGGCCCCGCACGTGGATGCTGACGGGCATGCCCATGAGCTGCTCGACCCAGGCGCGGCGCGCGGGGTCGATGCGCAGCCCGTCCGTGGGGGTCGGGCCGGCGTCGGCCAGCACGCCGGCCCGCCTCCCGGCCTGCACGTCGGGCTGCACGCTGAGCTGCACGTCCGCGGTCACGCCGGGAACGCCTGGTCGATCGCGTTCTGCAGCGACTTCAGGTACCCGGTGCTCGTGACGGTCGCGCCGGAGACCATGTCGATCTTCGCGCTGCTGGCCTTGACGGCCTCGGCGTTGAGGATCGGGATCGCGTAGGAGTTGATCCGTTGGTCGTTCCCGTTGCCGCTGGGGTACTGGATCGCGTCCGCCGAGGTGACCTTCCCGTTCGCGACCACGATCTGGACCTGGACAGGTCCCCAGCGCGTCTGGACGGTGGAGCCGGTGAACGTCCCGGACTTCGCGGCGGCCGCGGGGGCGGCTGCGGCTGCGCTCGGTGCCGCGGCGGCCGCCGTGCCGGCAGCTGCGGCACCGGTCGTCGTGCCGGTCCCTGCGGCGGGCGCGGTGTCGGCGGTGACCGACCTGTTGGTGCTCGTCGGGTAGGAGAACAGCAGGACCAACCCGCTGATCGTGCTGAGCACTGCGATGACGATGCGTTTCATGATGACCTACCAGGAGAAGTTCTCGACGTGGAGCGCCTCGGGCGGGACGCCCGCGGCACGGAGATCAGCTTCGATGGCGTCGGACCACGGCCCCGGTCCGCAGACGAACACGTCGTGGTCGTCGAGGTCGGGGACGAGGAGCCGGACGGCGTCGGGACCGCGGACGTGCCCGAGCTCCTGCGGGAGCCACGGCGTCCCGACCCGGCTCCGCGGACCGATGAGCGGGATGTGGCGCAGCCCGGTGTTCTGGACGAGCCACTCGATGTCGGCGGCGAGCACCTCGTCGTCTTCGCGGCTCATCCGGTAGACCAGCGTCGCCGGCCCCTCGGTGGGGATGTGCTCGTGGAGCAGGGACATGAGCGGGGCGATCCCGAGGCCGGAGGCGAAGACCGCGACGCGGGGCCGGGTGCGCACGTCGGCAGTCATCCGACCGTACGGGCCCTCGATGAGCACCCGGGTGCCGGGCTTGAGGGTCGCGATGCGCTGGCCGTCGTCGCCCCGCGTGCCGACCGTGAGGCGCAGCCCCGCGGTGGTCGGTGCGCCGGAGAGCGAGAACGGGTGACCCCGCGACCACCCGGGACCGCTGAGGAAGCGCCACACGAAGAACTGCCCGGCGGCGACCCGCATGTTGTTGAGGTGCTGCCCCGTGAGGTGCACCGTGACGATGCCGGGGCCCTCGTGCACGACGGCGGCCACGCGCAGCGAGTGTCGCAGCGACAGCCACGCGGGCTGCCCGATGCGGTAGATGAGGACGCAGGCCAGCGCGAAGCCGTACAGCGTCCACCAGTAGATGGTCGCCCAGCGGTGCCCGATGAAGTCGGTGCCGGTCCACAGCTGGTGGGGCAGTGCGAGTGCGATGCCGAGGTACGCGTACAGGTGCAGCAGGTGCCACGACTCGTACCGGAGCTTGCGCCGGGCGACGCGGATCGACGTGGCGACGACGAACCAGATCATGAGCGTGCCGGCGGTCGCGATGAGCATCCCGGGGAACGTCAGGATCATCGACCAGGCCTCGCCGAGCACCGTCTGACCGCTCGAGCCCGCGTACCCGATGACGATCGTCACGAGGTGGGTGAGCAGCAGGTAGAACGAGCTGAGGCCCATGAGGCGGTGCCACTTGGCGAGCCGGTCCTGGCCGAAGGAGCGCTCGGCCCACGGGATCCGGGCCATGCCCAGCACCTGCAGGAGCATGAGGTCGCTCGCGAGCAGGCCGCTGAGCCGGCCGAGCGAGCTCATCGTGGCGGCGCCGAACGGCAGGAGCGCCTGGATCCCGCCCCCGGAGACCCACAGCGCGACGACGATGAGGGCAGTGACCCAGGTGAACGTCCCGACCGCGTCGGGCCACCAGCCACGACGTGCGGGCGCCTTCAGCATCCGGGGTGAGCGGGCCCCGGCAGCGACGTCGGCTCGTGCCGCCCGGAACGCGGCCGAGCGCGCGGCCGGCGGTATCGACACGGGCCGACCGCGGGTTGTCGCTGCGCTCATGAGTGCTCCTCGGACGTTCATGGCGGGGACCGGCGTGGTCCCGACGCCGTTGGTGTGATGACTCATCGTGGCGCCGCCCCCTGGACGCTGGCTGAGAGCGGGCTGAGCCTCACCTCCCAATCGCCCCGGCTGCGGCGGGGGCCGTGCGGCTGCGTTACGCTTGTGGTGACCCCTCGTACGGCGTCATCTCGCTGAACTCCCCCAGGGCCGGAAGGCAGCAAGGGCAGGCGAGCTCTGATGGGTGTGCGGGGGGTCCTCGCATGCCCGGGGCAGTTCGCCTGCCCGACGCCGTGCCCCCACCTGCTGCTTCGCGGGCAGGCGTGCCGGACGGATCACGGTGTGGGCCCGGGCATCTACAGTTCGGTGCGTGACCACTGCGCTGTACCGCCGCTACCGGCCCGAGACCTTCGCGGAGGTCATCGGTCAGGACCACGTGACGGCACCGCTCCGCCAGGCTCTGCGCAACGGCCAGGTCAACCACGCCTACCTGTTCTCGGGTCCGCGGGGCTGCGGCAAGACGTCGTCGGCGCGCATCCTCGCCCGCATCCTCAACTGCGAGCGCAACACCGAGGCCTCCCCGACCGACACCCCCTGCGGCCAGTGCGAGTCGTGCCGCGAGCTGTCCCGCGGCGGGCCCGGGAGCCTCGACGTCGTCGAGATCGACGCGGCGAGCCACGGCGGCGTCGACGACGCGCGTGAGCTGCGCGAGCGGGCGACGTTCGCGCCGTCGCGCGACCGGTTCAAGGTGTTCATCCTCGACGAGGCCCACATGGTCAGCCCGCAGGGCTTCAACGCCCTGCTCAAGATCGTGGAGGAGCCGCCGCCCCACGTCATGTTCATCTTCGCGACGACGGAGCCGGACAAGGTCATCGGCACGATCCGCTCGCGGACCCACCACTACCCGTTCCGGCTGGTCCCGCCAGATGTGATGCTCAGCTTCCTGGAGCAGGTGGCTCAGGCCGAGGGCGTGACGGTCGGCGCGGGCGTCCTGCAGCTCGTCGTGCGCGCGGGCGCCGGCTCGGTCCGTGACTCGTTGTCGGTCCTCGACCAGCTCATCGCGGGTTCAGGTCCGGCCGGTCTCGACTACGAGGGTGCCGTCGCGCTGCTCGGTTTCACGCACGCCTCGCTCCTCGATGACCTCGTCGACGCGATCGCGGCGGCGGACGGCGCGAGCGCGTTCCGGGTCGTCGAGCGCGTCATCTCGACCGGTCACGAGCCGCGGCGGTTCGTCGAGGACCTCCTCGAGCGCCTCCGGGACCTGATCGTCATCGCCGCGTCCGGCGACGCGGCGAGCGCCGCGCTGCGCGACGTGCCGGCCGACCAGCT
>NZ_DASUIR010000096.1:0-12523 GCF_036279715.1 Cellulomonas sp. | reverse complement strand
TTTCACCGCCGGTTTGGGCGCAGGGCCGCGGGACGGTATCGTCATCCCCGGCCCTTGGGCCATGCGCCCGTAGCTCAATGGATAGAGCATCTGACTACGGATCAGAAGGTTGGGGGTTCGAGTCCCTTCGGGCGCACAGTGGAAAGGGCCTCGCCCAGCGGAAACGCTGGGCGAGGCCCTTTCGTTGTGGGGTTGAGAGTGCTGAACCTCGGTGCAGGGGTCAGGGGACGACCACGACGTCGCCCACCATCCCCATGTCGTCGTGGATGGCGCAGATGTAGTGGTACGTGCCAGCGGCGGTGAAGGTCACGTTGAACGGGACCCCAGGAGCAAGCACCCCGCTGTTGAGGTCGCCGCCGCCGTAGTGGGTCGGGTCGCCGGACGGAGCGAGGATGGCGAGTCCGGGCGGCTCCTGGCCGAAGGTGACTGTGTGCGGCGCGCCGGGCCCGGCGGTGGAGAACGACACGGTCTCTCCCACGTGCACGACGACGTGGTCACGCACGAACCGCATGACCCCGAAGCCTTCTCCGTCAATCCCGACAAGCACCTGTGAGCCGGTGGTGGCGTGCGCCTGCCTGGCCTGGGTATAGGCGGTGCGTCCGGCGAAGAGCGCTGCCGCGGCCTCGTGGTTGCCGGCCCGGTTGTAGTCCTGCTGGGTGTACGGGTAGGCAGTGCCGGCCGCGGAGACGTGCACGACGCCGGTCATCATCACGCCGTGCAACAGGCAGTAGTACGTGAAGTCGCCGGTCGCTGTGAAGGTCAGGTCGTAGCTGGACGCCGGGTCGGTGAAGACGAAGATCGGCTGGGTGGCGATGATCCCGGAGTTCGTGTACGCGGTGCCGTCGTAGTTCGAGGTGCCCACAGGCTTCGTCTGCGACGGGTCGAACGGGTTGAACTCGGGCAGTGAGGTTCCCGGCGCGAGGAACGTGACGGTGTGCGGCTCGGCGCTGCCCGCAGTCCAGTGGACGGTGTCGCCGACGTCGACCCAGACCTCACTCGGCAAGAACGTCATTGCGGTGACAGCCATGTCAGGCGACTCGGCGCCGACGCGGACCTGCCAGGTAAGAGGGCCTCCGATCGCTGCCGAGGCGTTCGATCCCAGGGCGACGGGAACGGCCAGAGCTGTGGCGGAGACGACGGCCAGTGCCAACCGACGCAGCAGAGACTTCCGGTGCATGTCGTGCTCCTTGGCGGGAGTTCGCGGTCGCGGTCGCGGCCGCGGTGGGTGCTCGTGTCAATCACCCGCGGGAATCCCACTGCGTAAGGTTAGGGCGGTTCATGCCGCTTTGGGTAGATTCGTCGGCGCGGTCGCGACACACGGCGAACGGCGTCGACCCCATCCCGGCAGGGTCGTCGATGCCGGTCATCGGCCCGGTGAGCAGTACGAGCTGGATCCCCGCGCCGCACAGGGCGCCGGCCAGAGGCCGCGTCTCCGCAGATCAGGGGCCTCGCCACACAGCGCGCCCGAAGGGACTCGAACCCCCCACCTTCTAGGCTGGGCGCGTCGCCGTGACCGGGCTGCAGCGGCCCGGTCGGCACAATCCCGACGTGCAGGCGGTAGAACGGCACCTAGGCTCGGCCCTCGTCACCACCGTGACGTTCGAGGCTAGCCTGTACAGGTTGTCTGTCAGAGTCGATCCGTAGGAGATCAAGATGCCGGTAGACCCGACGGTCGTCGCGCCCGAGCCGGGCACCGACGTGCGCGCGGCCCTCATGGAGGGCAGCACGGCCCTGGGCATCGAGCTGGGGTCCACCCGGATCAAGGCGAGCCTCGTCGGCCCCGATGGTGCGGCCCTCGCGAGCGGTAGCCATGACTGGGAGAACCAGTTCGTCGACCGGATGTGGACGTACTCGCTCGAGGCGGTCTGGACCGGTCTGCAGGCGTGCGTCGCGTCGCTGCTCGCCGACACCGAACGGCGCTACGGGGTCCGTCCGACGACGTTCGGCGCCCTCGGCGTGTCGGCGATGATGCACGGCTACCTGGCCTTCGACCGGGACGGCGAGCTGCTCGTCCCGTTCCGGACCTGGCGCAACACGACGACGGATCGGGCTGCGGCCGAGCTCTCCGAGCTGTTCGGGCACAACATCCCGCTGCGCTGGTCGATCGCCCACCTCTACCAGGCGGTCCTCGACGACGAGCCGCACGTGCCAGAGCTCGCTTCGTTCACCACGCTCGCGGGCTACGTCCACCGACGTCTGACCGGTCGCCACGTGCTCGGGGTCGGTGACGCGTCGGGCATGTTCCCGGTCGACCCCGCGACCCGCACCTATGACGCGCGCATGCTCGCGCAGTTCGACGAGCTGGTGGCCGGGCGGCGTCCGGACCTCCACCTCGCGGACCTGCTGCCGGAGGTCCTCGTCGCCGGGCAGGAGGCGGGCCGGCTGACCGAGGAGGGCGCCGCACTGCTCGACCCCTCCGGCACGCTGGCGGCCGGCATCCCGCTGTGCCCTCCCGAGGGGGACGCCGGCACGGGCATGGTCGCAACGAACGCCGTCGCGCCGCGGACCGGCAACGTCAGCGTCGGGACGTCGATCTTCGCGATGGTCGTGCTGGAGCGCCCCCTCGAGCGCGTCCACCACGAGCTCGACCTGGTGACGACGCCGGCCGGTGACCTGGTCGCGATGGTGCACTGCAACAACGGCGCGAGCGAGCTGGGTGCCTGGGCTGAGGTCTTCGGCCGGTTCGCCGCGGCGCTCGGGCACCCGGCGGAGCCGGACGCAGTCTTCGGCGCGCTGCTGCGCGAGGCGTTGGACGGTGAGGCCGACGGAGGTGGGCTGCTGGCCTACAACTACCTGTCGGGGGAGCCGATCACGGGCCTCGCCGAGGGACGCCCCCTCGTCGTGCGCGCCCCGGACAGCCGGTTGACGCTCGCGAACTTCGCGCGCACCCAGGTCTACGCCGCGTTCGCCACCCTGAGCCTGGGCATGCGCGTGCTCGAGGCCGAGGGCGTCGAGCTGGACACCCTGTTCGCCCACGGCGGCATGTTCCGGACCGCCGGCGTGGCCCAGCGACTCCTGGCCGCGGCGGTCCGGGCACCCGTCGCCGTCGCGACGTCAGCGAGCGAGGGCGGCCCGTGGGGCATGGCCGTGCTCGCGGCCTACCTGGGCGTCGCGGCGGAGCAGGACCTCGGCACCTACCTGCGCACCCGCGTGTTCGCGGCCGCCGAGGTCGACGTCGTCGAACCGGACGCCGCGGACCTCGTGGGCTACGCCGCGTTCCTCGACCGCTACGTCGCCGGCCTCGCCATCGAGCGGGCCGCCGTCGAGGCGACCGCGCACGGGGTTGCAGCGCGCTGACCTGCGACGACGCGTGCCCGCGGGGCCGCTCGGCACTGCGCTGGACGGACGCGCCTCGCTGCCGGGGGCGGGGGTCGGCAGTGAGGCGCGTCCGGATGGCGGGGTGGGCTACTTGGTGAAGCCCTCCAGCTTGTTCGCGGCGATCACGAAGTCGTTGGTGTAGGTCTTCGAGAGGTCGATCGACCCGGTCACCTTGCCCGCCAGCTTCTCGACCGACAGGACTGTGTCGGGCCCGTTGGCAGGCATCATGCCGTCCGGGAGGAACTGCCCCTTGTCCTTGTCGAGGGCCTGGATGTAGAGGTCCTTGGTGACAAGGCCGTTCGACACGAAGGCGGGTGGGAGGTGGTCGGCGATGTCGGCCGCGCTGTGGGTGTCGATGTAGTGCATCGTCGCAACCAGTGCGTCTACGACCTTCTGCGCGGTCTCCTTGTGCGAGTTGACCCAGTCCGCCTGGGCCAGGACGGAGGCCGACGGGAACGTCCCGCCGAGCCACTTGTTCGCGCCGTCCGTCGTCGCCAGGTCGATCGCCGAGTACGCGATGTTCTTGGTCTCGAGGGCGCTGACGGTGGGCTGCGTGGTCATGCCGCACACGACGCTGCCGTGCTGGAGTGCGGCCACGAGCGTGCTGCCGGAACCGACGCCCTGACGACTGAACTGCTGGGACGTCAGGTTGTTCTTGGCTGCCATGAAGAGGGTGAGGTCATCGGTGCCCGACCCGAGGTCGGTCACACCGACGGTCTTCCCGGCCCAGTCGGCTGGTGACGTGACAGTCGTTCCCGTCGCGCACATCTCGCGCTCTCCCGGGGCTCCGCTCAGCTGGACGATGCCGATGACGTTCTTGCCCTTCTGCTGGAAGTCGATCGTGTGCACGTACCAGGCGCCGGCCATGTCGACCTGGCCCGACGCCACCGCGTCCTCAGCACCGACCCCGCCGGACTGCTCGGTGCTCAGCTGCATGTTGACGCCGTACTTCTTGTAGAAGCCGAGTCCCTCGGCCAGCTGGTAAGGCAGGTAGATCTGCTTGTCGATCCCGCCGACCATCATCGTGACGGTCGGCAGGGGACCGCTCGCGGTGCTGCCGTCGGTGGCACTGCTGCCCCCGGATCCGCTCGCGGCGCTGCTGCAGGCGGCGAGGGTCGTCGCCACCGAGGCGGCAAGGATCCCGGTCATCGTTCGGGTGAGCACTCGTCTGGCCATGTCTCGCTTCTCCTCGTTGAGAGCTGAACTGCTGGTGCACTGGTGGGTGGCGTCAGGGTCGGAGGCGGCGGCACCTCCCGCGGTGCGGGCGCACAGCCGTGCGAGTGGGCACAGCAGTGGCGGAGGATCTGTGCGTCACGGCGTCCGCCTACAGCCCGGCGGTCTCGACGGACGAGCGGGGACGCCAGCTGAGCAGCCGCTTCTCGAGCTGGCTGATCAGGCCCTCGGCCGTGAGGGCGACGATCGCGATGATGAGCATCGCCGCGAAGATCCCGTCGGGGTCGAAGTTGTTCTGAGCGGTCGAGATGACCAGGCCGAGCCCTTGCTGCGCTCCCAGGAACTCCCCGACGATGGCGCCGATGATCGCGAACCCGAAGGCGACGTGCAGGCTCGCGATGATCCACACGACTGCCGACGGCAGCACGACGTCCCGGACCGTCTGGAAGCGGGACGCGCCGAGCACGCGGACGTTCGCGACGAGGTTGGGGTCGACCTCGCGCACGCCCTGGAACGCGTTGAAGAACACCACGAAGAACACCAGCACGGCCGCGAGCAGGACCTTCGACGGGGTACCGAACCCGAGCCACACCACGAAGATCGAGCCGAGCACGATGCGCGGGATCGCGTTGAGCACCTTGATGTATGGACCGATCACGTCCGCGAGGAACGGCACCTGGCCGAGCAGCACGCCGAGGACGATGCCGGTGACCGTGCCGTAGCCGAAGCCCAGCAGCGCCTCCTTCATCGTGATGCCGATCTGCAGCCAGATCGAGCCGTAGGCGGTCCCGTGCTCGACCCAGTCCTTGAGCTTGAGAACGATCCCGGAGGGCTGACCGAAGAAGAACGGGTCGACGATCTTCCACTGGGTGAACAGCTGCCACCCCCCGACGACCACGACCAGGACCGCCAGCCGAGCGACGTTGACGAGGAGTCGACGACGGCGCGCACGTCGGCCGGCCGCCGCGGCGAGGGACGCTTCGTCTCCGGCGGGCTGCTGGCGAAGGTTCGCCCCGATCGCGGCGAGCGCTGCGGCGTCGCCCTGGGTCGACACGAGGTTCACGGCCGTCCTCCTTCAGTTCCCGCGGTGCGTCCGGTCCGGGCGTAGGCGTGCTGCACCTCTTCGCGCAGCGACTCCCAGATCTGCTGGTGGAGCTCGAGGAACCGGGGCTCGAACCGGATCTCCTGCACGGCGCCGCGCGGGCGTGGGAGGTCGATGTCGTAGACCGCCTTGACCGTGCCGGGCCCGGCGGTCATCACGACCACGCGGTCAGCGAGCGCGACGGCCTCCTCGAGGTCGTGCGTGATGAAGATGACGGACGGCTTGGTCCGCTCCCAGAGGGTCAGCAGCTCGTTCGACATGATCGCCTTGGTCTGGACGTCGAGCGCACCGAACGGCTCGTCCATGAGCAGGATCGACGGCTCGCTGATCAGGGAGGCGGCGAGGGTCACGCGCTTGCGCATCCCGCCCGAGAGCTGGTGCGGGTGGTGGTCCTCGAAGCCGGTCAGCCCGACCACACGGATCCACTCCCGGGCCTGGGCCAGGGCCTCCGACTTCGGCACGCCGCGGAACCTCGGCCCGAGGGCGACGTTCTGGAGGACCGACTTCCAGGGCAGCAGGGCGTCGCTCTGGAACATGAAGCTCATGCCGCCCGTGATGCCGTCGACCACCTGCCCGCCCACCCGCACGACTCCGGCGGTGGGCCGGTCGAGTCCAGCGACCATCGTGAGGGTGGTGGACTTGCCGCACCCCGTCGGGCCGACCACGGCGCAGAACTGGCCGGGTTCGACGACGAAGTCCACGTCGCTCAGCGCGGTCAGGGCCGTCCCGGCCGGGGACACGAACCGCTTGGTGACGCCGACGAGCTCGATGCGTGAGCGCTCGTGCACGCCGGGCGCTCCGCCTGTCGGGGACGCCACGGCTGCTGCCGTGACCGTGCGCGCAGGGGCCTCGCGGGCCGTGCCCGTGGGGGACTGGCTGATGGGGGTCATGCCTGGTGGTCCTCTCGTCTCGTCGTTCGATCACCGGGTGCCATGACTGTGACCGGGGTCACAGATGACGTCCAGATTTCGTCGGTAGATGACGCAAAGTGACCGCTGCGGGCTTTGTTGACCATTGCGGTCGCGCCCTGGAGGACCTAGGTCCTACTACCCTTGGTGAGTGGCACTCATCGGTGAACGCCAGCGGCTCTCGACGCAGATCTTCGTGCTGCAGATCGTGATCATCGTGCTGACCGTCGTCGCCGGGTTCGCCGTGTCGTTCGTGCAGGCCAGGCGCGTGCTGGACGCTCGGACGGGAGAGACCTCCCTCGCGATCGCCCGAACGGTCGCCTCGATGCCCGAGGTCATCGCGGGGTTGTCGGCGCCGAACCCGGCGCTCGTCATCGACCCGATCGCGGAACGGGTCCGGGGTGCGACCGGCGCGGCGTTCATCGTCGTCGCCGATGACCAGGGCATCCGGCTCTCGCATCCGAACCCCCGGCTGATCGGTACGTCGCTCTTGGTCGACGCTGACGAGAACCCGCTTTCCGTGCTCGCCGGGAACACGTTCATCGGGGTGCAGACCGGCTCTCTCGGCCGGTCGATGCGCGCCAAGGTGCCTATTCGTTCCGCGAACGGCATGATCGTCGGCCTGGTCTCGGTCGGGGTGCTGGAGGCCCACGTCAGCTCGGAGCTGTCTGCGCGCCTGCCCGAGTCGTCCGTCCCGCCGCTGCTCGGCCTCGGCCTCGGGGCGCTCGGTGCGTTCCTGCTGGCACGGCGGGTCAAGAGGCAGACCTTCGGGCTCGAGCCGCGGGAGATCGCGGCGCTGCTCGAGCAGCGCGAGGCGATGCTGCACAGCGTGCGCGAGGGTGCCTTGACGATCGACTCCGCAGGGCGCCTCACCCTCATCAACGACGAGGCGACGCGTCTGATCGGGATCGGCACGTCAGCGCTGGGACGCGAGCTCGCGGATGTCGCGCCTGAGGGCCGACTGCGCGACGTGCTGACCGGTCGGGTCGCAGGTCTCGACGAGGTCGTGCTCGTGGGTGACCGCGTCGTGGTCGTCAACCGGATGCCCGTCGAGGTGCACGGCCGTCCGGTGGGCGCCGTCGTCACGCTCCGCGACCGGACCGATCTCGACGGCCTGCTGCACGAGCTCGACGACGTCCGCACCCTGGCCGACGCTCTGCGCGCCCAGGAGCACGAGTTCGCGAACCGGCTGCACGTGATCGGTGGTCTCCTCGAGCTCGAGCGTTACGCGGAGGCCGTCCAGTTCGTCAACGTCAACTCGTCGCTGCACCAGGAGCTTGCAGCGGCGCTCGTCGGGCAGGTCGGCGACCCGATCCTGTCCGCGCTCCTGCTCGGCAAGGCGTCCGTCGCGAGCGAGCGCGGGATCACCTTGCGCGTCTCGATGCGCACGGACGTCCCGGTGGGCGCTGTCGACTCGCAGAGCCTCGTGACGATCCTCGGCAACCTGATCGACAACGCCCTCGACTCGGCCGCGCACGGCGGGACCGGCGGCCACGTCGACGTCTCACTCGGCGTCGCCGGCTCCGAGCTTCAGCTGCGCGTGCACGACTCCGGCCCGGGGATCGACCCGACGCTCTCGGCCGAGATCTTCCGTGACGGGTTCACCACCAAGGTGGCGAGCGGGACCGGTCGGCGCCGGGGCCTGGGCCTGGCTCTCGTGAGCCAGGCCGTCCACCGACACGACGGGCGCATCGTCGTCGACAACGTCGACGGAGCCGTCTTCACGGTCACGCTCCCGCTCCGTCACCAGCAGGGGAGCCTGGAGGTCGTCGCTCCATGATCCGCACCGTCATCGTGGACGACGACTTCATGGCCGTCTCTGTGCATCGGCAGTTCACCGAGAGGGTGCCCGGCTTCGAGATCGTCGGCACGGCGAGCACCGGCGCGTCCGCCCTCGCGCTCGTGGCCGAGCTGCGCCCGGACCTGGTGCTGCTCGACATGTACCTCCCCGACATCAACGGCGTGGAGGTGCTCCGTCGGCTCCGCGCGACGACCGGCCTCGAGGTCGACGTCATCGCGATCACGTCGGCGAAGGACGTCGACGTCCTGCGTGGGGCCATGCACCTCGGTGTCGCTCACTACCTCGTCAAGCCGTTCACCTTCGAGATCTTCCGCGAACGCCTCGAGAGCTACGCCGTCGCACGCCAGCGCCTGGAGCACATGGCGGAGGCAGACCAGCGCAGCGTCGACCGCGTCTATGGCACGTTGCGCTCGGCCGGCGCCGACTCGTTGCCGAAGAACATCTCGGCGCCGACGCTCGCCCTCGTGATGCAGGTGCTGCGCGAGAAGGCGATAGGAACGTCCGCGGGCGACGTGGCGCGCAGGGCCGAGATCAGCCCCGGAGTCGCGCGCCGGTACCTGCGTTACCTGACCGACACGGGGACGATCGACTACACCTTGCGCTACGGCGCGGCGGGGCGCCCCGAGCATCTCTACCGGTGGGTAGGGCCGTCCGCCGGGGTTGCGAGACGGCCCCGGGCGGCGCACTGACGGCGAGCGGCAAGCCGCGCAGCCGCCACGCTGGCGATCCTGCCTGTGGTGACCGTGCGCGTCGCCCAGCGCGCGGCGCCGCGCCGGCGACATCGGCCCGAACGCACGGGGCGGCTTCCCCGCCGACGTCGCGGCACGCCTCGACGCCTGACAGAGAGAGCGCTTGTCATCGATACAGTAGCGATATATCGTTACTGTATCGATGAAAGGAGCGTCATGAGAGACGCACGAATCACAGACCAGATGCACGGCGGCCACCGGCCGAGAAACCATCACGAGCCCTTCGGTCGGGGCCCCGGCTTCGGACCGGGCTTCGGTCCCGGCCCGGGCTTCGGAGCAGGCCCACGCCGTCACGGCGGCCCCGGCCCCGACGGCGAGGGACGAGGACGACGACGCGGCATGCGCGCCCCGCGCGGTGACGTCCGCGCCGCTGTCCTGCAGCTCCTCGCGGAGGAGCCGATGCACGGCTACCAGCTCATGCAGCTCATCGCCGAGCGCAGTGAGGGCGCCTGGCGCCCGAGCCCCGGCACCATCTACCCGGTGCTCTCCCAGCTCGAGGACGAGGGGCTCGTCGAGGTCACGCGCGACCAGGGCCGCAAGCTCGCCACCCTCACCGATGCCGGGCGCGCCTACGTGACCGACAACGCGGCCGAGCTCGGCGACCCGTTCGCCGCCCTCAGGGAGAACCTCGGCCCGCAGATCGACCTGCGCGGACCCTTCGACGACCTCGCGAGCGCTGCCCGACAGCTCGTCCGCTCGGGCACCGTCGGACAGCAGGAGGCCGCACGGACGGTCCTGCGGGACGCACGCCGGTCGCTGTACCTGATCCTGGCGGACGGGGAGGACGCCCGTGGCGCTGGCCCGGAGGCACCCGACCCCACCGCGCTGTAGACGGCTCGCCTCAGGTGCGGCCCTCAGAAGCCGATAAGGAAGGGAGGCGGGCCCCGATCTTCGACACTGCGCGAGCGGGTGCGATCGCCTGAGAGGCAGGAGTGATGCTCGACGCCGTGCACGTCGCTGCGTACGTCGCAGCGGCCGTGCTGCTGCTCCACGTCGGGTCCGGGATCTGGACCCGACGAGCAGAGCGCCCGGTTGCTTCCATGTCCCTCGTGGTGATCGTGGCAGGCGCCGCGTGGTGGTCTCTCGCGGATGCCGTCATTGCGACCGGTGTCGATGGACCGGTCTCAGGGATCGCCGCTGCTGCGGCCTTCCCCGCGATCGGGGCGATCGTCGCCGCGTTCCTGTGCCTTGCTCGCAGCGCCTCGAGCACCGACTGGGTGCCGACGCGCCGACTGCTCGCGATGCTGGCGGTCGAGCCGCTGGTCGTGACCGTGCTGGTCGCGACGAACCCCCTGCACCAGCAGTTCTACGGCGGGCCGGGCGCAGCCACGTTGAGCACCCCGAACGAGTGGCAGCACGGTCCGCTGTTCTGGGTCCACACGGCCTACAGCTACGGGCTCGTCGTGACGGCCCTCGTTCTCGTGGCGCTCGGGTGGTGGCGGTCTCCCGGCGTCTTCGGGCGCCAGTTCCGCAGTCTGCTCGTCGCATCGTTGGCACCGATCCTCGTCGTGGTCGTCGACCTCGTGGGGAAGGCGGGTGACTTCGGGGACCCGACGCCGCTCGGGCTCGCCGTCACTGCGGTGGTTCTGCACCACTCGATCCGACGGCAGGACCTCATCGGCCTCGCCCCGATCGCGCGGCAGGCGCTGTTCGAGCGGGTCTCGGACCTCGTCGTCGCGATCAGTCCTCGCGGGCAGGTCATCGACGCCAACCCTGCCGCCCAGGCGCTGTGGCACGACGCGACCCGGGGCGTCGGCGGATCGCTCGCCGGCCAACCCGCGAACGAGATCCTCCGGGCGTTGCGGGCCGAGCCGGCTGACCTCTCGATGGCCGCGGTGCTCGACGGCGACGACGGTGCTGCGGTCGACATCACCATCGACGTGGCCGGCACGCGGGCAGACCTGGAGATCCGTGCGTCGCGCCTGACGAACCGACGTGGGCACTCGATCGGCTGGGTCCTGGTCGGTCGCGACGTCACCGAGGTCAACGCGCGCAACCGGCAGCTGCTGTCGCAGCTGGACCTCATCGAGGGGTTGCACCTGGACCTGGCCGAGCAGGCGAGCCGCGACCCGTTGACCCATCTGCACAACCGGCGGCACGGCATGGAGTGGCTCGCCCCGTCGCTCGCGGGGACGGCTGCTGGCGACGTCGTGTGCGTGCTGATGATCGACGTCGACCTGTTCAAGCTGGTCAACGACCGGTACGGGCACGTCGTGGGGGACGCGGTCCTCGTCGCGATGTCCCGGCGCCTGCTCAAGACGATGCCGGCCGACGCGCTCATCGCACGGTGGGGCGGGGACGAGTTCGTCGTGGCCTTGCCCGCGACGGACGCCTCTGTGGGCGCGGCCTGCGCGGAAGAGCTGCGGGCGCTGTGCGAGTCCGAGGCGTTGACCGACCGCGGGTTGAACGTGCGGTGGACCCTCAGCGTCGGGGTCGCGGCGTCCCCTGAGTCCGGCCGGACTGCGCCCGAGCTGCTCGAGGCCGCGGACCTTGCGCTGTACGCGGCGAAGGTCGCTGGGCGCAACCGGGTGTGCCGGCACGAGCCCGGTGTGCCTGTGCCCAGCGAGCCGGGGCGTCCGGACACGTCGACCTCGGCGTCGGATCCGGCGCGGTAGGCCCGGCGACAGCTCCGGGTGCCGTCAGCGCAGGCGGCGGACGATGACGTCCCGGACCGTGTGCCCGAGGTTGAGCCCTCGACGTTCGAACTTCGTCTCGGGCCGGCTCTCCGGGCGCGGCGCGAACCCGTCGAACGGGTTCGCGAGACCCGGGTCGGCGGCGAGGACCTGCAGCATCTCGGCGGCGTACGGCTCCCAGTCGGTCGCGCAGTGCAGCGTGCCGCCGACGACGAGCCGGGAGCGCAGCAGGGCGACGAGCTCGGGCTGGATGATCCGACGCTTGTGGTGCTTCGTCTTGTGCCACGGGTCCGGGAAGAAGATGTGCACCGCGTCGAGCGAGTCGTCCGGGATGCGCCGGCGCACGAGGTCGAGGGCGTCGCCGTGCGCGACGCGGACGTTGGTCGTCCCGGCCGCCTCGACCAGCGTGAGGAGCCGCGCGATGCCGGGCAGGTGCGCCTCGACGGCCAGGTAGTCACGGTCGGGGTCGGCGGCCGCCATCGCGGCGGTCGCCTCGCCCATGCCGGAGCCGATCTCCAGCACGACCGGTGCCGTGCGGCCGAACAGCTCGTCAGTGTCGAGTGAGCCGTCCTCGCGCAGGGGCATGCGTCCCTGCGCCTCGTCGTGCACCGAGAAGCCGAGCCGAGGGAAGAGCCGCATGAGCGCGTCCTGGCGACGTACGCCCAGAGCGGCCCGCCGCGGGTGGAACGTCCGCAGGGGGTCGTGCGCGGAGGCGGCCACGTGCCGGAACGCGTTCGGGTCGAAGGCCACGGCCTCAGCCTACGGACCGTGACGAGCCGCGATCACGCAGGCGTCGGCCCGGGTGGAGCCCGGGCCGACGCCTGCGCCGCAACGCTCGA
>NZ_DASUIR010000095.1:0-2651 GCF_036279715.1 Cellulomonas sp. | reverse complement strand
ACGACGACCGCCATCGGGAGAGCGACCGCGCGGGTGAAGCCGAGCGCGAGCACCGCCAAGGAGGCCCACGCGTACCGGCGCTCCACGATCGCGAGCAACGACGCCGCGACGAGCAGCAGCGCGAGCGACTCGGTGTATCCGATCTGCAGGACCGCAGCGGACGGGAACAGCCCGAGCAGCACGACGGTCGCCAGGGCCAGCCCCGGGCGGGCGGCCACGGCGCGTGGCGCGCCACGCTCGATGAGTCGATACACCACGACCGCGGCGACCGCACCGAGCGTCAGCGCCACGAGCGGGGCCGCGACGTACCAGGGCGCACGGCTCAGGATCATGACCCCGCGCACCAGGAACGGGAACAGCGGGAAGAAGGCCCACGGGTTCTGCTGCACGAGCCCGTCGGCGCCGTGGGGCAGCACCGCCGGGTACCCCTGCTCCGCGATCGTGCGGTACCAGGTCGCATCCCACATCAGACCCGTGAAACGCAGGTACGACGGCTTGGCCGGGGTCCAGTAGTTCGCGACCTGGAACTGCGCGACGACGACGAGCACAACCGCGCTGAACGCCCTGGTCGCGAGGTAGGCACCCAGCGCGCGCCCCCACCACGGCCACCTGCGCGGGTCGGCCCGCAGGGCCCACGACGACTCCGGTGCCCGCTCGACGACGCCGGCGACCTCGCCGTTCACGCGAGACCCCGCACGGCTCGAGCGGGCGCCGCGTCGCCCCGGATGGCCGCGACCATGTCGAGCGTCCGACGGGTCGCCCGCACGTCGTGCACGCGGAACACTCGCGCTCCGAGCCAGGCCGCGACCGACGTGGCCGCGAGCGTCCCCTCGAGCCGCTCGTCGGGCGGCAGGTCGAGGGTCTCCCCCACGAAGTCCTTCCGGGACAGCGCCACCAGCACGGGGTGGCCCAGCGCCACCAGGGCCTGCGTGCGCCGCACGAGGTGCAACGAGTGCCACGTGTTCTTGCCGAAGTCGTGCGTCGGATCGACCAGGACGCTCGCCGGGTCGATACCGAGGCTGACCGCACGCGCGGCCGCGGCCGAGAGCACGCGCACCACGTCGTCGACCACGCCGTCGAGCGGGTCCCCGAGGCCGGCCACGCCGGGTTCACTCCGGGGGTACTCGACCCGGAGCGGATCGGTTCGCGGCCGCGCGCCGCCGGTGTGCGAGCACACGACGCCGATGCCGAACTCGGCGGCCACCTCGACGAGCCGCGGGTCGTGGCCCGCCCAGGTGTCGTTGAGCAGGTCGGCCCCCGCGAGCGCCGCCACTCGCGCGACCTCGGCCCGCCACGTGTCGACGCTCACGAGCAGGTCGGGGTGGCGCGCACGCACGCGCTCGACGAGAGGCACGACCCGGGCGATCTCCTCGGTGGCGTCCACGCGCGGCCCACGGCCGGCCCGCACCCCGCCGAGGTCGACGACGTCGGCACCCTCCTCGACCGCGCGCGCGACAGCGGCATCGGCTCCCGCGTCGTCGTAGCGCGCCGGCGCGTAGAACGAGTCGGGCGTGCGATTGACGACCGCCATCACGACGGGGCGGTCCGGGCCGAACGTCCGTCCACGCAGGCGGACGTCCGCTCCCGCCGCGGGGACACCGCCGATGACTGCGCCGGTCATGACGTCCAGACGGTCACGAGCCGTTGCCCTCGGCGGCCCGCCGCCTGGCCTTGGCCTCCCGGCGCACCGCGTCGAGCTCCTCCTTGCGCAGCTCGGCTCCCCGCTCGCACACGATGCGCACGGCCTCGTCGGGGTCGTCGACGACCTTGAGGAGCTCGAGGTCGTCGGGGTTGATCATGCCGCGGTCGACGACCGGACCGGCGATCCAGTCGAGCAGTCCCTGCCAGTACGCGCTGCCCACCAGCACGATCGGGAAGCCCGTCACCTTGTGCGTCTGCACGAGCGTGAGCGCCTCGAAGAGCTCGTCGAGCGTCCCGAACCCGCCAGGCAGCACCACGAAGCCCTGGGCGTACTTGACGAACATCATCTTTCGCGCGAAGAAGTACCGGAAGCTGATCCCCAGGTCGACCCACTGGTTCATGCTCTGCTCGAACGGCAGCTCGATGCCGAGCCCGATGGACAAGCCGCCCGCCTCGCTCGCGCCCTTGTTCGCGGCTGCCATGACCCCCGGGCCGCCGCCCGTGATGACCGCATACCCGGCCTCCACGAGACCCCGGCCGACCGACTCGCCGATCTGGTAGTCCGGGTGGTCGACCGCGACCCGGGCAGAGCCGAACACGCTCACCGCGGGCCCGATCTCGGCGAGCGCCCCGAAGCCCTCGACGAACTCGCTCTGGATGCGCATGACCCGCCACGGGTCGTCGTGCAGCCAGCTTGTGTCTCCGTCGCCCGAGAGCAGTCGCTGGTCGGATGTCGTCTTCGGGATCTGGCTGCGCCGCAGGAGCACCGGGCCCTTGCGGTAGCCCGTGCCTGGGGCTTCCAGGGCGTCGTCGCTCGTCATGGCACCGACTCTAGGGGGTCGTGATGTGGGTACGCGGTGCGGCTCGTGCTGGTCAGCAGCCGGGGCCGTGGGGGTTGGTCAGGCAGGTGTCGGCGACGAGGTGGGTGCGGCGTTCGACGACGGTCAGGGGTGGGTGGGTCGTGGTGGTGGTGGCGGTCCCGGTGATGGGTCGGGTGGTGGGGTCCCCGG
>NZ_DASUIR010000094.1:0-5205 GCF_036279715.1 Cellulomonas sp. | reverse complement strand
TGGGCATCGCGCGGGTCGGCGTGCGGGGGTATGAGGCCGACGACGTGATCGGCACGCTCGTGGCCCGCGAGGTCGCACGTCCGGCGGCGGAGCGCGCGGCGGTCGCGGTCGTCACGGGGGACCGGGACCTGTTCCAGCTCGTGGACGACGCCGCTGGGGTGTGCGTTCTCTACCCCGTGAAGGGCGTCAGGGATCTCGTCGTCATCGACCAGGCGACGCTCGCCGAGAAGTACTCGGTCGCGTCGGGGCAGGCGTATGCCGACATGGCCGTGCTGCGCGGTGACCCGAGCGACGGTCTGCCGGGGGTCGTGGGGATCGGCGAGAAGACGGCGGCCGCGCTCATCCACCGGTACGGCGACCTCGCGGGTGTGCTCGCGGCGCGCGACTCGGGTGACCGCGGGCTGACGGCGACGCAGCGGCAGCGGCTGCGCGACGCAGCGTCGTACCTGGACGTGGCGCCGATGGTCGTCCGGGTCGCACCCGACGCGCCGATCGGCGAGCTCGACGACGCGCTGCCGCACCAGCCCGCCGACCCGGCCGCTCTGGGGGCGCTCGTCGCCCGGTGGGGGATCGCGTCGAGCGTCAACCGCGTGCTCGAGGCGCTCGAGGTCCCCTGACCTGATTCTCCGAGCCGACCCCGGACGCACGCGAGGGGCGCGGCCCGATCGCCCACGCCCCTCGCGCCTGCCCGACCCCGTCACCGGGGCCGAGCCGACCTCACCCCACCCGGATCGTCCCGACGGCCACCGCTGGCCCGAACCCGCTGCCGCCCGAGTACAGGGCGGTCACGAACGTCGTGCTCGTCAGCCGGGGCAGCGCCACGCTCGCCGTGCCGTCCGCCGCGAGCGCGACCGAGGGCAGGGGCCGCAGCCCGGCGACGATCGTGACGCGGCCGGACGTCACCGGTGAACCGTCGGGACCCTTGGCCGTGACCGTGACGACCGGGGTTGCGCCCCGCGGGACGGACCACGAGCCGGTGCTCAGCGTGAGCGTGACCTTCGCGGGCGTCACGCGGTACGTGCGCTGCGAGGTCACGCCGTCGACGTCCGCACTGCCCGCGTACACGGCGGTCAGCTGGTGGGAGCCGACCGCGAGGGACGTGGGCAGGGCGATCGTCGCCGTCCCGGTCAGGCCGTCGACGACGAGCTCGCCCGAGGCCAGCACGGTGCTGCGCTCGCGGATCTCGACGGTCCCCGTGGGGGCCGCCGTCCGGCCCGTGACGGCCACCGTCGCGGTCGTCGCGGTCCCGTACGGAGCCGAGTTCTGCGACAGCGTGAACGACATCCGGGCGCCGGACTTGGCGATCTTGACGGTCACCACGGGTGACGTCGAGGCCGAGTACGCACCCGTGTCGGGGACGTAGACGGCGCTCAGGGCGTGCGTGCCCGCACCGAGCCGTGCCGTGGCTGTCGCCGACCCGCCGGCCAGCGCCGCCGTGGCGACCTCCGTCTGCCCGTCGAGGAACCGGACGGTGCCGGTCGCCGCGGCGGGGGAGACGGTGGCCGTGAGCGTCAGCCCGGCGCCCGCATGCTTGTCACCCGTGACCTTGAGGGCCGTGGTGGTGGGCGTCGCGGGTGGGACGGTGACGTCGACGACCTGGGCGCGCGTCGTCGTGGTGGCGTTGTGGCTGTGCAGCACGAGCAGCTGCGGGGCCGGCGCCGTCGTGGGCGAGCGGTGCACCGTGACGGTCGCGCCTCCCGCGCCGGTGGCCCAGAGCGAGTCCACGGTGCCGCTGTCGAACCAGTACGGCGGCGTGAACGGATCGACCTTGAAGGCGTCGACGGCGTCCACCTGGCCGCTCGGGTCGGAGGCGTACGGCGTGTACGTCCACACGTGCAGCGTGGGCGTGGTCCCGGGAGCGACGCCGAGGGCCGCCAGGCTGAGCGGGACGACGAGGACGTTGTTGTCGAACACCGTGGTGTCGACGTCCCCGAAGTACCCGTTGATCGGCTCGGCGTCGAGGACCGCGCCCGTGTTCCAGTCGTACGTGATCTGGACGGTGACGTCGACCGAGTCGTTGAGCTTCTGAACCACCGTCTGGGCGTCCCAGCTGCCGTCGCCGTCGAGGTCGATGTCGATGACGGGCTTCACGGACTGCCCGAGGCTGGCCCACTCGCCGTCGGTCGCGATGCCGACCCCGAGGTACCCGTTCGCCGGGTCGAGGCCCGCGGCAGCACGCTGCGGTGCGGTCGAGGACCAGCCGACGTACCGCAGGTCGCCCGCGGCGATCGACGAGTCCGACGTGACGAGCCCGGGGACCGCCTCGAGCTTGGGGCTCGTGGCGGCGAGCTGGAGCGGCGCGACGAGCGAGTCCCAGCCGCCCGAGGCGACCCCGCGACCGGCGAGCGTGAGCGCCGCCGAGGTGGCGCCCGCGTCGGCGAAGGCCACGGGACCGGCCGACAGGTCGCTGACGAGCCGCGCCGCGGCCTGCACGGGGACCCGCAGGTGCGTGTCGCCGGACGTCAGCACGAGCCGGCCCGAGATGCTCGCGACGTACTCGCGCGGCAGGCCGCCCTGTGTCGCGCTCGACGTGACGTCGAGGGTGCGCGCGAGGTTTGCCGGGTCGGCCGTGAGCGTGACGGTCACGAGCCGGGACTCGCCGGCCGGGACCGTGATCGTGGCCGGTGACGTCGTGATCGTCGCGCCGCCCTCGGTCGTGGCCGCGGCGTACGAGGTCGCGTAGGTCACCGCGGACGAGCCCGTGTTCTTGACGGTGACCGTCTTGCGCTGGACCACGCTCGTGGCGCCGACGTCGACCACGCCGAACGTCACCGACACGAGGTTGGCGTCCTCGCTGGCGAACGCCAGGACCGAGTCGTTGACCGCGTCGAGGGCGTCGACGCGACCGGACCCGACCCGGCCCGGGCCGTACACGTCGCCGGTCTGGTGCGCGCCGGTGAACACGTCGTGCGTCGCGGTGTTCATGACGGCGGTCTTGACCTCGGCCGCGGTCCAGCCGGGGTGGGCGCCGCGGACGAGCGCGGCGATGCCGGCGACGTGCGGGGTGGCCATCGACGTCCCGGACAGGCCCTGCGCCTCGATGCCCGTGCCCGACGCGGCCGAGTAGATGCCGGTGCCGGGGGCGGCGACGTCCGGCTTGACGATGCCGAGCGAGCCGTGGACGCCGCGCGACGAGCTCGGGTTGAGCGCGTCGCCGACCTCGTTGGCGATGACGGTCGCCGCGAGCGACGGCCCCATGTGCACCGTCAGGCTGTTGGTGCGGATGGCCGGCAGGAGCGCCGCGGTCGACACCGCGGTCAGCTGCGCGCCCGGGATGGCCGCGTTGCCCGCGATCCCGCCGGGGAACACCGTGCTCGTGGTGCCGAGCAGGACGCCGACCGCGCCGGCCGCCGCCGCGTTGTTGAACCGCGTCGCGCTGCCGCACGCCCGGGTCGCGTCGTCGTCGTCCCACCAGAGGTACACGACCTTGCCGGTGATCGCGGCCGACGAGGCGGCGAGCGACGTGCAGCCGCTGACCTGCTCGCCGAGGAACACGAGCGGCGCGGTGACGTCGGCGGTGCCGGTGTAGCTGACGCTGTTCTGGCCGGAGTAGGTGCCGATGACGGCCGGGTCGGCCGCTGCGGTGACCTCGATGCCGTCGTAGGTCTGCGGGTCGCCGACCGAGTTCGCGACCGTCAGCGCGGAGCGCGCGTCGCCGGGCGCGCCGCCGACGTCGGTGATGTCGCCGGCGTTGCCCGACGCGAGCACGGCGAGCGTGCCGAGCTGGGCGAGACGGTCGACGAGCAGGTTGTCGGGGTCGTCGGCGGGCGAGCCGTCCGAGCCGAGCGAGAGGTTGACGATGTCGAGGTGGTCGTTGAAGTCGCCGTCACCGTTCGGGTCGGCGGCCCAGTCGAGCGCCTGGCCCGTGAGGTTCGTCGACCCGCCGATGTCACCGAAGACCTTGAGCGCGTAGAGGCTCGCGCCGGGCGCCGAGCCGGGACCGACCTTCCAGCCGGACAGGTCGGTCAGGTTCGCGTAGTCGCCGCGGAACGTCGTGCCGTCCGCCTGGACGCCGAAGCCTGCAGCGGTCGCGGAGACGTGCGTGCCGTGACCCGAGCTGGGGCTCGTCGACAGCGAGTCGATGGGGTTGTCGTCCGGGCTCGGGACCTGCGTGGCGCCGGGGAGGGTGGACGCGGGGTTGGCGTCGTACCGCGGGCCGGCGAAGTCGTGGCCGCCGAGGAACTTGGTCGCGTCGAACGTGCCGGCCGGGATCGGTCCCGTGCCGTCGGTGCCGTACGCCGCCGCGTAGGCCGCCGTCGTGCCCGGGCCGCCGAACGCCGCGTGCGTGTAGTCGAGCCCGGTGTCGATGACGCCGATGCGCACACCGGTGCCGATCTGGCCGGTGCTCTGCCACGTGGCGAGCGCGCGCGTGAACGCGTCGGTGCTCTTGTTGTCCGGCGTCTTGGGAACGACGCGGTACAGCGCGACGACGTCGGGGTTCGAGGCGAGCGCCCGGATCTTCGCGGCGTCGCCCGTGACGATCGTCGCGGAGACGAGGTTGCTCAGGGTCGCGATGCGCTGCGGTGCGGGGGTCGCGCTGCGCGCGGTCGCCTGGTCGGGGACGACGGCCGCCGCCTGCTGCTCGACGGCGTCGGTGGCCGCTCGGACGGCGGCCGCGTCACCGCCCTTGTCGGCGACGTCGAGGCCCGAGGGGGCCTTGAGCTGGACGAAGGCGGTGACGGTCCCGGTGACCTTCTCGAGCGCCGGCGCGACCTTGCCGTGCCGCAGGTCCTTGCCGGAGACGACGGGCCCACCGGGGGACCCGGGGTCAGGCGACCTGTGGTTGGCGGCGCCCGCGGCACCCGCGCCGACCATGGCGGTGCTCACGGCGAGCACGAGGGTGGTCAGGGCGGCGAGCAGCGGGCGACGCTTCATAGCGCACTCCAGGTCAGCCGGGCAGGTGGCGACGTCGAGAGCCGTGACACGTGACGTGACTCATGTCATGCGCGGTAGCTCACCAGGGCACCGTACTGAGGATCGGGTGATTCGTCACGCATTCGGCGAGATCTCCCGGATCCTCGGGCAGCGCCGATGCGGAGCAGGTCGATGCAGGTCAGCGCTCTTCGTCGCGTTCAGCGCAGCGGGACGAACGCGTAGGAGCCGAGGTTGGTGGACTCGAGCTCGTCGCCATGGCGCTCGACGGCCCACAGCGTGGAGCGCACCGGGATCACCATCCGTCCGCCGTCGGCGAGCTGGTCGCACAGC
>NZ_DASUIR010000093.1:0-4241 GCF_036279715.1 Cellulomonas sp. | reverse complement strand
GAGCGGGACCTGCGCGCGGCGCTCACGCAGGCGACGCGGGCGCTCGCCGCCCTCGACGTCGCCCGCTGGCGGCCGGACGCGGCCGAGGCGATCGCCGCGCTGCGCAGCGACGGCGACCCCGGCTGGCGGCTCCCCCGCGGGATCGACGCACGTCGCGTGCGCGTGCTGGCGAGCGCCGCGCGCCTGCGGGCGATCGTTGCGCTGGCGACCGCGGACGACGGCGGCGCGGTCAACCTGTGGCAGGCGGACCAGCGCTCGACGGCGCTGCGTGAGGTCGACCGGGCCGCGCGGCGCGCCATGTCGGCCGCGACGCTGCCCGCCCCCGACCCGGACGCCCGGGACGGCTCGCGCACCTAGCCCGCGAGCACCGACCGGTAGACCTCCAGGGTCCGCTGACCGATCGCGTCCCACGAGAAGTGGTCCTCGACACGGCGACGTGCGGCCTCCCCCATCACGGCTGCGCGCGTCGGGTCGGTCGACAGCTCGATGAGCGCGGCAGCGAGGTCGTCGACGAACCGGTCGGGGTCGAGCGGCGTGCCTGTGCCGTCCTGCACCTGGTTGATGGGCACGAGCAGCCCCGTGACGCCGTCGTCCACCACCTCGGGGATCCCCCCCGTCGCGGAGCCCACGACCGGAAGGCCGACGGCCATGGCCTCGAGGTTGACGATGCCCAACGGCTCATAGACGGACGGGCATGCGAACACCGTTCCGCTCGCAAGGACGGCGACGAGCTCGGCGCGGGGCAGCATGCGCTCGATCCACACGACGCCGTCGCGGCGCTTGCGGAGCGCCTCGACGAGCGCCGTGACCTCGGCAGCGATCGCCGGGGTGTCGGGTGCGCCGGCGCACAGGACGAGCTGGACCTCGGGGGGAAGCTGCTCGGCCGCGCGCAGGAAGTAGGGCAGGCCCTTCTGCCGCGTGATGCGGCCGACGAAGACGACCGAGGGCCGGTCCGGGTCGATCCCGAGCCCGCGGACCACGGCATCGGCCTGCGCGAGCGCCGCCTCGCCGGTCGGGCGCCGCCACCCGTCGAGGTCGATGCCGTTGTGCACGACGTGCACGCGCGCCGGGTCGACCGCCGGGTAGCTGCGCAAGATGTCGGTCCGCATGCCGGCGCTCACGGCGATCACGCCCGCGGCACCCTCGTAGGCCGTCTTCTCGGCCCAGCTCGACAGGGCGTAGCCACCGCCGAGCTGCTCGGCCTTCCACGGCCGCAAGGGCTCGAGGCTGTGCGCCGAGACCACGTGCGGGATGCCGTGCAGCAGCCCGGCGAGATGGCCGCCGAGGTTCGCGTACCACGTGTGCGAGTGCACGATGTCCGTGCCGGACACCCCGTCGGCCATGAGCAGGTCGACGCCGAACGTCGCGAGAGCAGGGTTCGCGCCCCCGAGGGTCCCGGGGACGTCGTAACCCGTCACACCGGCCTCGTCACGCGGGCCGTCGAAGCAGTGCACGCGGACGTCGATGCTGCGACGCAGCACTGCGGCGAGCTCGGTCACGTGCACACCGGCACCGCCGTACACGTGGGGCGGGTACTCCCGGGTCAACAGGTCGACACGCACGTTCGCTCCCTCTCCCCGGCCCGGCCACACCGGCCCATCTGGCGACACGCTAGCGCGTGGCGAGCCGGATATCGCGCCGGGCACCCCGTGGGCTTAGGGTCGTGCCATGGCAGCGCCGCGTGTCCTGGCAATCGTCCTCGCAGGTGGGGAAGGCAAGCGGCTCATGCCGCTCACGGCGCACCGGGCCAAGCCCGCGGTGCCGTTCGGGGGGATCTACCGACTGGTGGACTTCGCCCTGTCGAACCTCGTGAACTCCCGATACCTGCACGTCATCGTGCTGACGCAGTACAAGTCGCACAGCCTCGACCGTCACGTCGCGAAGACGTGGCGCATGTCGACGCTGCTCGGCAACTACGTCGCCCCTGTGCCCGCGCAGCAGCGGGTCGGCAAGCACTGGTACCTGGGGAGCGCCGACGCGATCTACCAGTGCCTGAACATCATCGACGACGAGCGGCCCGACATCGTCGTCGTCGTCGGTGCCGACCACGTCTACCGCATGGACTTCTCCCAGATGGTGGACCAGCACGTCGAGACAGGCGCCGAGCTCACGGTCGCCGGGATCCGGCAGCCGATCGCCATGGCCGACCAGTTCGGCGTCATCGAGACGGTCCCGGGCGACCCGACGCGCATCGCGGCGTTCCGCGAGAAGCCGACCGACCCCGTGGGCCTCGCTGACTCACCGGGCGAGATCCTCGCCTCGATGGGCAACTACGTCATCAACACCGACGCGCTCGTCGACGCCGTCACGCGCGACGCCGAGAACCCGACGTCCCGGCACGACATGGGCGGCGACCTCGTCCCCGCGTTCGTCGAGCGAGGGACCGCGGCGGTCTACGACTTCATCCACAACGACGTGCCCGGGTCGACGCCTCGCGACCGCGACTACTGGCGCGACGTCGGCACGCTCGACTCGTACTTCGACGCGAACCAGGACCTGATCTCGATCGAGCCGGTCTTCAACCTCTACAACGACCAGTGGCCCGTGTACACGGGCTACACCGGGCTGCCTCCCGCCAAGTTCGTGCACGCCGGCGCCGGGCGCCTCGGCCATGCCGCCGACTCGATCGTCTCCCCCGGCGTGCTGGTCTCCGGTGCGACCGTCACGGGCTCGATCCTGTCCCCCGGGACCTACCTGCACTCGTGGGCGCAGGTGACCGACTCGGTCCTCATGGACGGCGTCCAGGTCAGCCGCTACGCGCAGGTCCACCGCGCGATCCTCGACAAGAACGTCATCGTCCCCGAGCGGGCGGGCGTCGGTCTGGACCGCGAGCACGACCTCGCGCGGGGCTTCACGGTGACGGAGTCGGGCATCACGGTCGTCCCGAAGGGGACGGTCATCGAACCCTGAACGGTCGCCGCGCTCGCGGCGTCGGAGCACTACCCTCACCTCCGTGACCCCGTTGCCCCGTGCCCTGGACGGCCGACGCCTCGTCGTGCTGGACGTCGACTCGACCCTCATCACGGCTGAGGTCATCGAGCTCCTCGCCGCGCACGCAGGCTCGCGCGCCGAAGTCGCCGACATCACCGAGCGCGCGATGCGAGGCGAGCTCGACTTCGCCGCGTCCCTGCACGCCCGGGTCGCGACCCTGGCCGGTCTGCCGGTCAGCGTCTTCGCGGACGTCCTCGCCGAGATCACCCTCAGCCCCGGGGCCACCGAGCTCCTCGCCGAGCTCGCGAGACGTGGGTGGCCCGTCGCCCTCGTCTCGGGCGGCTTCCTCGAGGTCGTCGGACCGCTCGCGCAGCGGCTCGGTGTCACGCGCTACCGCGCGAACGGGCTCGAGGTCGCGGACGGGGTGCTCACGGGCCGCGTCCGGGGCCCGGTCGTCGACCGCGCCGGAAAGGCCGCGGCGCTGCGGGGCTTCGCGGCGGACGAGGAGATCCCGCTGGAGCGCACGATCGCGATCGGCGACGGTGCGAACGACCTCGACATGCTCACGGTCGCCGGGTTCGGGATCGCGTTCAATGCCAAGCCGGTCCTGGCGGGGCGCGCGGACGCCGTGGTGCGTGGCCGGCTCGACGACGTGCTGATGCTCGCGCCGTTTCGCACGACGTCGGGCGTCTGAGCCACCCCCTGCCCGCGGGGGGCAGACCGTTCAGGCAGGCGTGACGAGCCGGACGAGCCGCGCCCCGTCAGGCTCGAGCTGGGCCCAGTCGACGTCTGTCTCGAGGACGGAGTAGCTGCCCGTCGGCATCCCGACACGGACCCGCGCCAGGCATGGTTCGTCAGATCCGGGGCCGGCCAGCGTCGCTCCCGCTTCCGAGACCGTGGGTTCGTGGCCGACGAGCAGGACCGTGCGGACGTCCGACGACACTGCGCGGACCACCTCCAGCAACGCCCGGACCCCGGCCGAGTACAGCGCGTCGCTGATCTCCGCCACCGGCTGTGCACCGAGCGACGAGCGCATGAGGTCCCAGGTCTGGCGGGTCCGGACCGACGAGGAGCAGAGCACGAGCTCGGGGATCACACCCGCGGCCCGAAGCGTGGCACCCACGCCGGCCGCCTGGCGGCGACCGACGAGCGACAGCGGACGCAGGTGGTCGACGATCTCGCCCCCGTGCTCGGCCTTCGCATGACGGAGCAGGACGAGCCGGCGCGGGGTGGTGCTGAGGTCTTCCACGCCCCAAGAGTCGCATCGTGCGCGCTCCCGCGTCGACGTGAACGAACCGGCTCGGCTCGGC
>NZ_DASUIR010000092.1:0-19980 GCF_036279715.1 Cellulomonas sp. | reverse complement strand
CACCCGGCGCCACCTGGGTCGAGCTCGTGCCGGCCGGCAGCGGGTCGCTGACCCTGGGCTGAGCCCCGCAGCTCCGCCCCGGGGTGGAGGCGGCGCCGGCACGGCTGCTCCCGCCGGGGGAGCCCGCCCACGCGGGATCGGTACCGCGGGCTGATCCGCATCCGCCCGCCCTGACGCAGGGTGGTCGCATGACCACGATCACGTCGGACCACGGTGAGGACCACGGGGAGCGCGTGCACGCGATCGGGGCGGTGCTGGGCGCCGGCGCAGTGCTGCTGGGGCTCCTCATCGGCACCGCCTACGTCGTCAGCCAGCTCGTCTCGTTGCTCTCGTGGACGTTCGTGAGCCGCTGAACCGCGTCAGGCGGGGCGCGCGAGCACTCCTCAGAACGCGTACGGGAATCCGGACCAGTCCGGCTCGCGGTGCTCGAGGAACGCGTCGCGACCCTCGACCGCCTCGTCCGTGAGGTACGCGAGCCGGGTGGCCTCTCCGGCGAAGACCTGCTGACCTGCGAGGCCGTCGTCGGCCAGGTTGAACGCGAACTTGAGCATCCGGATCGCCTGCGGAGACTTCGTCGCGATGATCCGCGCGTACTCGAGGGCGGCGTCCTCGAGGTCGTCGTGGTCGACGACGTCGTTCACGGCGCCCCAGGCGAGCGCGTCCTCGGCCGAGTACTCGCGGGCGAGGAAGAAGATCTCGCGAGCGCGCTTCTGACCGACCTGGCGCGCGAGCAGGGCGGAGCCGTAGCCGCCGTCGAACGAGCCGACGTTCGCGTCGGTCTGCATGAAGCGCGCGTGCTGGCGGGACGCGATCGTGAGGTCGGCCACGACGTGCAGCGAGTGCCCGCCGCCCGCGGCCCATCCGCCGACGACCGCGACGACGACCTTCGGCATCGTCCGGATCAGCCGCTGCACCTCGAGGATGTGGAGCCGCCCGGCGCGGGCCGGGTCGATCGCGTCCGCGGTCTGCGCGTCGGGGTCGTCCGTGTACCGGTAGCCGTCGCGGGCGCGGATGCGCTGGTCGCCGCCCGAGCAGAACGCCCAGCCGCCGTCCTTGGGGCTCGGGCCGTTGCCGGTGAGCAGCACGGTGCCGACGTCGGAGCTCATGCGTGCGTGGTCGAGCGCGCGGTAGAGCTCGTCGACCGTGTGGGGGCGGAACGCGTTGCGGACCTCGGGCCGGTCGAACGCGACACGCACGACGGGTAGGTCACGCTCGGTCGGTGCGCCGTCGTCGGCCACCCCCCGCGCGACGCCTCGGTGGTACGTCATGTCCGTCAGGTCCTCGAACCCGGCGACGGTGCGCCAGCGGCTCGGGTCGAACGTCTCGGACACCTTCGCGGGGATTGCGCTCACGCGCCCAGCGTAGGCGGACCGCAGCAGAGGCGGACTGCAGCCGGCCGTAGCCTGGGGTCATGCCTGACCTGCACGTGTACTCGATCCCGATGCGCACCCGCTTCCGCGGGATCACGGTGCGCGAGGGCGTCCTCGTGCACGGGGCGGCCGGCTGGGGCGAGTTCTCGCCGTTCTGGGACTACGACGCCGCGGAGTCGGCCGCGTGGTGGCGGGCGGCGCGCGAGGCCGCCGACGACGGGTGGCCGCCCGCGGTGCGGACCCACATCGCGGTCAACGTGACGGTCCCCGCGGTCGACGCCACGACTGCGCACCGCATCGTGACCGCGTCCGGGGGCTGCCGGACCGCGAAGGTCAAGGTCGCCGAGCCGGGGCAGTCGGTCGACGACGAGATCGCGCGCCTCGAGGCCGTGCGCGACGCGATCGGGCCGGGGGGTGCGATCCGCATCGACGCGAACGGGCTGTGGGACGTCGACACCGCGCTGTCTCGGCTCTCGGTCCTCGACCGGGCCGCGGGCGGCCTCGAGTACGCCGAGCAGCCCGTCCCGACCGTCGCGGACCTCGCGGCCGTCCGGCGCGCGACCCACGTGCCGATCGCCGCCGACGAGTCGATCCGCCGAGCCGAGGACCCCCTGGCCGTCGTGCGGGCGCATGCCGCGGACATCGTGGTGCTCAAGGTGCAGCCGCTCGGCGGGGTGCGGGCGTGCCTTGCGCTCGCCGAGCAGGTGGGCCTGCCCGTCGTCGTGTCCTCGGCGCTCGAGACGTCGGTCGGCCTCGCTGCGGGGATCGCGCTCGCAGCGGCCCTGTCCGAGCTGCCGTACGCGTGCGGGCTCGCGACGGCCCAGCTGCTCACCGCCGACGTCGTCGCGCACCCCCTCCTGCCCGTCGACGGCGCGATCCGCGTGGACCGGCCCGACGTCGCCCCGGACCTGCTCGAGGCTGTCCGCGCCGATGCGCCGACCCTCGCCCGGTGGCGCGAGCGCCTGGACGCGGTCCGATCCGTCCTGGCAGCGACCGACCGTGGCTGACGCACGCCGCGGCCCGATTACGGTGGGCACGTGACGACTGCTGCGGACAACCCGGCGACCACTGCCGCGCGGGTGCTCGTCCAGGCGCTCGCAGCGCTCGGGGTCCGGGAGGTCGTGCTGGCCCCCGGCTCGCGCAGCGCGCCCCTCGCCTACGCGCTCGCGGACGCGGCCCGGCCCGACGGCGACCGTCCGGACGGTGCGCCGTCCCTCATGCTGCACGTGCGCGTCGACGAGCGGTCCGCCGGGTTCCTCGCGCTCGGGCTGGCCAAGGCCGCGGATGCCGTCGGCGAGACCCGTCCGGTCGCGGTGGTCACGACGTCGGGCACCGCGGTCGCGAACCTGCACCCGGCCGTCCTCGAGGCCTCGCACGCCGGCCTGCCGCTCCTGATCCTCACCGCCGACCGCCCGCACGAGCTGCGCGGCACGGGTGCGAACCAGACCACCGACCAGGTCGGGCTGTTCGGTTCAGCCGTGCGGTTCGCCGCCGACGTGCCCGCGCCGACGGGTCGCACCGGGGAGGGACGTGACCTGCGCCACCTCCTCGCGCGAGCCGTCGCCGCAGCGCTGGGTTCGCGAACCGGTGCGCCTGGTCCGGTCCATCTCGACCTCGCGTTCCGGGAGCCGCTGGCACCGTCCGGCGCGACCTGGCCTGCGCCGTCGACCGCGGGGCTCGTCGAGGTCCGGCGGCGCGCGGTGACGCGGGACGACGGCGAGTCCCACACCGCGCCCGGAGCGTCGGACGACACCGGCACGGTCGTGGTCGCGGGCGACGGCGCCGGTCCGGACGCACGGGCGATCGCCGAGGCGAACGGCTGGCCGCTGCTCGCCGAGCCGTCGTCGGGCGCGCTCGGCGGGCCGTGCGCTGTTGGCGCCTACCGCCTCCTGCTCACCCGGCCGGAGCTCGGCGGGCGGGTGCGTCGGGTGCTCGTGCTCGGGCGCCCCACGCTGTCACGCCCGGTCACGACGCTGCTGGCGCGCGAGGACGTCGAGGTGGTCGTCATCGCCCCGCGCGGTGCCGACTGGCCCGACGCGACACGCTCCGCGGTGCAGGTGCTCGCCGAGGTGCCGGCTCGGCTGCTCGGCCCCTCCGCCGGGGAGAGGCCGCTCTCGGGTGCGTGGCTCGACGCGTGGGTGGCAGCCGGCTCGGCGGCGCTCGCGGCGGTCGACGGCGTCCTGGACCCCGAGGTCCTCGCGGCACCGTCGCGGGCCGGCACCCGCGTGACCGGGCCGCTGCTCGCGCGGGCGGTCGCGCGCGCCACGTCCGGGGACGACGTGCTCGTCGTCGGCTCAAGCAACCCGGTGCGCGACCTCGACCTCGTCGGCGCGTGGGACGCCCCACCGCTCGTGCTCGCGAACCGTGGGCTCGCCGGGATCGACGGGACGCTCTCGACCGCGATCGGGGTCGCTCTGGCGCTGCCGGCGCGTCGCGTGCGGGCGCTCGTCGGGGACCTGACGTTCCTGCACGACGTCGGCGGGCTGCTGCGCGGTTCCCTCGAGGCCACGGCCGACCTGCAGATCGTCGTCGCCAACGACGACGGCGGTTCGATCTTCGCGACCCTCGAGCACGGCGCCCCCGAGCGCGCAGACGTCTTCGAGCGCGTGTTCGGGACCCCGCACGGGGCCGACCTGTCCGCGCTGTGTGCCGCGTACGGCGTCCGGCACACCCGGGTCGGCGACGTCGACGGGCTCGCCCCGGCGCTCGCAGCGCCCGGACCCGGCGTGTCGGTGGTCGAGGTCCGGGTCGACCGTGCCGGTCGGCGCGCGCTCATGGCCCGGATCGCCGACGCGGTCGACGACGCGGTCACAGCCCTCTCGCGCTGAGCCGTCCCCGTCCGCCTCTGCGAGCGACGTCGACCCGCTCGCGAACGATTCGCAGCCGATTCCCAGGAACTCTCAAGACTGCGCACAGCGCCCCCGGGTGTCATGGTGGACAACAAGGAGGGCAGATCCCATGAGCACCGCACCCGAGGTCCCCGGCTCGGCCGAGCCCGAGCAGAACGCAGCGCAGACCACCGGCGGCACGACGCCGGTCGAGTCCGCCGCAGCGTCCGAGCACCCCGCAGCGACCGCGCCGCCGGCAGCGACCGAGCACCCCACCCAGCCCTTGCCGCCGACGCAGGTGACGCAGCCCCTGCCGCCGACGCCCCCGGCCCAGCCTGCCAACCCCTTCCTGCCGCCGCAGCCCGCGCCGGGCGTCGACCCGCGCGTGCACTACGCCGCGCAGCAGTACGTCGCCGCGCAGCAGCACGCGGCCGCTCAGCACGCGGCCGCCCAGGAGGCCGCGGCCCGGCAGCATGCGGCCGCCGCCCAGCACCACGCAGCCCGGTCGGGCGCCGACCCGTTCCTCGCTCCTGGACAGGCGCCCGGTCAGGCGTCCGGCGCGACCGAGCCCGGTGCGGTCCCGACCCAGGCCCGGCGGTCGATCTGGCTGCCGGTCACCGCAGCCGCAGCCGGCGCTGCTCTGCTCGCGAGCTTCGGGACGGCGGCGCTGACCCATGCGTTCGACGACGGCACCTCGAACGCGACGCCCGCGTCGTTCGCGACCATCGGGCAGAGCACCAACTCGTCCGTCCCGGTCGCGGGCTCGACGTCCGACAACCCCGACTGGCAGAAGGTCGCCGCGGCCGTGCAGGCCTCGGTCGTCGCGATCGAGGTCACGACGACCAGCGGCAGCGCGCAGGGCTCGGGCGTCATCCTCGACAAGACCGGCAACATCATCACGAACAACCACGTGGTCGAGGGTGCGCAGGGCGACGTCTCGGTGACGCTCACGGACGGGCGCGTGTTCAAGGCCACGATCGTGGGCAAGGACGCGACGACGGACCTCGCGGTGATCAAGCTCAAGGACGCTCCGAGCGACCTGTCGCCCGCGGCGCTCGGTGACTCGGGCGCGATCGTGGTCGGCCAGCCCGTCATGGCGGTCGGCAACCCGCTCGGCCTGGCCAACACGGTCACGACGGGCATCGTCTCGGCCGTCGACCGGCCGGTGTCGACGTCGACCACGGGCTCGAGCTCGGACGCGGTCGTGACGAACGCGATCCAGATCGACGCGGCGGTCAACCCGGGCAACTCCGGTGGCCCGCTGTTCGACGCCGAGGGCCGGGTCGTCGGCATCACGTCGTCGATCGCGACGCTGTCCAGCTCGTCGGGCTCGATCGGTCTCGGCTTCGCGATCCCGGTGAACCTCGTCAAGAACATCGCAGCGCAGCTCGTCGCCTCGGGCTCCGCGCAGCACGCGTTCCTGGGCGTCTCGCTCAGTGACGGCACGGCGACCGTGGACAACACGACCCGTCTCGGCGCGGTCGTCCAGGAGGTCACGGCCGGCTCACCCGCGGCGAACGCGAGCCTGCAGGCCAAGGACGTGATCGTCGCGATCGACGGCAAGCCGGTCGGCGGCGCCGAGTCCTTGACCGCCTACGTCCGTGGCATGGCGTCCGGCGCACAGGCGACGCTCACGGTGGTCCGTGACGGCAAGGCCATCGACGTGAAGGTCACCCTCGCGACGAAGGCTGCGACCACGCCCAGCTCCGACTCGACCACCCCGACCGACCCGCGGCAGATGACCCCGGACCAGCTGTACAAGTGGTACCAGGAGCAGCAGCAGCAGGGCCAGGGCGGTACCGGCCAGGGCTGACGCAGACGCCCGGGCGGGTGTCCTCCCTTCGCCCCCCGGGAGACGGTCGATGCGGACCCCCCATCCGCGTCCCGTCACAGGAACGGCCGGCACCCCCGGGTGCCGGCCGTTCCTTCGTTCGTCGTTCGTCGCTCGCCGGTTGGTCGCACCCGGGTGGCTGCGGCCCTGCCCAGTCAGTCGGACGCGAGCGCGTCACGCATGGGGATGAGCTTCGCCTCGGACTCGGCGAGCTCGGCGGCCGGGTCGGACGCGGCGACGATCCCGCAGCCGGCGAACAGCCGGATGCGTCGCGGGTCGTCCGGGTCCACCTGCGCCGACCGCAGGGCGATGCCCCACTCGCCGTCGCCGTCGGCACCGAACCAGCCGACGGGCCCGGCGTAGCGGGCACGGTCCATGCCCTCGATCCGGGTGATGAGGTCGCGCGCGGCGGCCGTCGGGGTTCCGCACACGGCGGCCGACGGGTGCAGCGCCGCGGCGAGCGCGAGGCTCGACGGGTGGATGCTCGCGGGTGCGGCGACGCCACCGATGGCGGGCGAGGTGGCGGCGCCGTCGGGAGCCGAGCCGGCCAGGACCCCCGTGACGTCCGAGGCGAGGTGCAGGACGTTGGGCAGGTGCAGGACGAACGGCACGTCGGGCACGTTGATCGACGAGCAGAAGGGTTCGAGAGCGTGGGCGACCGACGCGACCGCGTACTCGTGCTCCTCGAGGTCCTTCGAGGAGTGCGCGAGGATCGCGGCGCGCGCGACGTCCGCGTTCTCGTCGCCCGTGCGCCGGATCGTCCCGGCGAGCACGCGCGAGGTGACCAGGCCCTTCTCCGAGCGGACGAGCAGCTCGGGCGTCGCGCCGAGCATGCCGTCGACCGAGAACGTCCAGCACGACGGGTACTGCCGGGCGAGGCGGTGCAGCGGCCAGCGCACGTCGAGCGGGTCGGCGGTGCGGGCGCAGACGTCGCGCGCGAGCACCACCTTGTCCAGCTCGCCCGCGCGGATCGCCGCGACGCCCTGCCCGACGACGTCGGGCCACCGGTCCGCCGGGACGGCGCCGTCGCCGAACGTGACGGCACCCGGCGAGGGGACGGGTGCCCGAGGACCGACCACGTCGGCGAGCGTGGGGGCAGGGCGCAGGGTCGCGCCCGAGTCGATGGTCGTGAGCCACAGACGGCCCGCACGACGCCCGACGACGACGCGGGGGACGACGACGACGCCGCCCGCCGCGGAGTCCTCGTCGAACGCGAACGAGCCGAACGCGACCGGTCCGGTCCCGGGCAGGCCGACCTCGTCCCGCACGACCGCGTGCGCGAGCACCTCGTGCCAGGCGCGCTCGGCGTCGGCGAACCGGTCGGCGCCGGTGACGGTGATCCGCAGGGCCTCACCCCACCCGACGAGCCCGTCGCCGCGCCGGACCCAGGCGAGCGGGGCGTCGGGCGGCAGCAGGTCGAGCAGAGCGGTCGCGTCGTCGGTGCCGGACGGCGCTCCGACGGTGCGAGGGCCGGGGTGGGCGAGGTCGTCGAGCGCAACCGTCCGTACGACCAAGGGATACGGGACGGCATCGGGCGAGGTGCTGGTCATCGTGTGTCAGGGTACGTCCCCCGGACGTGACACCCCTGCCGACCTGAGACGATGGGGCCATGCCCCGCGCCACCCTCGACAAGGACCCCCGTGCCGTCGCCGCCATGTTCGACGCCGTCGCGCGTCGCTACGACGTGACGAACGACGTCATCTCCCTCGGGCAGGACCGCTACTGGCGCCGGGCGACCCTCGCCGCCGTGGGGGCGCAGCGCGGCGAGCAGGTCCTCGACCTCGCCGCCGGCACCGGGACGTCGAGCGAGCCGCTCGCCGACGCCGGCGTGCGCGTCGTGCCGTGCGACCTGTCGTTCGGGATGCTCGAGGTCGGCAAGCGCCGACGCCCCGACCTCGGGTTCGTCGCCGGTGACGCGACCGCGCTGCCGTTCGCTGACGAGTCGTTCGACGCCGTGACGATCTCGTTCGGGCTGCGCAACGTCGTGGACACCGCCGGTGCGCTCGCCGAGCTGCTGCGGGTGACCCGTCCCGGCGGGCGACTGGTCGTGTGCGAGTTCTCGCGTCCGACGTGGGCCCCGTTCCGGACCGTCTACACCGAGTACCTCATGCGCGCGCTGCCGCCCGTCGCGCGCGCGGTGTCCAAGGAGCCCGACGCCTACGTGTACCTGGCCGAGTCGATCCGCGACTGGCCGGACCAGCAGGGTCTCGGGCAGCTGATCAAGGCCGCCGGGTGGGGTCAGGTCGCATTTCGGAACCTCTCAGGCGGGATCGTCGCGTTGCACCGTGGGGTCCGGCCGTCCTGAGAATCGACGGCCCGGAGCCGCACGTCGGTGCGGCGCCGCAGGGGATGTGAGCAGGGACACAGCTGGTCAACGATGATGAGGTAAGCCTTCGCAGACACGTCGTGGGACGGTGGTTAGACTCGGCAAGTCGTAGCAGGAATGCCTTCACAAATGGGGAAGTCCGTGGTCAATGCAGGGCACGATGACGCTGATGTCATCGTCGTCGGCGCTGGCCCCGCAGGCTCGAGCGCGGCGTACCACTGCGCGTCGGCCGGCCTGGATGTGCTGCTCCTCGACAAGGCGTCGTTCCCTCGGGACAAGATCTGCGGCGACGGCCTGACGCCCCGCGCGGTCAAGGAGCTCGTCGCCATGGGCGTGCCGCTCCGCGAGAGCGACGGCTGGATCCGCAACAAGGGTCTGCGCGTGGTCGGTGGCGGTCACCGCCTCGAGCTGCCCTGGCCCGAGCTGTCGAGCTACCCGTCCTACGGGCTGGCGCGCACGCGTATGAGCCTCGACCACGCGCTCGTCGAGCACGCCCGTGCCGCCGGCGCCAAGCTGCTCGAGCGCACCAACGTCACGGGCCCGGTGCTCGACGAGCGCACGGGTCGCGTCGTCGGCGTCACGGCCCGGCCGGTGGACGACGACGGTCGGCGCAGCGGCGACGAGATCACCTACCGGGCGCCCGTCGTCATCGCCGCCGACGGCGTGTCCGCACGGCTCGCGACCGGCCTGGGGCTCGCCAAGCGCGACGACCGCCCGATGGGTGTCGCGGTGCGCACGTACTTCCGCACGCCGCGCGACCAGGACCCCTGGATGGAGAGCCACCTCGAGCTGTGGGACGGCGCCCCCGGGCGGTCCAACCTCATGCCCGGCTACGGCTGGATCTTCTCGCTCGGTGACGGCACCGCGAACGTGGGCCTCGGCAGCGTGTCGTCGACGGCCGCCGCGACGAAGGTCGACTACAAGGACCTGTTCGGGAAGTGGATGGCCAACGCGCCCGCCGAGTGGGAGTTCACGCCCGACAACCAGATCGGCCCGGTCCGCGGCGCCGCGCTGCCCATGGGCTTCAACCGCGGGCCGCTCTACGGGCGCGGCCTCATGCTCGCCGGCGACTCGGCCGGCATGGTCAGCCCGTTCAACGGTGAGGGCATCGCGTACGGGCTGCAGGCCGGCCGGTTCGCCGCCGACGCCGTCGTCCAGGCGGCCTCGCGCGGGTCGGCCGCGGGTCGCGAGCGCGCACTCGGGACCTACGCGACCCGCATGAAGGACGACCTCGGTGGGTACTACACGCTCGGCCGCTACTTCGTGAAGATCATCGAGCACCCGCAGATCATGCGGCTGTGCACGCGGTACGGGCTGCCCCGCCCGCTGCTGATGCGCTTCACGCTCAAGCTGCTCTCGGACTGCTACGAGCCACGCGGTGGCGACGTCGTCGACCGCGTCATCTCGGGTCTGACCAAGATCGTCCCGGCAGCATGAGCGACGACCGCACGCCCCTCGACCGTTCCACGACAGGCTGTTCTCCGACCGACCGCAGGACCTCGGCACCGAGGCCCACCCAATCCCTGACCGGGAGGGCTCTGAGATGACCAACCCGTACGTGCCGATCCTGGTGATGATGGGGATCGCCGCTGTGCTCGCCCTCGGTGGCGTCGGCGCGAGCGCGATCCTCGGCCCGCGCCGCTACAACCGCGCCAAGCTCGACGCGTACGAGTGCGGCATCGAGCCGACCCCGCACGCCGTCGGCGGTGGCCGGTTCCCGATCAAGTACTACCTCGTCGCGATGACGTTCATCATCTTCGACATCGAGGTCGTCTTCCTCTATCCGTGGGCCGTGAACTTCACGGAGCTCGCCGTGTTCGGCCTCGTCGCGATGATGGGCTTCCTGGCCATCATCACGGTGCCGTTCGTGTACGAGTGGCGCCGCGGTGGACTCGAGTGGGACTAGGGGTGAGCTGACATGGGCATCGAAGAGGCACCCTCCGGGTTCCTGCTGACGACGGTCGAGGATCTCGTCGGCTACTTCCGCAAGGGCTCGCTGTGGCCGGTCACGTTCGGCCTGGCGTGCTGCGCGATCGAGATGATGGCGACCGGGACGTCGCGCTTCGACATCTCGCGCTTCGGCATGGAGGTCTTCCGCGCGTCGCCGCGGCAGGCGGACCTCATGATCGTCGCGGGGCGCGTGAGCCAGAAGATGGCACCCGTGGTCCGGCAGGTCTACGACCAGATGCCGGAGCCCAAGTGGGTCCTGTCGATGGGCGTGTGCGCGTCGTCGGGCGGGATGTTCAACAACTACGCGATCGTGCAGGGCGTCGACCACATCGTGCCGGTCGACATCTACCTGCCCGGTTGTCCGCCCCGCCCCGAGATGCTCATCAATGCGATCCTCGCGCTGCACGAGCAGATCCAGTCCACGCCGCTCGGCGTGAACCGCGAGGAGGCGGCCCGCGCCGCCGAGGCTGCGGCGCTCGCCGCGACGCCGACGTCCCACATGACAGGGCTGCTGCGATGAGCGACGCTCCCCAGGAACCGACGAGCGCGGCCGAGCTCGAGGGCGCCTCCACGGCGGTGTCCCCGGGCGGGCGCGCGCCGCTCGACGTCCTCGACGTCCGGATGGGGCAGTTCGGCGCACCCGGCACCGGCGACACCTCCGGGTTCGGCCGCCTCGTGACGACGATCGTCCTGCCCGGCCCGTCCGCGAGGCCCTACGGCGGCTGGTTCGACGAGGTCGTCGACATCCTCGCCGAGGTCCTCGAGGAGTCCGGCACGGCGTTCGACGCGGCGATCGAGTCCGTCGTCGTGGACCGCGGCGAGCTCACGCTCAACGTCGCCCGCGAGCACATCGTGACGGTCTGCCGCGCGCTGCGCGACGACCAGGACCTGCGCTTCGAGCTGAGCCTCGGCGTCTCCGGCGCGCACTACCCGCACGACATCGGCCGTGAGCTGCACGCGGTCTACCACCTGGTGTCGGTCACGCACAGCAGGCGGCTGCGGCTCGAGGTCTCGGTCCCGGACGGCGACGCGCACATCCCGTCGACCGTCGCGGTGTACCCCACCCACGACTGGCACGAGCGCGAGACCTGGGACTTCTTCGGCATCGAGTTCGACGGGCACCCCGCGCTCGCGCGCATCGAGATGCCCGACGACTGGCCTGGGCACCCCCAGCGCAAGGACTACCCCCTCGGGGGGATCCCGGTCGAGTACAAGGGCGCCACCGTGCCGCCCCCGGACCAGCGGAGGTCGTACCGATGACATCGAGCACCCCGGGCGCACCCCGCTCCACCGGCCACATCGTCGACGAGGACGCCACCGGCATCCCGTCGTTCGAGGCCGCGGGCGGCGACTGGTCCGAGATCGCCGAAGAGGCCGCACGGCTCGGCGAGGAACGCATCGTCGTCAACATGGGACCGCAGCACCCGTCGACCCACGGCGTGCTCCGGCTCATGCTCGAGATCGACGGTGAGACGGTCACCGAGGCCCGCGCGGGCGTCGGCTACCTCCACACCGGCATCGAGAAGAACATGGAGTTCCGTACCTGGACCCAGGGCGTGACGTACTGCACGCGCATGGACTACGTCGCGCCGATCTCCTCGGAGGCCGTGTACTGCCTGGCCGTCGAGAAGCTCCTCGGCATCACGAACGACATCCCCGAGCGTGCGACGGTCATCCGGGTCCTGATGATGGAGCTCAACCGGATCAGCTCGCACCTGGTCTGCCTCGCGTCGGGCGGCAACGAGCTCGGCGCCACCACGATCATGATGAGCGGCTTCACGGCCCGCGAAGAGGTCCTCAAGATCTTCGAGCTGATCACCGGCCTACGCATGAACCACGCGTACCTGCGCCCCGGCGGCGTCGCGCAGGACATCCCTCCGGGCGCGCTCGACACGATCCGCGAGGCCCTGGTCACGATCAAGCGCTACATGCGCCAGCTCGAGGACCTCATGCTCGGCAACCCGATCTTGCAGGGCCGCATGAAGGGCGTGGGCTACCTCAACCTGTCGGGCTGCATGGCGCTCGGCATGACCGGTCCCGTCCTGCGCTCGGCGGGCCTCCCGTACGACGTGCGCAAGGCCGCGCCGTACTGCGGCTACGAGACGTACGACTTCGAGATCCCCGTCGCCGAGACGGCCGACGCCTGGGGCCGGATGATCGTCCGGATCGAGGAGATCTACCAGTCCATGCGCATCGTCGAGCAGACGGTCGACCGGCTCCAGGCGTCCGGCCCGGGCCCGGTCATGGTCGCCGACAAGAAGATCGCGTGGCCCGCACAGCTCGCGATCGGCTCGGACGGCATGGGCAACTCGCTCGACCACATCCGGGAGATCATGGGCACCTCGATGGAGGCCCTGATCCACCACTTCAAGCTCGTGACGGAGGGCTTCCGGGTCCCCGCGGGCCAGGTGTACCAGAGCGTCGAGGCGCCCCGCGGCGAGCTCGGCGTGCACCTCGTGTCCGACGGTGGCACCAAGCCGTACCGGGCGCACTTCCGTGACCCGTCGTTCAACAACCTGCAGGCCGTGTCGGTCATGTGCGAGGGCGGCATGCTCGCCGACGTCGTCGTGGCCGTCGCGTCGCTGGACCCTGTCCTGGGAGGGGTGGACCGCTGATGTCCGTCGAGAGCACACCGTCGACCGCGGGCGCTGCCGTCCGTCGCAGCGCCTATGACGACGCCACGCGCGCTCGGCTGGATGCCGACGCCGCGCAGGTCGTCGCGCGCTACCCCGAGGCCCGCTCGGCGCTCCTGCCGCTGCTGCACCTCGTGCAGAGCGAGGACGGGTACGTGAGTCCGGCCGGCATCGCGTTCTGCGCCGAGACGCTCGACCTGTCGACCGCCGAGGTCTCGGCCGTCGCCACGTTCTACACGCAGTACAAGCGGCGCCCGAACGGCGAGTACACCGTGGGGGTCTGTACCAACACGCTGTGCGCGGTCATGGGTGGCGACGCGATCTGGGAGGAGCTGTCCGACCACCTCGGCGTCGGCAACGACGAGACCACCGCGGACGGCGCGATCACGCTCGAGCGCGTCGAGTGCAACGCGGCCTGCGACTACGCGCCGGTCGTCATGGTCAACTGGGAGTTCTTCGACAACCAGACGCCCGCGAGCGCGGTCGAGACCGTCGACAGGCTGCGGGCCGGCGAGCCGGTCGCCCCGACGCGGGGTGCCGCGAGCGTCTGCTCGTTCAAGGCCATGTCGCGCGTCCTCGCCGGGTTCACCGACGGCCGCGCCGACGAGGGCGTGGGTGCGGGCGAGGCCACGACGCGCGGCACGGTGCTGGCCCGCGAGCGCGGCTGGACCGCGCCGCCGTTCCCGGCCGCTGGCGCGAACCAGCCCACCGACCAGGTGAAGGGCTCCTGATGACCGAGGCGACGACCCTGACCCCGGTGCTGACCAAGAACTGGGAGGCCGACCGCTCCTGGACCCTGGCGACGTACCTGAAGAACGGTGGCTACCGCGGTCTGCGCGCGGCGCTCGCGATGGCGCCGGCCGACGTGGTGACCGCGGTCAAGGACTCCGGGCTGCGCGGCCGTGGCGGCGCGGGGTTCCCGACGGGCATGAAGTGGGGCTTCCTGCCCGCGCCCGACGGCGGCCCGCGCTACCTCGTGATCAACGCGGACGAGTCGGAGCCGGGGACCTGCAAGGACATCCCGCTCATGCTCGCGAGCCCGCAGGAGCTCATCGAGGGCGCGATCATCACGTCCTACGCGATCGGCTGCCACCACGCGTTCATCTACGTGCGCGGCGAGGTCGTGCACGTCTACCGGCGGCTGCTCAACGCGGTCGCGGAGGCCAGGGCGGCCGGGTACGTCGGGGACAACATCCTGGGCACCGGCTTCGACCTCGAGATCACGGTGCACGCCGGTGCCGGCGCGTACATCTGCGGCGAGGAGACGGCGCTGCTCGACTCGCTCGAGGGCCGGCGCGGTCAGCCGCGCCTCAAGCCGCCGTTCCCCGCGGTCGCGGGTCTGTACGCACGCCCGACTGTGGTCAACAACGTCGAGTCGATCGCCTCGGTGCCGTCGATCCTCGAGGGTGGCGCGGACTGGTTCAAGTCCATGGGGACCGAGCGCTCGACCGGCTTCGGACTGTTCTCCCTGTCGGGGCACGTCACGCGCCCGGGCCAGTACGAGGCGCCGCTCGGCATCACGCTGCGCGAGCTCCTCGACATGGCCGGCGGCGTCCGCGAGGGCCACGAGCTGAAGTTCTGGACGCCCGGCGGGTCGTCCACCCCGCTGTTCACGGCCGAGCACCTCGACGTGCCGCTCGACTACGAGTCGGTCGGCAAGGCCGGCTCGATGCTCGGCACGCGCGCGCTGCAGATCTTCGACGAGACGACGTCCGTCGTCCGGGCTGTGGCGCGCTGGACCGCGTTCTACAAGCACGAGTCGTGCGGCAAGTGCACGCCGTGCCGCGAGGGCACGTACTGGCTCGACCAGATCATGAAGCGCCTCGTCGCCGGCGAGGGCACGACCGAGGACATCGACACGCTGCTCGACCTGTGCGACAACATCCTCGGGCGCGCGTTCTGCGCGCTCGGCGACGGTGCGACGAGCCCGGTCACGTCCGCGATCCAGTACTTCCGCGACGAGTTCGAGGCGGGCACCCACACGCCCGCCGACGTGCTCTTCCCACCGGAGCGAAGCTCGCTGTTCACCTACACCCCGCGCCGTGGCGCCGGGCAGCTCGCGGGGGTACACGCATGACGACCACCACACCGAAGCCCTCGACCGGGATCCTCGTGCCCCCGCCGGCGGCAGCGGAGACGCCGCTCGACCCGGCGACCGCCGTGACGTTCTCGATCGACGACATCGAGATGGCGGTGCCCAAGGGCACGCTCGTCATCCGGGCCGCCGAGCAGGTGGGCATCGCGATCCCGCGGTTCTGCGACCACCCGCTGCTCGCGCCCGTGGGTGCGTGCCGTCAGTGCCTCGTCGAGGTGTGGGCCCCTGGCCGTGACGGCAAGCTCGCCAAGATGCCCAAGCCCCAGCCGTCGTGCACCCTCGAGGCGACGCCGGGCATGCAGGTCAAGACGCAGCTGACGTCCGCCGAGAGCGACAAGGCGCAGCACGGCGTCATGGAGCTGCTGCTCATCAACCACCCGCTCGACTGCCCGGTCTGCGACAAGGGCGGCGAGTGCCCCCTGCAGAACCAGGCGATGAGCAACGGCCGCAGCCAGAGCCGCTTCGTCGACATCAAGCGGACGTTCCCCAAGCCGATCGCGATCTCGACGCAGATCCTGCTCGACCGTGAGCGCTGCATCCTGTGCCAGCGGTGCACGCGGTTCTCGAAGGAGATCGCGGGCGACCCGTTCATCGACCTGCAGAAGCGTGGCGCGAACCAGCAGATCGGTCGGTTCGACACCGGTGTCCTCGGCTACGCGACCGGCGGGACGCCCGGCGAGGCCGGGTTCGCCGACCTGCCGATCGGCCCGGCCGAGCTCGTCGACGGGTCCGGAGCGCCGTTCGCCTCGTACTTCTCCGGCAACACCGTGCAGATCTGCCCGGTCGGTGCGCTCACGAGCGCGGCGTACCGGTTCCGTTCGCGACCGTTCGACCTCGTCTCGACCCCGGGTGTCGCGGAGCACGACTCGTCCGGCTCGGCGATCCGCGTCGACCACCGCCGCGGCGTCGTCCTGCGTCGGCTCGCGGGGGAGGACCCCGCGGTCAACGAGGAGTGGATCACCGACAAGGACCGGTTCGCCTTCGCCTGGCAGTCCGCACCGGACCGCCTGCGGTCCCCGCTCGTGCGCGACGCGGCGACCGGTGAGCTCGTCCCGGCGAGCTGGCCCGAGGCCCTCGAGGTCGCGGCGGCAGGTCTCGCCGCGGCGATCGGCGCCGACGCTGGTTCGACCGGTGCGCGCGGCGTCGGGGTGCTCCCCGGTGGCCGCCTCACGATCGAGGACGCCTACGCATACTCGAAGTTCGCGCGCGTCGCGCTCGGCACCAACGACATCGACCTGCGGTCTCGGCCGCACTCGGCGGAGGAGGAGGCGTTCCTCGCCTCGAGCGTCGCCGGGCGCCCCCTCGACGTCACGTTCACGGACCTCGAGCGGTCCCCGCGGGTGCTGCTCGTCGCCCTCGAGGCCGAGGAGGAGGCCGGGGTCGCGTTCCTGCGGCTGCGCAAGGGAGTCCTCGCCGGTCGCACGCACGTGACGTCGGTCGCACCGTTCGCGACCCGCGCGCTCGACCGCCTCGACGGCACGCTCCTCGCGGCTGCGCCCGGCACGGAGCCGGAGGTGCTCGACGCGATCGCGACGGACGCCCCCGAAACCGAGCTGAGCGCGCTCGCGGCGGAGCTCGGGCTCGGCGGCGCCCTGATCCTCGTGGGTGAGCGCCTCGGTGCGATCCCCGGCGGGCTGTCCGCGGTGCGCCGGCTGGCCGACCGCACGGGAGCCCGCCTCGCGTGGATCCCGCGGCGTGCGGGCGAGCGCGGCGGCATCGAGGTCGGCGCGCTGCCGAGCCTCCTCCCCGGTGGTCGTCCGGTCGCCCAGGCCGCGGCCCGGGTCGACGTCGCCGCGGTGTGGGGCGTCGACCACCTGCCCGAGCAGCCGGGCCGTTCGGTCTCGGCGATGCTCGAGGCGGCCCGGACCGGCTCGCTCGCGGGTCTCGTCGTCGGCGGCGTCGACGTCCGCGACCTTCCCGACCCTGCCGCGGCGCGCGAGGCGCTCGCCGCCGTGGGCTTCCTGGTCTCGCTCGAGGTGCGTCCCTCCGAGGTCACTGACCTGGCGGACGTCGTCCTGCCGGTCGCGCCCCCGGTCGAGAAGCCGGGCACGTACCTCAACTGGGAGGGTCGGCCGCGGCCGTTCCCGCAGGCCCTGACGTCGACCGCGATGTCCGACCACCGCGTCCTCGACGCCCTGGCCGACGCGCTCGGCGTGACGCTCGGGCTGCGCACCCTCACCGAGGTCCACGACGAGCTCGACGACCTGGGTGCGTGGGACGGCGAGCGCATCGCCGCACCGCAGGCGGAGTCGGTCGAGCCGCCCGCGATCGCTCCTGGTCACGCGGTCCTCGCGACGTGGCACCAGCTGCTCGACGCCGGTCACCTGCAGGACGGCGAGGTGTTCCTCGCGGGCACGGCCAAGCGGCCGGTGGCTCGCATCTCGGCGGCAACGGCTGCCGGGGTCGGCGTGGCGGACGGCGACCTGCTCGACGTGTCGACCGACGCGGGTACGGTGACGCTGCCGGTCGCGGTGACGCCGATGGGCGACCACATCGTGTGGCTGCCGACCTGCTCACCCGGCAGCGAGGTCCGCGACACGCTGCGGGCCGGCTCCGGGGCGCTGGTCCGGCTGGCCGTAGGCAGCACCGACCTGACCGTCGGCACAGACTCGGAGGTGCAGTCATGACGCTGCTCGCTGCTGCGCTCCCGGCGGCGTCAGGGGCGCAGTTCCCCGTGACCGCCGACTTCAGCCACGACAACGGCTGGATCTGGCTGCTCAAGGCCGTCGTCATCATCGTGTTCCTGCTCACGAGCGTCCTCATCGCGATCTGGTTCGAGCGCAAGGTCGTCGGGCGCATGCAGGAGCGTCCCGGGCCCAACGTGCACGGGCCGTTCGGCCTGCTGCAGTCGCTCGCCGACGCGATGAAGCTCCTGTTCAAGGAGGACATCACCGTCAAGGCGGCCGACAAGGTCGTCTACATCGTGGCGCCGATGATCGCGGTGTTCTGCTCGCTCCTGACGTTCGCGGTCATCCCCTTCGGGCCGGCCGTGAGCATGTTCGGGATCGTCACGCCGCTGCAGCTGACAGACTTCCCGGTCGCGATCCTCTACGTCCTGGCGTGCGCCTCGGTCGGCGTGTACGGCATCGTGCTCGGCGGCTGGTCCTCGGGCTCGACGTACCCGCTGCTGGGCTCGGTCCGCTCGACCGCGCAGGTCATCTCGTACGAGCTCGCGATGGGGCTGTCGCTCGTGAGCGTGTTCATCATCGCGGGGTCGATGTCGACCTCCCAGATCGTGAGCTCGCAGACGGCCGTCTGGTGGTTCCTGCCGCTGCTGCCCGCCTTCGTCATCTACGTGATCTCGATGGTCGGCGAGACGAACCGGCTGCCGTTCGACCTGCCCGAGGCCGAGGGCGAGCTCGTGTCCGGCTTCATGACCGAGTACTCGTCGATGAAGTTCGCGTGGTTCTTCCTCGCGGAGTACATCAACATGCTGAACGTCTCGGCGGTCGCCACGACGCTGTTCTTCGGCGGTTGGCGGGCACCGTGGCCGATCTCGGCCATCAACGACGGCATGTTCAACCTCGGCTGGTGGCCCGTCCTCTGGTTCCTCGCCAAGATGTGGCTGTTCATGTTCCTGTTCGTGTGGATCCGCGGCACGCTGCTGCGCTTCCGGTACGACCAGTTCATGACGTTCGGCTGGAAGGTGCTCATCCCGGCCGCGCTGGGCTGGGTCGTGTGCGTCTCCGTCGTCCAGGGTGTCCGGCAGTTCTCGGGCCTGGACCTTCGAGCGATCCTGTTCGGGCTGGCCGGCGTGGTGCTCGTCGGCGTCCTGGTGTCCTTCCTCATCCCGGAGAAGAAGCCACAACCAGGTCCGGGCGCAGGTGGTCCACCCATGGTGTTCGACCCGTTCGCGGGCGGCTACCCGGTCCCGCCCATGCCCGGCCAGGTCCTTCCCCCGTCCCCTCGCGCGCAGCGCGCGTCCGCCCGTGCCGCGTCGACCGCGGACCAGACGACGACCCCGCAGGTCACGCAGGAGGTGCACGGTGGCTGACCCGTCCAAGGACGTCACGCCTCGCCCCACGGCAGGCGACGTGGCGGCCCCGACCGCGTACACGTCGCTCATCCCGACCCGTACGGGGATCAAGGAGGTCGTCGCGCCGTTCGCGGGCTTCGGCGTCACGTTCTCGAACATGTTCCGGCCCATGGTCACGGAGCAGTACCCGTTCGAGCGCGTCCCCACCCAGCCGCGGTACCACGGCCGCCACCAGCTCAACCGCTATGCGGACGGGCTCGAGAAGTGCATCGGCTGCGAGCTGTGCGCCTGGGCGTGCCCCGCAGACGCGATCTACGTCGAGGCCGCCGACAACACGCCGGACGAGCAGTTCTCGCCCGGCGAGCGGTACGGCAGCGTCTACCAGATCAACTACCTGCGCTGCATCTTCTGTGCGCTGTGCATCGAGGCGTGCCCGACGCGGGCGCTCACGATGACCAACGACTTCGAGCTCGCAGGCCCGACCCGCGCCGGGCTCATATACGAGAAGCAGGACCTGCTCGCGCCCCTGGGGGACGGGATGCTCGCTGCACCGCACCCGATGGTCCCGAGCACGACGGACACCGACTACTACCGCGGAGAGGTCACGGGCGCGACGCCCGAGCAGGTCGCGTGGGTCGCCGAGCACCGCCCGGACGACCCGACGCTGCCGGCCGCGTCGCGCACCTCGTCGGCCGCCGCGTCGACCACCACCTCGACGACCGCAGCGGGGGAGACCCGATGAGCCTGCTCGCGACCGCCGTGCCGGCGGTGCTGACCGGAACCCTCCCGACGGCGCTCACGACCGCCGGGGTGACGACCACCTCGGAGGCCGTCCTGTTCTGGGTGCTCGGCCCGGTCATGGTCCTCGGGGCCCTGGGCCTGCTGTTCGCCCGCAAGGCCGTCCACGCCGCGATGTCCGTCGTCGTCGTGATGATCTCGCTCGCGTTCCTCTACGTCGCGCAGGACGCCGC
>NZ_DASUIR010000091.1:0-10529 GCF_036279715.1 Cellulomonas sp. | reverse complement strand
GCGCCGCCGTCCAGGACGGCCATCTCGAACGGCACCAGCAGGACGTCGGCGACCTCGCGTGGACCGGCGTGGACCGGCGCGAGGTTCCGACCGGCGCGGGATGCCGAGTACCCGACGAAGTGCTTGAGCGTGGCCACGACCCCCTCGTCCTGGAGCCCGCGCACATAGCTGGTCGCCACCGTCCCCACGAGGTACGGATCCTCCGAGATGCACTCCTCGACGCGACCCCAGCGGGCGTCCCGCACGACATCGAGCACCGGTGCGAGGCCCTGGTGGACGCCGAGGGAACGCATCGTGGCACCGATCGCGCGGCCCATCTCCCGGACCAGCTCCGGATCGAACGATGCGCCCCAGGACAACGGCGCGGGGAACGTCGTCGCCTGCCAGGCCGCCAGACCCGTCAGGCACTCCTCGTGCACGACGGCGGGTATACCGGTGCGGGTGTGCTCGACCAGCCAGCGCTGCCGCTCGCGGAGCGATCGCGCCGCGCTCACCGGGTCGACCGGCGCCGTGCCGTAGAACCGGGTGATCTGACCGATGCCGTCCCGTGCGAAGTCCTCGAACGCCGGCTCCTCGTCGACCATCGCATCCTGCATCGGCGCGACGCCGGCACCCGACCCGGCGTCGACCCACACTCCGACCAGCTGCGCGAGCTTCTCCTCGAGCGTCATGCCCGCCAGCAGCGTCGCCACACGCTGCGCGGTGCCCTGCACCTGTGTGCCCATCGGTACCAGGTTCCCCTCGATCTGTTCGCTCGGATGTCAGCGCGTGCCGCGTGCGCCGGGGTACCAGTCCTCGAGGCCGTTCTCCGTGACGGCGATGAAGACGTCGTCCGGCCTGACTCCCTCGGCCTCGAGACGCCGTGCGACGGCCTCGTACATGCGCGCCTTGGTCGCCGCGTCATACATGCGCACCATGAGGATCCGCACGTAGACCACGTCGCGGCGGTCTCCCCCGAGGTAGTGGGCGTCGGCGACGAGGTGGTCGGCCGGCAGCGGGTGGATGACCTGGAACCGGTCCTCCGCATCCATGCCGAGGCCCTCGACGAGACCCGCGTTGACGGCGTCGGCATAGGCGAAGCGTGTGGCGGCCGGGACGGTGTCCGCGACCTCGATCGTGACGAGCGGCATCAGACCCAGACCTCCTTGGCGACGCGCACATCGGCGCCGGTGCGTGCGGACTCTTCGATGGCCAGGCCCAGCGCGTGGTCCTGGCAGCCTTGCGCGAGCGGATATGGCGCCGGCCCGTCGTCCCGAGCCCAGCGACCCACGGCCGCCAGATGGGCCGCGACCGCGATGTCGTCCTCGGACAGGCGGCTGCCCACCCACGGGTTGCGGTAGACGACGCGGCCGTCGAACGACGCGTTGACCACCTCGTTGCCCTCGAGGTTCATGTCCACGCCCGTGCGCCGGTACATGATCGGCGAGGTCACGGGCCCGTCCGCGGTGAGTCGCGTGACCGCGTCGTCGACGACCTCGCCGAGCGAGCCGCGGATCACGATCCGCCGCGCGCGCAGAGGGTTCCACCACTGGTTCTCGACGAAGTCGTACAGACCCATGCGACCGTCTCCGAAGTCCAGGGTGGCGATCGTCGTCGTGCGCGGACCGGGCTGCGGGTCGACGGCCCAGCCGTCGAACGTCAGGGGGTCGACCAACGGCGCCACGAACGACCGCGCGCTCACCACCGTCTCGTCCATGTCGACGTCGAGAAACGCACGGACCAGGGCCACCGCGTGGTACAGGTGCGTCGAGGCGATCTCGACCGAGCTCGGGGTGCCGACCACACCATCACGCACGACCGCGAGCCGCGACGCGTGCCCCGGCATGAGCGTGTACTGCTCGCCGACCTGCACGAGCCCCGAGGCGCCGACGTCGTTCCACAGTGCGCGCAGGCCGTCGAGGTCGGGCGCCGGGGGCGTCTCGGCCAGGACCTTGGCACCTGCGGCGACCAGCTCGCGCACGACGCCCGGCATCGCCGGCCATGACACGGCGGCCACGACGAAGTCGGGACCGAGCGCCAGCACCTCGCCCACCGTGCGAACGGCACGCACCCCCCACCGGGCCGTGATGCGCGCGGCCTCGGCGTCCGTCTGGGTGACGACGCCGACCACCTGGAGCCGGTCCGGTGCGGCCTGGGCCATGCGGAGATGGAACTCGGAGCGCCAACCGCTCCCGATGACAGCGAATCTCACAGGGTCAGACACAGACGTTCATCCTCTCGACCGTTCTCCTGCACCGCCGGTACCCGGCGATGTCACTGCGCTGACCGGCGACCGGTCAGACCTGGCTCATGCCGCCGTCGACGACCAGCTCGGCACCCGCGACGAAGCTCGACTCGTCCGACGCGAGGAACAGCACCGCCGCCGCCACCTCCTCCGGTCGTCCGACGCGGCCCACCGGGATCGCTGCGACGACCTGCCGCTCGATCTCGTCCGAGCCACCCGTGAAGTCCGCGAACCCGGAGGTGGCGGTGGGCCCGGGGCTCACCGCGTTGGCGCGGATCCGTCGTCCCCGCAGCTCGGACGTGAGCGTGCGGGCCAGCGAGCGCACCGCAGCCTTGGTCGCGTTGTAGACGGCATGCCCGGGCCCCCCGTTGTGCCCGGCGATGGACGACGTCAGCACGATCGACCCGCCGTCACGCATCTGTGGAACGATCCGTTGCACGGTGAAGAAGGTGCCGCGGAAGTTCAGGTCCGCAACCAGGTCGAAGGCGTCGGGCTCCACGTCGACGACCGCCGTGGCCGCGACGTCCCGGCCCGCGTTCGCCACCAGGACGTCGACCGCGCGCCCGGACGCCCGGAGCACCGCGGCGAGCCGGTCCAGGTCCGCGAGGTTGCTCGCGTCGCCTGGGACACCCGTGACGTGCGGCCCGAGCGCCGCGACGGTCGCATCGATCTCGGCCTGGTGCGGCGAGGTCACGACGACGTCGGCGCCCTCGGCCACGAACCGCGCCGCGATGGCGCGGCCGATGCCGGCGGTGCCGGCCGTGACCACCGCGAGCTTCCCCTCCAGCTGTCCCATCAGTCCTCCCGGCTCGCGTGGTCGGTCACTTGAGCGCCCCGGCCGCGAGGCCGCGCTCGAAGTACTTCTGCAGCGACAGGTACGCGATGATCTCCGGAACGGCGGTGATGACTGCCGCGGCGAGCACGCCTGTCTGGTCGTTCGTGTACTGGCTGGTGAAGAACGACGGCAGCAGCGTCACCACCTGCTTGCTCGGGTCGTTCAGCATGAGCATCGGGAGCAGGAACGCGTTCCAGGAGTTGATCAGCGTCAGCACCACGATCGCCGCGGCGATGGGCCGGGTGAGCGGCAGGACGATGTTCCAGAAGACCTGGGCGATGTTCGCCCCGTCGACCCGGCCGGCCTCCATGAGCTCGGTCGGGATGCCGTCGAAGAAGTTCCGCGCGAGGAGCACCGTGAACGGCACCTGCAGCGCCGCCAGCGGCAGGATCACCGCGATGAGCTCGTTGTACATGTCGAAGGTCGACGCGGTGACGAAGAGCGGCGTCAGCAGCACCGCCTCAGGCATCGTGAGAGCGGCGATGAGGATCCAGAACCAGATCTCCTTGCCGGCGATCCGCAGCTTGGAGAAGCCGAAGGCCGCGAGCATCGTGCAGACGTAGACGATCGCGATCGTCGAGCCGGCGATGAGGATGCTGTTGCGGAAGTAGGTGCCCACCACTCCGGTGTCGAACACCTTCTGGTAGTTGCCGACGCCGCGACCCGCGAGCGAGCCCTGGACCATGGCGATCAGCGGCGCAAGGAACGGCAGCGCGATGACGGTGACCAGCAGCTGCAGGCCGATGCGCGACGTGCGACTTCGTGACTCGAACACCCCGTTACCTCCGTTCGGCTCTGCGGTTGCGCATGCTCATGAGCACGCCTCCGCCGATGGCCAGGACGAGCAGGGCGACCGAGATCGCGGCCGCGTACCCGAAGTGCTTCTGCTGCACCATCGTTTGATAGATGTAGGTGCCGAGGAACTCGGTCCCGTGGTTGGGCCCGCCCTTGGTCACGAGGTACGGGATGTCGAACGTCTTCAGGGCGCCGATCAGACCGAGCATGGCGAGCGCGGACGTGGTGCCCCGGCACATCGGCCAGACGATCGACCACAGCGCGCGGATGCTCCCCGCGCCGTCGATCCGCGCGGCCTCGAGGATCTCGGGGTCGATCTGGCTCATCGCGGCGTAGAAGAGGATGAACGTCAGCCCGGTCCACTGCCAGACGGTGATCGCCATGACGATCGCCATCGCGGTCGACGGCTCGGCGAGCCACGGTCGGGTCAGCGCATCCAGGCCGACGTGGCTCAGCAGCCAGTTGAACTGCCCGTCCACGTCGAAGATCTGCCGGAACACCGGTGCCATCGTCGCGGGCGCCAGCACGGTCGGCACGAACACGATGACCTTGTAGATCGCCCCGAGCTGGACCCGCGAGTGCATGATCGCCGCAAAGACGAACCCGATCGCCGTCTGCACGGAGAACGTGATCACGTAGAAGTACGCGGTGTGCCCGATCGCGTTCCAGAACACCGAGTCGCCGACCATCTTGGTGAAGTTGGCGGCGCCGACGTGCGTCGGGCTGGACAGGATGAACCCGTTCCAGTCGAGTGTCGCGACGTATCCCGTGTACCCGATCGAGAAGTAGATCAGCCCGACGATCAGCACGACCGCGGGGAGGATCCACGGCAGTCCGGCAACCTGGAGACGACCGCGCCGGGGCGTGGGGCGGTGCCCGGCCCCGCCGGGGCGGCCGATCGCGAGGATCGGCCGTCCCGCCGGGTGCCGCGTCGTCGTGGCTCCGCTCACCGCTCGACCCTCGCGTGCGGGGGCCGAGCGGAGGGCGTCGCTGTCTGCGCGACCCTCCGGCTGTGCTTCGTCACTTCTGGGCCTTCTGGACAGCGGCGAGACCGTCAAGGGCCTGCGCCGCGGTCTTGTCCCCCGACGCCACGCCGACGAGGGCGTCACGGAACGCCGTGTTGAGGTCGGCGCTCACGGTGGCGAACCGCGGTTCGGTCGCTGCGCCGGCCGACTCGGTGTAGCTCTGCAGCGCAGCCTTCTGCTTGTCCGGGTTGACCAGGTCGATCTGGTCCCACTGAGGCGTGACGCCCTTGAGAGCCGGGATGTCGTTCAGCGTGTTCGCCACCGCCTGCTGGCCCGTCGTGCTCGTCGTCAGCCACAGCGCGAAGGTCGTGGCCGCTGCCTGCTGCTTCGACTTGGCGCTGACGGCGAGACCATAGTCGGCGTCACCGAACATCGACCCGGTGTGGCCGGTGCCCGCAAGGTCCGGGAACGGGATCGGCGTGAGGGTGATCGGCGTCGGGCTGCCGACCCCGGCCGCCTCCATCGCGGCCACCATGCTGTCCTTGACGGCGTACTGGGTGTACCAGGTGCCCATCATGACCATCGCGTACTTGCCGGCCATGAAGGCGTTGTTGGCGTCCGGGTACTGCTGCAGACCGACGGCGCCCTCCTGCATGATGCCGTCGTCGAACAGCGACTTCCACAGGCCCATGGCCGTCACGAACTTCGGGTCGGTCCAGGGGACCTCACCCTTCGACGCCTTGATGTAGAGCCCCGGCTCGACGTTGTCGGCGATGGCCTCGAACGTGTCCATGTCGAACGCCCACTGGCCGGCGCCCTGGACGAAGCACCCCTGCCCGTCCGCCGTGAGCGTCGCGCACACGTCCTTCCACTCGGCCAGGGTCGTGGGCGGCTTCAGCTTGTACTTGTCGAAGATGTCCTGGTTGATCCACAGGCCGCCCGAGTACACCGCGCCGGCGGACAGGCCAACCAGCTTCTTGTCGACGGACAGCCCGTCGACGCCGGCGGGAGCGAGCTTGGTCTTCCAGTCGGCACCGAGAGCGCCCTCGACCGCCGGCGTCAGGTCGACGGCGCCGGCCTGGAAGGTCTGAACCCCACCGTTCGCGGAGCCGGGAGCCACGTTGAACACGTCGGGCCCCTGGCTCGAGGTGATCGCCGGGCTCAGCACCGAGTCGTAGGAGTCGATCGGCTTCGAGACGAACTCGACCTTGATGCTCGGGTACTCCTTGTTGAACGCGGCAATGAGCTTGTCCGCGTTGGCCTTGTCGGGTGTCCAGCCCCACCAGGTGATGTTGCCCGACGTGGCCGAACCCGCCGTCCCGCTGGCAGCGCTCGACCCGCCGGAGCAGGCAGTCAGGGCCACCAGCGCCAGGCCTGCCACAGCAGCGACCGCGCCCAGGCGGCGACCGCGCAGCGTCGTCATCGACGTCCGCATGTGTGCTTCTCCTCATCTGCTCGATCGTCTGTGAACGAGCTGTCTGCACCTGTTGGGCATCCCGGTGCTCCGGGGACCCGGCGACCGGTCGGCGACGCCGTCCAGTCGTGCACTGCCTCAGTGCTCCTGGCTGTGCGGCCGTGCTCGGCACGATCCGCGTTGCCTGATCACGAAAGTTTCGGAGCAACTTTCTTTCACGTGTACGATAGGCACGTCATCGAGGGCACGTCAACATCTCGCCGGAGGCAGACCATGTCGGGTCGGACCGTCACCATCGCGGACATCGCCATCGCCGGAGGCGTCTCGGTGCCCACCGTGTCGAAGGTCCTGAACGGGCGACGGGGCGTCTCCGCGGCGACGCGACGGCACATCGAGCAGCTCCTCGTCGAGCACGGCTACGAGCGCCGCGGGCGACCCGGCCAGGGCACCGGGCTGATCGACCTCGTCATCAGCGACCTCGACACGCAGTGGGCGACCGCGCTGCTCCGCGGGGCACAGGCTGAGGCGGCCCGCCTCGGTGCGGACCTCGTGATCACGACCACCCACGGCAACCCCGTCGGTACGCCGGACTGGCTCGACCACCTCGCCGAGCGCGGGTCGGACGGCATCGTGCTGATCGTGTCCGAGCTGCTCCCCGCAGGGCGCGACGAGCTGACCAGCCTGCGCATGCCTGTCGTCCTGGTCGACCCCGTCGGCAGCAGTGACGAGTCGCTGCCGACGGTGGCCGCGACCAACTGGGCAGGTGGGCGCGACGCCACGGAGCACCTGATCGGCCTCGGCCACCAACGGATCGGGTTCATCGCGGGTCCGATCGACCAGGTCTGCCACCGCGATCGCCTCGACGGCTACCGCGCGGCCCTGCAGCGCGCCGGCCTCGTGTACGACCCCGTCCTGGTGCGGCAGGGCGACTCGCTCGTCGGTGGTGGTCACGTCCGTGGCATGGAGCTGCTGGATCTCCCCGAGCCGCCGACAGCCATCATCAGCGGGTCCGACGAACAGGCCTACGGCGTCTACCAGGCGGCGCGCGACCGTGGGCTCCGCATCCCCGACGACCTGTCCGTCGTCGGCTTCGATGACGTCGAGCTCTGCCAGTGGGTCTCGCCCCAGCTCACCACGGTGCGTCAGCCGCTCGCCGAGATGGCGCGGGAGGCAACCCGCATGGTCGTCGAGCTGTCGCGCGACGCAGCGCGGGTCAGCCCTCGCGTCGAGCTGGCCACCGCACTGATCGAGCGTGAGTCCACCGCCGCCCCTCGGGTCGCTCGGCCATGAGCGCGTGAACCGGGCCGATCGCCTGCACGCCCTCGTCGAGGAGATGCGTGCCGTCGCCCCGCGCCCCGCGCGCGTCCCGGCTCGTCACCCCCTCGTGGCGACGCCCGCGACAACCCCTTGTGGCGCTCTCCCGCGGGACGCGTCGTGCCACGATGCGGTGGACAGCAGCGGAGGTGGGGCCGCGTGGCCGAGGCGACCGATCGCACGAGGCGCGAGGTCCGCCTGCGCTGGGTGGCGCTGCTCGTCTTCGGCGTCGGGTTCGGCTACGTCGAGGCCGCCGTCGTCCACTACCTGCGCCGGATCATCGGCTTCGAGTCCGGGTACGAGGTCGGCTCGGCGACGGTGCACCTGGACCTCGGGTTCATCGCGTTCGTCTCGCCGCAGCGCGCGGTTCTGGTCGATCCCGGGCTGGTCGGCGTCGAGACATCCCGGGAGGCGGCCACGCTGGTCATGCTGGCGGCGGTCGCCGCCGTGGCGGGCGGCCCGCTGCGCCGGCGGGTGGCGGCGTTCTTCATCGCCTTCGCCGTCTGGGACCTGACGTACTACTTGTTCTTGCGGGTGCTCGACGGGTGGCCGACGAGCCTCGCGACGCTCGACGTCTACTTCCTCATCCCCGTGACGTGGATGGGGCCGGTGGCGACACCCGTCATCGCATCGTCCGTTGTCCTGGTCGTCGCGTCGTGGGCGTTCCTCTCCGACCGTCGAGCGCGTCGCACCGACCGTCCCTCGCGCCATCGGCGAGGTTCGGGCCCTCTGTGAGGCGCCGTCTACCAGCGGCGCTCGACGGAGGAGGCGGGAGCAGCCAGGTCAGGGGCACGCGACACCACGTCACCCCAAGCGGCCACCGACAGCGGGTATGCCCAGATGGCGCCGCCGCGCCACCGTAGGGGCAGAACGAGCCGCTCGAGCTCGGCCTGATCTTCCGGACCCAACCGCTCCCAGCACCCCGGGCCGAACCCCCGGCTCGCGCTCTCGGCGTCGGTGAGGGGCCGCCCGCACTCGACACAGCGCACGGTGCCGGCATCGGGAGCTGTGCGTGCCCACTCCTCGGCGCTTCGAGCGCCGAGGGTCTCGGGTCCCTGCTCGATGCTCACCGTCAGGGTGAGGTCCTTGTCGAGGTTCGCGGCGAGCAGGAGGAGCGCGACCGCCTCACCGGTCCCCCGTGTCGTCGTTGCCGCGTTGACGCACCGGGTCACTCGGCCCTCGACGATCTCCGCGCCGTACAAGCGAGTCTCCGCGTCGAGCAGAGGAGTCGTCGTCGCGTCCCAGAACCACCACTGGCCCCGCTCGAGCGAGGCGACGGTGCGCCGGGAGCAGACGAGCCGGGAGGTGGTCAGGGTCGCGATGGCCTGACCGAGGTCGACCACGGCCACGTCGATCTCGCACGCCCCGCCGAAGCGGTCGGTCGCCTCGATGTGCATCGATCGGAACCGGGCCGGGCGAACAGCGGCGGCGACGGCACCGATGAGGTGACCCCAGTCCCCGGGCCATCGACTGACACCCGGGGAGAGCGGCTCGGTGTCGACCGCGAACGGCATCCCCTTGTCGGTCCAGGGGTTTGGCGGCGGCAACGTGCCGCGAGCCACGAGCCCGATCCGGCCGTCGTCGAGCACGACCGCGAACCGACGCGACCACGCCTTGATCACCTCACGAACGGCCTCGAGCGGCACCGACTGGTCGACGACCTCGTCGGCAGCACACCAGCCTCTCGCCAGCTCGTCGACGCTCAGAGGCGCGGCCGAGTCGAGCAGCAAGGCTGGCAGGACCTCCTCGACGCGGCCGTCGAGATAGCGCCCAGGGTCCAGCGGACGAACGCAGACGGCCGCCGACTCTATGGGGGCAGAGTCGGGCGCAGCGGGCTCTGCGTCGACGTCGGACACGCCGCCCGCATCGACAAGCTCCGGAACATTCTCGAGTGCTGTCACGAGTCACACCCTCTCCACGACGACAGCGCTGTCCCGACCGCGCGCTGCCGAGTGTCCGAACGCTGCTCCACTCCTATCGGCGGGACTCGCGGGCGGCTTGACCCCGACCGTGCTCCTTCCGCTCCGGGTCCGTTCGCCGGACGCGCGTCGAGGAGCTCTCGCCACGCTTCCCCGCGGCAAGTCCACCGCCGCTGCGGCACTGCGCCCGGGGGTGGGTCATCCCTTTGTGGCGGCCATGGGCGTATTCGGCGCTGAGTTCACCCACCCCAGGCGTCGTGGCCGCTCACCGGTCGCCTCACCGTTGCCGATGGACCTGGAGCCGGCCGCCCTGGACGGGCGCTCCGACGAGCGGTGGTTCCCGCGGTTGATCGGTGTCCTGATCCTCGGCCTGGCCGGCGCGGGCGCGGTGCTGATGCTGTTCGCCACACTGGCGACCGGCCCGGCAGCCGGGGTCGCACCGACACGGGGATTCCTCTTCGGGTTCTGGAACGTCCTGTACGCGACCGAGGCGCCGACGCCGCGCGTGGCGGTCGCCGCCGTCGGCCTCGCCGTCCTGTTCGCCGCGGGCGTGGCCCTCCTCGAACGACGCATCACCAACCAGTCGCGCCGCTCCGTGAACATCGTGACCAACCCGTTGGCGCCGAAGATCGTCATGGCGCGGACCCAGGGCGTGTTCGCCGGCCCGGTCACGGTCACCGTCGTGATCCCGGCGCACAACGAGGAGGTCTCGCTCCCCGCGACGATCGCCTCCCTGGTGAGCCAGTCGCAGCCACCCGGGCGGATCCTCGTCGTCGCGGACAACTGCACCGACTCGACCGTCGCCGTCGCCCGCCTGGCCGGCGTGGAGGTCGTCGAGTCCGTCGGCAACACCCGCAAGAAGGCGGGCGCGCTGAACCAGGTGCTGCGTCGCCTGCTGCCGGAGCAGGGCGACAACGACGTCGTCATGGTCATGGACGCGGACACCCGGCTCGACGACGGCTTCCTCGAGACCGCGGTCGCGCGCCTCACCTCGGACCGGGCCCTGATGGCGATCGGCGGGCTGTTCTACGGCGAGGAGGGCGCCGGACTCCTCGGCCAGTTC
>NZ_DASUIR010000090.1:0-26349 GCF_036279715.1 Cellulomonas sp. | reverse complement strand
GCTCGGCATCAACATGCCGGCGCGATCCGTGGTGCTCGAGAAGCTCGTCAAGTGGGACGGCTCGGCGCACGTCGACATCACCCCGGGGGAGTACACGCAGCTGACCGGGCGTGCGGGCCGGCGCGGGATCGACATCGAGGGGCACGCCGTCGTGGTCGCCCACCCCGGCCTCGACCCGGTCGCGCTCGCCGGGCTCGCCTCCAAACGCCTGTACCCGCTCCGTTCGAGCTTCCGGCCGACGTACAACATGGCCGTCAACCTCGTCGCACAGGTCGGTCGCGACCGGGCCCGCGAGGTCCTGGAGACATCGTTCGCGCAGTTCCAGGCCGACCGCGGCGTCGTCGGGCTCGCGCGCCAGGCGCAGGGCCACGCCGAGGCGCTCGACGGTTACGCCAAGGCGATGCAGTGTCACCTCGGCGACTTCGCCGAGTACGCCGGGCTGCGTCGCGCCATCACCGAGCGCGAGCGCGAGCTGACCCGCCAGGCATCGGCCGCGCGGGCCGCCGAGGTGGCGCGGTCGCTCGAGGGGCTCCAGGTCGGTGACGTGCTCGAGCTGCCCGCGGGCCGCCGGCCCTCCCACGCAGTGGTCCTCGACCCCGGGACCCCCGGTGGGTTCGAGGGACCGCGTCCGACGGTCCTGACGACCGACCGTCAGGTCCGGCGCCTCGCGGTCGCCGATGTGGGGAACGGTGCCCGCACGGTCGGCTACCTCCGGGTCCCGCGCGGGTTCAACTCCCGCGTCGCGGCCGCGCGCCGCGATCTCGCCGCAGCGCTGCGTGCCGCGGTGCCCGACGGCGGCCACCGCGGCGCCGCACCGACGTCCGCGCGCGGGTCGAGCCGGCGCGCCGACCGCCGCACGAGCTCGGGCGACGACGCGGTACTGACCGACCTGCGGCGCCGCCTGCGTGCCCACCCGTGCCACAGCTGCCCGGATCGCGAGGACCACGCGCGGTGGGCCGAGCGCTGGGCCCGGTTGCGCACGGAGCACGACGCGCTCGTGCACCGCATCGAAGGCCGGACGGGATCCATCGCCAAGGTGTTCGACCGGATCTGCGACGTGCTGCACCAGCTCGGCTACCTCGCCGTGCCCGAGGGGCCGGGCGAGGCACGCGACCGCATGGTCGTCACGGCGGAAGGCCAGTGGCTGCGCCGTCTGTACGCCGAGAACGACCTGCTGCTCGCGGAGTGCCTGCGCCGCGGCGCCTGGGACGAGCTGGACGCGCCGGCGTTGGCGGCGGCCGTCTCGACGCTCGTCTACTCGTCGCGGCGTGACGACCGGGAGTCGGAGCCCGCGGTGCCGGGCGGACCGCAGGGCAAGCTCGGCCGCGCGCTCGAGCAGACGGTGCGCATCTGGTCCGAGCTGGAGGACTTCGAGGCCGCGCACCGGCTCGAGGCGACCGTCCCGCTCGACCTCGGGCTGGTCCAGTCCGTGCACCGCTGGGCCGCTGGCCGCAGCCTCGATGCCGTGCTCCGGGGCAGCGACCTCGCGGCCGGGGACTTCGTGCGGTGGTGCAAGCAGGTCATCGACCTGCTCGACCAGCTGTCGCAGGCGGCACCCGACCCTGCCCTGGCGCACACGGCCCACCAGGCCGTCTCAGCGCTCCGCCGGGGGGTCGTTGCCTACTCGTCGCTGTGACGGCGCGGCGGCTCGACGGGTGGCTGCGTTCCGTCGTCATTAGGGTTGTCCGATGTGACCTCCACCTTGTACCGCCACGGCGTCATCCACTCGGCCGCCGACCCGTTCGCGGAGGCGATCCTCGTCGACGGCGCCGCCATCGCGTGGATCGGTGCTGACGACACGGCTGACGGTCTTGCCGCCCGTGCGGATCACGTGGTGGACCTCGACGGCGCGCTCGTGGCCCCAGGATTCGTCGACGCGCACGCGCACGTCCTTGCGACCGGTCTCGCGCTCGAGGGCATCGACCTCTCGCCCGCAGCGGGTGCCGGTTCGCTCGCCGACGTCCTCGCGGCCGTCCACCGCACGGCCGACGACGCCCGCCACGGGTCGTCCGACGCGCTGGCGCACCCGCTGCTCGGGTTCGGCTGGGACGATCACGGCTGGCCGGAGGGCCGCGGACCCTCGCTCGACGACCTGGACCGGGCCGGTGGCGGGGCGCCGGTGTACCTGGCCCGCGCGGACGCCCACTCGGGCGTCGTCTCGTCCTCGTTCGCCCAGGTGGCCGGTCTGCGCAGCCTGGCCGGGTGGCGCGAGGACGGCCGGGTCGACGGAGCCGCCCATGCGAGGGCGCGTGAGGTGGCGCGTGACGTCCCCACGGGTCGTCGTGACGAGCTGTACCGGCTCGCGTTGCGCTCGGCGGCGGCGGCCGGCGTCGTCTCCCTGCACGAGCACAGCACGCCGTCCACCGACACCCGCGAGGGCCTCGCTGCGCTGCTCGCGATGACGTCGGACCCTTCGAGCGGACTGACGCACGTCGTCGGTTACCGCGGGGAGGCGTGCGTGACGAGCGACGACGCGCACGAGGTCCTGGCGGCGATCCCCGGCCTGACCGGCATCGGGGGCGACCTCCTCGTCGACGGCTCGCTGGGCTCGCACTCGGCCGCGCTCCGGGCACCGTACGTCGACCTGCCCGGTCAGGACCGCGGCACGCTGCTCCTGACCGCCGAGCAGATCTGCAACCACGTCGCGGCTGTCACGCGCGCCGGGGTCCAGGCCGGGTTCCACGTGATCGGGGACCGCGCGATGGACGAGTTCATGCTCGGGCTGCGTGCCGCGGTCGACGTCGAGGGCGTCGACGCGATCCGCGGCGCAGGGCACCGGCTCGAGCACGCGGAGATGATCGACGCCATGACGTTGGCCGGACTGGTGCTGCTCGGGGTGCACCTGAGCATGCAGCCGGCGTTCGACGCGGCGTGGGGCGGTCCCGACGGGATGTACGCGGCCCGCCTGGGTGCGGGTCGCGCGGCCTCGCTCAACCCGTTCGCGGACGTCGCGGCCGCCGGCATCCCCCTCGCGTTCGGCTCGGACTCGCCGGTCACCCGCATGGACCCGTGGGCGGCGGTCCGGGCCGCGGTCGGCCACCACCAGCGCGACCAGCGGATCTCCGCGCGCGCGGCCTTCCGTGCGCACACCCGGGGGGGCTGGCGGGCTGCGCAGCTCGAGCACACGGGCGCCGGCGAGCTGCGGGTGGGCGCCCCGGCGCACCTCGCGATCTGGCGGACCGAGCACCTCGCGGTACAGGGCGCCGGCGGGTCCACCTCGGGGTGGAGCACCGATGCACGAGCCGGGACGCCCCTGCTCCCGGACCTCGATCCGCAGGCCACCCGGCCCGTCTGCGTGCGTACGGTCAGGGCTGGCGTGATGCTGCACGACGAGCTCGACTGAGGCTGCCCGGAAGTTCACTCGAACGTGTGGGTACGTCGGCGCGGCGCCGACACGCCGCACGACACGCCGCGCCGAACCGTGCAAATCGGGAGGAAGCGCCGGGGAGGTGACCTGCACTTACTCGCCTGACCTGCGTCGATGTCTGCTTGACACCCCCTGCCGACCCGGTAGGTTCACTGAGTGTCCCGCCCTCGCGGATGATCGGTCACCTGAGGCTCATCCTCGAGGTGCGGCCTGCAGGGGAGGACCCCGGCTAGGCCCGCGTGTTCAGTAGAAAACGGACGTGACGCCTCACGGCGACGTGCGGCACGAAGGACACGCGGGCCGGTCGGCGGGGAGCGCAGCACCCTGACATCGACGTCGGGCGCGCTGACGTAGTCTTCACCGGTGCCTTCCCGCGAGCCCTCCCGATGGTCGTCGGTCGCCCTCGCGGTCGCCGGGGGAGCGCTCACGTGGGCGTCGTTCCCGGATCTCGGATGGTGGGGAGCCGCGGCTCCCGGCGTCGGACTCCTCGTCCTCGCGCTGCGCCGCGACAGCGCACGCTGGAACGCCCTGATCGGCCTCGTCTGGGGACTCACCTTCTTCTTGCCCCACATCACCTGGGCGGACTACGCCGTCGGGCGGATCCCGTGGTTCGCCCTTGCCGTCTTCGAGGCCGGGTACGTCGCCCTGTTCGGAGCCGCGTGGACCTGGGCTCGTCGCGGCAACGCCGTGTGGCGCAACCGCTGGCTCCAGGTGACCGTGTTCGTCGTCCTCTGGGTCGCCGTGGAGGAGCTCCGCTCCGCCTGGCCGTTCGGCGGCTTCCCGTGGGGCCGGCTGGCGTTCTCGCAGGCTGACTCGCCGGTCTCGGCGCTCGCGTGGCTCGGCGGCGCCCCCCTCGTCTCGGCGGCGGTCGCCGGCGTCGGCATCCTCCTCGCGCAGACCTGGACTGCCGCTCGCCGCCTCGTCGTGCCGGGGGTCTTCGTCCGCCTCGCCCTCGCCGCTGCCGTCCTCGTCGCCGGCCTGTTCGTGCCCCTCGACACGCGTGCCGAGGCAGGGACGCTCGCGGTGGGGGCCGTCCAGGGCAATGTCCCGACCCCCGGCCTGGACGCCTTCGCCCAGGCACGCGTCGTGCTCGGCAACCACGTGGCCGGCACGCTCGCGCTGCTGCATCAGGTCCAGCCCGGTCAGCTCGATCTGGTGCTGTGGCCCGAGAACGGCACCGACGTCGACCCGCAGGTGGACGGGGCGGCCGCCGACGAGATCGACTCCGCAGCCCGGGCCGTGCAGGCACCGATGCTCGTGGGCACCGTGCAGTACCCCCCCACCGGGGGTCGCTACAACACCGCAGTCTTGTGGCTTCCAGGACAAGGCGTCGTCGCGCAGTACACCAAGCAGCACCCAGCGCCCTTCGCCGAGTACATCCCGTTCCGTTCCCTCGTGCGCCCGTTCTCCTCGGCGGTCGACCTTGTGACGCAGGACATGATCGCCGGCACCAAGGTCGGGCTCGTCCCGCTCGAGTCAGCCAGGCTCGGGCGGACGGTCGGGATCGGGGACGTCATCTGCTTCGAGGTGGCCTACGACGCGCTCCCGCGCGAAGCGGTGCTCGCCGGTGCCGAAGTGCTGGTGGTGCAGACGAACAACGCCTCGTTCGGCTACACGGCGGAGTCCACGCAGCAGCTCGCGATGTCCCGGTTGCGCGCGATCGAGCTCGGTCGCGCCACGGTCCAGATCTCCACCGTCGGCGTCAGCGCCGTCATCGAACCGAACGGCGCCGTCTCGCACCAGACAGCGCTTTTCACTTCCGAGCAGCTGGTGGCTACGCTTCCGCTGCGCCATTCCCTCACGCCCGCCGCCCGGCTCGGAGACTGGCCAGCGTGGATTGTCGACGCGCTCGCTCTCTGCGTCGTCGTGACAGGCATGGCGGGTGCGCTGCGCATCCGCCGCGCGAATCGCACCGAAGGAGTCTCATGACCGCCGAATACGCCGGCACCCAGCCCCGGGTGCTTGTCGTCATCCCGACGTACGACGAGCGGGAGAACCTCCCGACGGCGCTCGACCGGCTCCGCGCGGCCGTGCCCGACGCCGACCTCCTCGTCGTGGACGACGGGTCGCCCGACGGCACCGGCGAGCTCGCCGAGAAGATCGCCGAGCAGGAGGCGGAGGCCGCCGGTCGAACCGTCATCCACGTGCTGCACCGCACCGGCAAGCTGGGCCTCGGCACTGCGTACATCACCGGGTTCCGGTGGGCGCTCGAGCGCGGCTACGACGTCATCGTCGAGATGGACGCCGACGGCTCGCACCGTGCCGAGGACCTGCCGCGTCTGCTGGACGCCGTCCGGGACGCCGACCTCGTGATCGGCTCGCGCTGGGTGCCCGGCGGCAGCGTCGTCAACTGGCCGGTCAGCCGTCAGCTCCTCTCGCGCGGTGGCAACACCTACACGCGACTGGCGCTGGGACTGCCGCTGCGCGACGCGACGGCAGGCTTCCGCGCCTTCCGCGCCGAGACCCTCGCGACGATGGCGCTCGACGAGGTCGCGTCGGCCGGGTACTGCTTCCAGGTCGACATGGCCTGGCGGGTGCAGCGGGCCGGTGGCCGCATCGTCGAGGTGCCCATCACGTTCGTCGAGCGCGAGCTCGGCCGGTCGAAGATGAGCCGCGCGATCGTCATCGAGGCGCTCGCCAACGTCACGGTCTGGGGCGTCGAGCAGCGCGCGCGCCAGCTGGGCGCGGTCGTCCGCCGACTGAGCCGCCGCTGACCGTCGCTGTCGAAGGACAGCACGACGGCCGCCGACCCGCATGGGTCGACGGCCGTCAGGCTGTGTGCTCGCAGCGAGTGCGCCGCGAGCAGCTCGGTGGTGTCAGGCGCTCCGGCGCAGCTTGCCGGCGCGGAGCAGGTCGAGCCGCTCGTCGAGCAGCTCCTCGAGCTCCTTGACGGTGCGACGCTCCAAGAGCATGTCCCAGTGCGTGCGCGGGGCCTTGCCCGCCTTGGGCTCCGGCTTGGACGCGTCCCGCAGGAGCGCCTCCTCACCGCAGCGGCACTCCCAGGTGACCGGCACGTCCGCCTCGACGGAGAACGGCAGGATGATCGTGTGTCCGTTGGGGCAGTCGTAGTGAGCCTGCAGACGCGGGGCGAACTCGACGCCCTCTTCCGTCTCCATGCTGTGGGAACCGATGCGCATTCCGCGCAGTGACCGGTTCGACATGTAGGACCTCCGTGCGTTGCCGTGCCGTGGGGCGTCGTTCGCCGCCATCTGACGTCTCGGTATGAACCGCCTGCCGTGGACCGCCTGCCGTGCGGTTCCCGAGCAGTGACTTCCAGGAGGCTCAACGACCAAGCCGCCCACAATGTTCCAGTGTGGCGTGAAGGTCTCGTGAACGCGCGGCAGCCGCCCCCGTGCCCGGGCTGAGGAGCGCTGTCACGGGGGAGCGGGGGACGCGACGACGTCACCAGCAGGTGCTCAGGATCCGCGCACGATCACGGCCGATGGCGACCTCGGCGCGGATCCTGACGACCTCCTGATGGGCGCTGACGTGGAGCGCCGACGACCAGCCTGCCTCGAACGCCCCGAGGTCGCCACCGCCGCGCCGCACGTAGCCCACCACGACGGAGCCGCCCGGCGCGTCGTGCTCGAGGACCGAAGCCAGGACGTGCACGAGGTTGGCAGCCACCACGGCGTCCGGCACCGTCGGCACCTCGGCGATCGGGAGGACGAGCGGGAGGACCCGGTCGGCGGCATCGAGCACGAGGAACCACAGCGCCGGGGGCCCGTCGCGTTCCGGGCCGACCACCCGCATCAGCACGTCGAGGGCGTCCCGCCCGTCCTCGAGGGTCCGGCCGGACACGGGCGGGTAGTCGTCGTCCGACCCGGTGCCGTCGTCGAGCCACGGCTCGTCCGCGACGTCGTCCTCGAGGTCGGCCGACCAGTGCCCGGCCGCGCCCCAGGATCTCTCGTCGTCGGCCACGAGCTCGTCGGCCGCCGGCTCGGTGCTTGCCCTGTCGTCGTCTGCCATCGCGTGGCGCGTCACATCGTCGGTCATGGCATGGACCCTGGCCCACCGTGCGTGACGGCGACGGACGGGCGAGCCGCGAGTGGGCACACGTCCGGTCGCGCCGGGGCTGTGGGTGGACGGCCTACGCGGACGCCGTGCGCGGCTGGGAGAGCACGACCCCGTCCGTGAACATGATCCCGTCGCTGAAGCGCGCCTCGACGCGCCCCCCACCGAACTGCTCGGCATACAGGCGCGCGTAGAGCCCGTCGGCGACCTGGACGAGCTCGTCGTGCGTGCCGCGTTCGACGACCTGCCCCTCGTCGACGACGAAGATCACGTCGGCGTGCCGGATCGTCGAGAGGCGGTGGGCGATCGCGAGCGTCGTGCGCTGGTCGACCGCGCGCGCGAGCGCGGACTGGACGAGCCGCTCGGACGACGAGTCGAGCGCGGACGTCGCCTCGTCGAGGATGAGGATCCGGGGGTTCTTGAGCAGGACGCGCGCGATCGCGATGCGCTGCTTCTCGCCACCCGAGAGCCGGTACCCACGCTCACCCACGAGGGTGCGGTAGCCGTTCTCGAACGCGTCGATCCGGTCGTGGATGTTCGCCGCGCGGCAGGCCTCGACGAGCTCGTCATCGGTCGCGTCGGGGCGCGCGTAGCGCAAGTTGTCGGCGATCGACGCGTGGAAGAGATACGGGTCCTGCGTCACCATGCCGATCGCGTCGGCGAGGCTCGACAGCGTGAGGTCCCGCACGTCATGACCGTCGACGAGCACGGCCCCCTCGTTGATCTCGTACAGGCGCGGCACGAGATAGCTCAGCGTGGTCTTGCCGGCACCGGACGGGCCCACGAAGGCGGCGAGCTGGCCGGGCTCGACGGTGAACGAGACGCCGCGGACCGCCCACGAGTGCGCCCGAGCGGGACGGTCGACGGGTTCGGGGACGGTCTCGACGCGGCGCGTCGGCGTCGCGACACCGAGCGGGGCGCCGTGCCTGCCGCTCCACCGGCCCGGCGGCGGGGGCGGCTGGACGAGCCGTGGGGGAGCGGGGTAGCGGAACCACACGTCCCGGAGCTCGATCCGCCCGGCTTCGCCGGCGGGCTCCAGCCCCACCGCGTCGGGCGTGTCGGTGATCGCGGGCGTGAGGTCGAGGTACTCGAAGATGCGCCGGAACAGTGCGAGCGACGTCTGCACGTCGAGCGCGATCCGCATGAGCGAGATCACCGGCATGAGCAGCCGGGCCTGGAGTGTCGAGAACGCGACGAGCGTCCCGGCGGTGAGCACCCCGCCCCCGAACGAGCCCGTCATCATCGACCCGGCGACGAGGTAGACGAGCGCCGGCGTGACCGCCATGAACGCCGTGACCACCCCGAAGAAGCCCTGACCGGCCATCGCCTGCCGCACCTGCAGGTCGACCTGGCGGTCGTTCTCCGCGCGGTAGCGGGCGATCTCGGCGTCGGAGCGGTTGAACACCTTGGTCAGCAGGACCCCGGAGACACTGAGGGCCTCCTCGGTGATCGCCGTCATGTCCGCCAGCGACTCCTGCGTGGCCCGCGCGATGGCCTGGCGTCGGGCCCCGACGCGTCGCTGGAGCACGATGAAGAGCGGCATCAGCGCCACGGCGACGAGCGTCAGCTGCCAGCTGAGGAGCAGCATCGCGACGGTGGACGCGAGCACGGTGACCGTGTTCGACAGGATCGACGAGGCGGTCGTCGTGAGGACCGAGCGGACTCCGCCGACGTCGTTCGCGAGCCTCGACTGGATGGAGCCCGTCTTCGTCGCGGTGAAGAACGCCAGCTCCATGCGTTCGAGGTGCTCGAACAGCCGGCCCCGCAGGTCCGCCATCGCGAGGTTGCCGACCTTCGTGGTCAGGAACGTCTGGCCGACGCCGATCGCGGCGCTGAGCAGCGGGATGACGATCATCGCCCCGACCAGGATCGCGAGCAGCCGCAGGTGCACCCCGGAACCGTCGGCGGGGAAGAGCGCGTCGTCGAACACGCGCTGGGTGAGGAACGGCGTGACGATCCCGAGCAACGAGGCGACCACGATCGAGAGCGCAACGAGGAGGAGCTCCCCTCGGTAGGGCGCGAGCAACGCCCAGATCCGGCGCAGGATCGGGTCGGCCGGCACCGGGGGCCGAGCGGGCGCGTCCGAGGGGGTCGGGATCGGCGTCATGCGGACAGTCTCGCCCGTGCCCGCGCGTGACCGCGAACCCGACGTGCGGTCAGGCGAGCGGGGCTGCCTCCACCGAGGGACGAGACCGGGGGACTCTGGTAGTTTACCAGTAAACTATTCAGACCGCGGAACGGGGGAGCCATGGCAGACGTCACACCGCGGGGATCCGGCAGCGCCGACGGTCTCGGTGACGGTCGACGGGACTGGATCGACCGCACGCAGGCTCGGTGGCTCGAGCTCCGGCCCGAGCTCGACCTCGAGCCCATGGGTGTCGTAGGACGACTGTTGCGAGCGGCACAGCTGGTCATGGCGCGCTGCGAGGCGTACCTCGAGCCGTTCGACCTCAGCCGCGCCGAGTTCGACATCATCTCGGCGCTGTGCCGCAGCGACGGACCGATCAGCCCAGGCGACCTCACCCGGCAGCTGATGTTCACCGGTCCGGCCACCACGAAGCGACTGAGGCACCTGGAGCACGCCGGCTGGATCTCTCGCAGGGTCAACCCGGACGACGCCCGCGGATTCCTGATCGTGGCGAGCGACGACGGCGCGCGCCGGTTCGCGGAGCTGCTCCCGGGATACCTCGGCCTCGAGGCATCGCTCATCAGTGCGCTGGACGACGACGAACGCTCGGCGCTGGCCACGGTCCTGCGTGAGCTGCTGATCGACTGGGACGCCTGAGTCCTGGCTCGGACGGGGTGCCGGCGCTGCGATCGCGGCCCTGCAACACCCCGCTCGCGCACCGTGCCTCAACGCCGATAATGGACATTATGACAATCCGTCGAGGAGTGGCCGGGACGTGCGCACGAACCGTGTGCTCGTCCCGTCCCCCGCTGCCCCGCCCCGATGACCTCGGGATGACGTCCCTGCGGTCATCGGAGGTCGAAGTACTCGCGGTGGATGCGACTGGCCCGGACGTCATCCTTGCGGAGCGGACGACGCGAGGCGCGGTCATGGTCCAGATCCTTCCGCTACGGCAGGGCCCGAAGCCCGGCGCTGCGTCGACGCTCACGCTCCACCAGCCCATCGGCGCGGGCGCATGCCGCGCCGCTCAGTCGAGTCGCAGCTCGTACCGCGACTCGGCGCGCCCGGGCGAGCTCGGCAGCGGTTGCCGCTCCCCCGTGGGCTCGAAGCCCAGACGACCGTAGAGCCGCAGCGCAGCGTCGTTGTCCTCGGCGACCCACAGAGAGACCGTGCGCGCCTGCTCGGCCCGCGCAGCGGCCACCACGGCCGTCAGGAGAGCTGTTCCCGCCCCCTCACGGCGCGCGCCGGGGTCGACCCACAGACCGACAGCATGACGGTCGTCGGACGTGGACCCGGGTTCGGAGATCATCGAGACGAGCCCGATGACGTGGCTGCCCGGCGGGCCCGCTCGACGAGCCACCCACCACGGGCTCGACCGCAGCCGCATCCGCCAGTGCTGCTCACGGAAGCCCTCTTCACGCGCCAGCGTGGAACCGAAGGCGAGCGGGCTGTCGCGCAGGGCATGCAGCCGGACGTCGCGCACGACCTCCCAGTCGTCGTCGCCGAGCAGCTCGATGTCGGTCATGCGTCACAGCATGCCCGGGCCCGCAGCAGCCAGCCGGGTGGACGCGCGCGTGGACCCCGGGGACCTCAGGTCGCGGCCGGTCCTGCCGTGCCGCGGTCGGCTGCCTCGCCAGGCTCCGGGTCGTCGTCCGGCGACCCACCGTGACCGGCCCGGTCAGGAACGGAGCGAGCGGCGTCGGCCACCTCCTCCTCGGGGCGCGGCGGGACGGTCTCGTCGAACTCGAGCAGCCCGATCTCGTCGAACCGGTCCGGCGCGGCGTCGGGGTCCTGGGGTGTGGGGATCGACATGCGGACACCTTTCGATGGTCGTCGTGGTCCCACCGTAGATCCGGACGGCCTCGGCGGCACCGTGGGCCCGTCCCGCTCCCGCGCCACGCGACCGCTCCCCCGCCACCGCGGCGGCGCTGGGTCAGCCGAGCACCAGCTCGTCACCGCCGGCGAGCCGCCGATACTCGGGAGAGCCGCCCAGGGAGGTCAGCAGCCGGTCCGCCAGCGCTCTGCCGATGTCGCTGAGCGGGGCGTCGTGGATCGGCACCACGAGGCGCGGATGCACGGCCCGGACGTAGTCGATGACCTCGGCCAGCTTGAGCCACGGCCCGCCCACCGGCGCGAGCAGGACGTCGACGCTCGTCATGGACGGCGGCAGCGTGAACGAGTCGCCCGGGTGCAGCACCGCGCCGTCGACGAGGTAGGCCACGTTCGGGACCCGCGGCACGTCCGGGTGGACCAGCTCGTGCCACTCCCCCAGCGCCGTGACCTCGAAGCCCGCCGCTGTGAACGCATCGCCGCCATGCACCGCATGCACCCGGCCCGCGGCGCCGCCCGCACCGTCGAGAAGGTCCACAACCGCGGGCGCAGCCCACACCTCAAGATGAGAACGAGTCGCAAGAGCGGTTCTCAGAGGGTCAACAGCCACGTGGTCGGGATGCTCGTGCGTCACCAGCACCGCGTCGGCGGCGTCCAGCACCGACAGGTCGCTGAACGTCCCCGGATCGATGACCAGACGAGCACCGCCCCGTTCGAGCTGCACGCAGGCGTGGCCCCACCACGTCAAGGTCGTCATCCGAGCAGCATGCCGCGCGACGCCCGACGGCGCGAGAGCGGACGGTGTCAGGCGATGACCATGACCAGGTCGCCACCCTCGAGCTGCTGCACCGCCCCGATCGCCAGCCGCTGCACCTTGCCCGCGACCGGCGTCGTGATCGCCGCCTCCATCTTCATGGCCTCGACCGTCGCGACCGTCTGGCCGGCCTCTACGCGCTGCCCCTCCTGGACGACGGGGGTGACCGCTCCGGCGAACGGCGCGGCGATCTGGCCAGGGGCGCCCGGGTCTGCCTTCTCTGCCGTCGCGAGGTCGACCTCGACCGTGCGGTCGCGGACCTGCAACGGGCGGATCTGCCCGTTGAGGGTGAACATGACGGTCCGCATCCCGCGCTCGTCCGGCTCACCGACGGCCTCGAGCCCGACGAGCAGACGCACACCCTTGCCGATGAGGATCTCGGCCTCGTCGCCCTTGGTCATGCCGTACAGGTAGCGCGTCGTGTCGAGCACGCTCACGTCCCCATAGGTGCTCCGGAAGGTCTCGAGCTCCTTCGTCGGGCCGGGGAACAGCAGGTGGTTGAGCCGGTCGCGCCGGGTCGCCGAGTCGCCTGCGAGATCGGCGCGGTCCTGGTCGCTCAGCGCCTCGGTCGCCGTGCGGACGACCCGCCCGGCCAGCGCCTTGGTGCGGAACGGCTCCGGCCAGCCGCCGGGCGGGTCTCCGAGCTGACCGGAAAGGAATCCGATGACCGAGTCGGGGATGTCGTAGCTCTGCGGGTTCGCGGCGAAGTCCGCCGGGTCGGCCCCGCGCGCCACGAGCTGCAGCGCGAGGTCACCCACGACCTTCGACGACGGCGTGACCTTGACGAGCCTGCCGAGGATCCGGTCCGCGGCGGCATAGGTCTCCTCGATCTGCTCGAACCTGCTGCCGAGACCGAGCGCGATCGCCTGCTGGCGGAGGTTCGAGAGCTGGCCTCCGGGGATCTCGTGGTCGTACACGCGCCCGGTCGGTCCGGGCAGCCCCGACTCGAACGGGCGGTACAGCTGGCGGACGGCCTCCCAGTACGGCTCGAGGTCGCACACCGCACGCAGGCTCAGCCCGGTGTCGCGCGGCGTGTGCTCGAGACCCGCCACGAGGGCGGACATGGGCGGTTGGCTCGTCGTGCCGGCCATCGCCGCGCTCGCCACGTCGACCGCGTCCACGCCGGCGTCGGCCGCGGCTAGCAGAGTCGCCATCTGCCCGCCGGTCGTGTCGTGCGTGTGCAGGTGGACGGGGACGTCGAACCGCGACCGCAGGGCCGTCACGAGACGCGCGGCAGCCGCGGGCCGCAGGAGACCGGCCATGTCCTTGATCGCGAGGACGTGCGCGCCCGCCGCGACGATCTGGTCGGCGAGCCGCAGGTAGTAGTCGAGCGTGTAGAGGTCCTCGGCGGGGTTCAGCAGGTTCCCCGTGTAGCAGAGCGCGACCTCGGCGATCGGCGTACCCGCCTCGCGAACCGCATCGATCGCGGGTCGCATCTGCGACACGTCGTTCAGCGCGTCGAAGATCCGGAAGATGTCGATGCCGGTGTCAGTGGCCTCGCGCACGAACGCCGTCGTGACCTCGGTGGGGTACGGCGTGTACCCGACCGTGTTGCGCCCGCGAAGGAGCATCTGCAGCGCGAGGTTCGGCATCGCGGCCCGGAGCCCGGCGAGCCGTTCCCACGGGTCCTCGCCCAGGAACCGCAGCGCCACGTCGTAGGTCGCACCGCCCCAGGCCTCGACCGACAGCAGCCCGGGGAGCGCGCGGGCCTCCGACGCGCTGACGGCCAGCAGGTCGTGCGTGCGGACGCGGGTCGCGAGCAGCGACTGGTGCGCGTCGCGGAACGTCGTGTCCGTCACCGCCACGGCGGTCTGGTCGCGCAGGGCCCGGGCGAAGCCCTCGGGTCCGAGGGCGAGCAGGCGCTGACGGCTCCCGTCGGGCGCGGGGGCTGCCAGGTCGAGCTGCGGCAGCTTGAGCCGGGGGTCGACGACGTCGCGCGGGCGGACGCCGTGCGGCTTGTTGACGGTGACATCGCCGAGGTAGGCGAGCAGACGCGTCCCGCGGTCGGCGCTCTCGCGCGCGGCGAGGAGCTCAGGGCGCTCGTCGATGAACGACGTCGAGACCTGACCCGCGGCGAACTCCGGGTCGGCGAGAACGGCCTGCAGGAACGGGATGTTCGTCCGGATGCCACGGATGCGGAACTCGGCCAGCGCGCGTCGCGCACGGCGGACTGCGGTCGGGAAGTCCTGGCCGCGACACGTCAGCTTCACGAGCATCGAGTCGAAGTGCCCGGAGATCTCCGAGCCGGCCGTCGCCGTCGCACCGTCCAGACGCACGCCCGCGCCGCCGGGTGACCGGTACGCGATGATGCGGCCGGTGTCGGGACGGAACCCGTTCGCAGGGTCCTCGGTCGTGATGCGGGTCTGCAGCGCAGAGCCGTTGATCCTGACCGTCTCCTGGCTGATCCCCAGGTCCGCGAGGGACTCCCCCGACGCGATCCGCATCTGCGCCGAGACGAGGTCGATGTCCGTGACCTCCTCGGTCACCGTGTGCTCGACCTGGATGCGCGGGTTCATCTCGATGAAGACGAACTCACCCGCGTGCTCGCCGACGGTCTCGAGCAGGAACTCGACGGTGCCGGCGTTCTCGTACCGGATGTGCTGGGCGAACGCGACGGCCGCACGGCACATCGCGTCGCGGATCACGGGATCGAGGTTGGGGGCCGGGGCGATCTCGATGACCTTCTGGTGGCGCCGCTGGAGCGAGCAGTCCCGCTCGAACAGGTGCACCACGTTGCCCGCACCGTCCGCGAGGACCTGCACCTCGATGTGCCGCGGGCGCAGGACCGCGCGCTCGAGGAACACGGTCGGGTCACCGAACGCCCCGTCAGCCTCGCGCATCGCGGCGGCGAGGGCCTCGGGCAGGTCGTCACGCGTGTCGACCCGGCGCATGCCGCGACCACCACCGCCGGCCACGGCCTTGACGAAGATCGGGAACCCGACGACGTCGGCGGACGCGAGAAGCTCGTCGATGTCCGCTGACGGCGCCGAGGACGCCAGCACGGGGAGCCCGGCCTCGCGGGCCGACTGCAGCGCGCGGACCTTGTTGCCGGCGAGCTCGAGGACGTCCGCGGGTGGGCCGACGAAGACGAGTCCGGCGGCGACGGCCGCCCGCGCGAGCGCGGGGTTCTCCGACAGGAAGCCGTAGCCCGGATAGATCGCGTCGGCACCCGACTCCTCAGCGACACGGATCATCTCGTCGATGTCGAGGTAGGCGCGCACGGGGTGACCCGGCTCGCCGATGGGGTACGCCTCGTCGGCCTTGAGCCTGTGCTCGGAGTTCCGGTCCTCGTACGGGAAGACAGCGACCGTCCGGGCCCCCAGCTCGTATGCTGCGCGGAAGGCACGGACAGCGATCTCGGCCCGGTTCGCGACGAGGACCTTAGAAAACACGTGTGACTCCATCCTGTGGTCCGGCAGCACGCTACTGGTGATGCCTGGCGGGGTCGGTGCGCGCCCGAATGTCGATCACGCCGGTCGCGACGCTGTCCGCGATCCTCCCATGAACCGCTTCTCGCTGTGTCGTCCGCACAGCCCACGGCCGTGGCTCTCCGTCAGTCGCCCGCAGGTCCCGCGTTTCCGGGTCCGCGTCACGACGGCTACCGTTGGCGCCGTGCTGGTGCTGGGTGTGTGCAGTCTCAAGGGTGGCGTGGGCAAGACCTCAGTGACGCTCGGGCTGGCCTCGGCCGCCCTGGAACGGGGACTGCGCACCCTCGTCGTCGACCTCGATCCGCAGGGCGACTCGACGCTCGCGCTCGCCGTCGCGCCCGGCAGTGCCCTCGACGTGGCCGCCGTCCTCGACGACCCGAGGGCCGAGACGGTGCTCGGTGCGATCTCCCCCAGCGGCTGGGCCGACGGCGGCCTGGACGTCCTGGTCGGCTCCGCTGCCGGGATGCGCCACGACGCGATCGACGAGGCCGGGCGCGACGTCGACCGGCTCCGGTTCGCGTTGTCGTGGGTCAACGGCTACGACCTCGTCCTCATCGACTGTCCCCCGTCGCTCGGCGGACTGACGCGCAAGGGGCTCACAGCGAGCGACCGGGCCGTCGTCGTCACCGAGCCCGGGCTCTTCTCGGTCATGGCCGTCGGGCGTGCGATGCGCACGATCGACGAGCTCCGCCGCGGCCCCGCCACGGCGCTGCAGCCGCTCGGGGTCGTGGTGAACCGGGTCCGCGCACGCTCGGTCGAGCAGGCGTTCCGGCTCGAGGAGCTCCGCAGCCTCTACGGCCCGCTCGTGCTCACGCCGCAGATCCCGGAGCGAGCCGCTCTGCAGCAGGCCCAGGGAGCGGCCCAGCCCGTCCACGCGTGGCCCGGTCCGGCTGCCGCTGAGCTCGCCCGGGCGTTCGACGAGCTGCTGGATCGTGCACTCAGGGCCCCAGCGACACGCTGACGCGTCCAAACACGTGGTGGAACGATCGCGCCCCAGAGGCGCCTCCCCGTGCGTGAGCAGGCTCAGCCCGCGGTGCGGGCCTGACGCCTGGCTGCGAGCTCGTCGAGGTGCGTGCTCGACTGGCCATGCGAGTCGTCGTCGACGCGCTCGGTCGGCAGCTGGGCGAGGGTGCCCTCGACCTCGCGCCACACGCGTCCGACGGCGATGCCGAACACGCCCTGACCGCCCTGCACCAGGTCGATGACCTCGTCGGCCGACGTGCACTCGTACACGCTCGCACCGTCGGACATCAACGTGATCTGGGCGAGGTCCTCGACACCGCGCTCACGCAGGTGCGACACCGCGGTGCGAATCTGCTGCAGGGACACCCCTGTGTCCAGGAGTCGCTTGACGACCTTCAGGACGAGGATGTCGCGGAACGAGTACAGCCGCTGCGTGCCGGAGCCGGTCGCGGGCCGGATGGTCGGCTCGACGAGGCCGGTCCGCGCCCAGTAGTCGAGCTGGCGGTAGGTGATCCCCGCCGCACCGCAGGCCGTCGGGCCGCGGTAGCCGGTGGTGATGTCCAGGTCAGGCAGCTCGTCGCCGAACAGCAGACCTTGCGCGCGCTGCGGAATGCCGCTGCCGGCTTCCACGCTGTCACCGCTGCCGGTCACGTGTCCTCCACTCACTGCCCACGCATCCGCCGTGCTCGGCGCCCGTCGTGGTCGGTACGACTACCTTGCAGGCAGGATCTGCCTGAAAGAAGTGTCCCACCATCGTGACCTCGGGCTTCGGATGTCCACGTGTCACGCTAGGCGTCCACCCAGGGAGCGTCAACGACGCTGCCCGGCGCGCCGCCCGGGAGTGTTGCCCTCGGCGTGTCTCACGTTCGACCTCAACGTGAGACGCCGTCATCCGGCACTCGTCCCGGGCTCCTCCCCGGACTCGAAATCCTCCGGCGTGACCTGGTCCAGGAACTCGCGGAAGCGCTCGAGCTCCTGCTCCGCGGGCCCCGGCGATGCCTCGACGCCAGCGATCGCGACGACCTCGGCCGAGCACAGGACCGGGCACCCGACGCGCACGGCGAGAGCCACGGCGTCCGACGCGCGGGAGTCGACGCGCGCACCGCTGCCGAGCACGAGCGCCGCGTGGAAGACCCCGTGCTCCAGGCTCGTGATCTCGACCTGGCTCAACGACTCCCCGACGGCCGCGATGACGTCGCACAGCAGGTCGTGAGTCATCGGACGCCGCGGCACGACACCGGCCTGCGCCGTCGCGATCGCGCTCGCCTCGGCCGGACCGATGAGGATGGGGATGAACAGCTCGGCCGCGGGGTCGAGCAGCAGCACGACGATCTCGTCGTCGACCAGGTGCTGGCGCACGCCAACCACCTCGACCGTCACCAGCTCCTCGCCATCCCCCACACCCTCACGTTACGACGACAAGCGCCGCGCGGCTCCTCGAGGGGCGGCCGGTGCGCGACGGACGTGAGCGAGCTCCCTCAGGGCGCGAGCTCGGCGACCGCAGCGCGCACCATCGCGGTGTGGAGCTGGGTGCACAGCTCACCGACCTCGGCCGCGAGCGTGCCGACACGGGCACGGGACGAGGCCGCACGGTGTCCGCGCCACGGAGCCACGACCTGGTCGACGAGGTCGGCCTGGCGGTCGGCAGCGGCGCGGAACATCCTCAGATGGCGCGCATCGATGCCGTGCTCCCCCAACGCCGCCGCCAGGACGACGACATCGCGCGCCCAGGCGTCGAAGTGCCCCGCTGACGTCGCGCGCAGCACCCCGGACCTGACGAGGTCCTCGACGACGGCCTCGTCGACGCCGGCCTCCCGCGCCAGCGCGCCCGCCGTGTAGCGGCCCACGAGCGCGGGTGCGGCGCGGACGCCGTCGTTCGTCGCGAGCTGCGCCCGGGCGGGGGGCTCGTCGTCCTCGCCGGCGTCGAGGGCCGCGAGCTGCGCACCGATGACCTTGAGCGGCATGTAGCGGTCCCGCTGCTGGCGCAGCACGTAGCGCAGCCGCTCGACGTCCGCCGGGCTGTACTGCCGGTAGCCCGACGCGGTCCGCACGGGCTCCACGAGACCCTGCTCCTCGAGGAACCGGAGCTTGGAGTTCGTGACCGCCGGGAACTCGATCTGCAGGGACGCCAGCACGTCGCTGATGCGCATCGTCGCCTGCCGCGAGATGCCACGCGGCCAGGGCTCGACCGCGTGCGGAACCCGGCTGCGACCGTCGTCCGCGACGTCCGGCCGCACGCCGTCGCGTGGCTCGCGCGCCGCGGTCGCGAACCCGGAGGCTCGCTCGCGCGGGCTCATGGGCGGGAGTCGCTCGGGCTGTCGGGGCGTTCGTGCCGACCGGCGTCGCGACCAGGACTCGGGTGGAACGTCAGCCGGTACTTGCCGATCTGCACCTCGTCGCCCGGGCGCAGCACCGCGGACTCGATCCGTGTGCGGTTCACGTACGTGCCGTTGAGCGAGCCGATGTCGCGGACCAGGAAGGTGTCGAGCTCCCGGACGAACTCCGCATGCTTCCGGGAGACGGTCACGTCGTCGAGGAAGATGTCGGCGTCAGGGCTCCGGCCGGCGACGGTGCGCTCCGCGTCGAGCAGGAACCGCGCGCCCACGCTCGGCCCGCGCTGCATGATCAGCAGGGCGGACGTCGGCGGGAGCGCGTGAACGGCGGCGAGCTCGTCGGACGTGAGTCCGGCCGGCGCCACGAGGTCCAGGTCGGCAGAGCCCAGGCTGCCGAAGCTGACGGTCGTGTCGGAGGCGCCGCGCCCCTGCGATCGCAAGTCGTCGCGCGCGTCGTCCTCGCGCTGGTGCGTCGGTAGCTGCCGATCGTCGCTCATGCTGCCTCCCGTGCCCTGCTCCCGCCGACCCACAGCACTGTCGCGGGGGTCCCGGACAGCCTATGCGGACGAACGGCCCTCGTGCAGCACCGGGTTGTGTCGTCAGCCCTTCGGCGGAACCGGCGTGGCCTTGACCGGCGTCGGGATGCTCCTCGTCGCCGTCACCGAGACGAGGTCCTTGCGCAGCACGGACCCGCGGCCGCCGTCGTTCCGCACGCTTGCCAGGGCGCCGCCGGGGATGTCGAGCGCCGTGGCCATCACGTCCGCGTCTCCGATGACGGTCCATCGGTACGGCGCATGCAGCGTGGTGCCGTCGACGACGACCCCGTCGCCCTGCGCCGGCGCGACGAAGTAGCTGCTCGCCGTCAGACGCTGGTCGTTGAGCTGCACGGCCTCCGCGCCCGAGTTGCGCAGCTCCTCGAGGAAGTTGAGCAGCGTGAGCGCGCGGATCGCACCGTCCGGCTCGGTCAGGGTGACGACGATCCCCGGTCCCTCTGCCGGAAGTCGACCCGTGAGGATCCCCTGCGTCGCTGCGCTGCGGGTGGCCGCGTCGAGCGCCGCCTGCCGACTGTTCGATCCCGACTCCAGCTCCTGCCGGGTCTGCTCGAGCGCCGCTGCCTCACGCTGGAGCTCGTCGGCCTGGCGCGTCGCCTGGTCGAGGATCTCAACGAGATCCGACTGCCGCAACGTCGACAGGCTCGTGTCGTGCGTCAGGCGGACCTGCGCGACGACGGCGAACCCCAGGAGACCGCATAGCACCGCGGTGAGGACCTGGGCGCGGGTTGCGCGGGGTCGGAGGGCTCGCACCAAGGTGTGCCAGGCACCGGGCTGTACCGCCGGCGGCACGGGGACGTCCGGGATCGCCGCGTCCGGCAGGTCGTCACCGAGGCTCGCATCCGTCCCGACCGGAGCTTGCGTCGCCGCGGGCGCCGCGAGCAGCGCTGCGTCGTCGAGGGGGGCGGCGGCGAGGGGGGCGGCGGCGGCGAGGGGGGCTGCGTCGTCGGGAGTCGCCGACTCGTCGGAAGACGCGGCATCGTCGGAGACCGCCGCGTCGTCCGGGAGGCTCCCGTCGTCGACGACGGCCACGTCCTCGGGAGCCACGACGTCCTCGGGAGCCACGACGTCCTCGGGACGAGCTGCGTCCTGGGGAAGAGCGGTGTCCTCGGGACGAGCCGCGCCGTGGCGCGGGTCGCGAGGCGAGGACGGCTCGAACGGGTTGACCGACATGCTCATGCCTTGAACACGTGCCGACGAATGGCCGCAGCGTTCGAGAAGATCCGGATCCCGAGCACGACCACGACGCCGGTCGACAGCTGCGACCCGACGCCGAGCTGGTCGCCGAGGAACACGATCAGCGCGGCGACGACGACGTTGGACAGGAAGGAGACGAGGAACACCCGGTCGTCGAAGATCCCGTCGAGCAGAGCACGCAGCCCGCCGAACAGTGCGTCGAGCGCGGCGACGACAGCGATCGGCAGGTACGGCTGAAGGCTCACGGGCACGGTCGGCTCGAACACCAGTCCGGCGACCACCCCGATGACCAGACCGAGAACTGCGATCACGTGCGACCCCTCATCTCTGCTTCGACCCTGCCGACACTGTCACACTCGCGCTCCCGCACCGCCCTGCGTCCATCGGCGCCCACTACCCCGCACCCGTCCCGGACGGTGAGCCCGTGCCCGTCGGAGTCCCGGGACCCGTCGAGCCGCCGATGAGCGGCACGCCCGCGGGCACGCCGGCGTACCGGAGCTCGGGCAGGCTCGCAGCAGGTAGCTGGAGCGAGCTCTTGGCGCTCACGTCGACCCCGATCGAGTAGGTCGCGCGCAGCGTCGCGAGATGCTGGCCGGCGCTCACCCGCGCGAGTCGGGTCTGCAGCTCCGCGCCGTCACCGATCGCATCGACGACGTAGGGACCGACGAGCGGGTTGAGGTCGACGAGGATCGCGCTGCCGGCGCTCCGGATCGCCGTCGTCGTCGTGAGGCGGTGGTCGTTGACGGCGATCGCCTCCGCACCCGCGGCCCACAGCCCGTTGACCAGGATCTGCAGGTCGACGTCCTGGACCCGCCGATCGGGGTCGACGACACCCCCGACGTCGGGTGCGTCGGTCAAGGTGATGCGCAGGCCCGGGCCGGTCAGAGCGCTCGCCCCGGAGATCACCGAGTCCGCCGCCAGCTGGCCGACGAGCGGCGAGTCCCGCGCCGCGAGCACCGTGGCCTGCAGTGCGGCGATCTGCTGCGCCGTCTCCGCGTTCTGGAGCCGCAGCTGGTCGACCGCAGACGTCCGTTCGCGGATCTGCTTCTCGATGATCGCGCGGGCCGCGAGGACGGCGGGCTGAGGGGCGCGCAGCGCGAGCGCTGCCGAGGTCGTGGCCAGACCGAGCGCCACCGCCAGGATCGCGCTCAGGGTGCGGTGCCGGACGGTGACCCGACGACGACCCTCCCGGGCCCGTTGGTCCGCCACCGTCCGGTAGGCGGGTTCGAGGGGCATTCGCGCCACGTCGTTGAGCAGGCTCATCGAGGCGTCCGGCACACGGGCCGTCGGCGAGTCCCCGTGCCGCGCGGTCATGCCGCGCCCGCACCGTCCCGAGCGAGCAGCCGCCGCGCCTGGACGACGTAGAGCCCGCCGGCAAACCAGTACAGCGCGATGCCCCACCACGCGAACGCCCAGCCGAGGACGTACGCCACGGAGCCGATGGGCTCGTGCCACTCGGCGAGCAGGAGCAGCGGGAAGGCGTACAGCAGCGCGAAGGTGCCGGCCTTGCCGGCAAGGTGGACCGGCAACGGACCGTAGCTGTGCCGCGCGAGCACGCCCAGCAGCCCGAGCAGCAGCGCGTCACGGAGCACCAGCACACCGACGACCCACCACGGCACCGATCCGCGCCAGGCGAGCCCGAGCAGCGTCACGAGGATGAACAAGCGGTCCGCAGCGGGGTCGAGCATCTGGCCGAGGCGCGAGACCTGGCCGAGCCGCCGAGCGAGCACGCCGTCCAGCCAGTCGCTCGCACCAGAGACGGCGAGCACGATGAGCGCCCAGCCGTCGTGGCCGGAGACGATCAGCACTGCGAAGACGGGGACGATGACCAGCCGCGCCAGGCTGATGACGTTCGGAATCGTGAGCACACGGTCCGAGACAGCGTCCTGCACGCTCACTGCCTCCCCCGTCGACGACCTCGCCCCAAACGTCTCGATCCTAGGGGGTGCACCGGGCGACCGGTGCCGCACGAACCCGCGAGTCCCGCAGCCTTCTCGCAGGTGGCAGCCTCAGCTGGCGATCGCGAACCGGACGGTCCGCGTCGTCGGGTCAGCCACTTCGAGCCGCACGCGAACCGGCTCGCCCTCGGGGAGGTCGGCGCCGTCGCAGTCTGCGACGACCGCCGGGTCCTGGAGCTGGACCGTGTCGCGATCGAGCGCGACCCCGTCGAACACCTCGCCGACGTGGTGCGCGAGGACGGTGGCCTCGACGAGGTCGGTGCACGCCCGGTCGACGGCGGCGGCGCGCCGCGCTGCCGACGCCATGTCGTCGCCGAGGGCCGGGAGCACGGACCGTACCCAGTCCGGCACGTCGCGCCCGGCGTGGAGCGCCACCGCGATCTCGAGCCCGTACCGGTCGACGAGTCGGCGCAGGGGGGCCGTGACGTGGGCGTACGGCGCACCGACCGCACCGTGGCTCGGCTGCTCGGGCGGGGCACCGACGAACGGCGTCCACGCCGCGCCACGGAAGAGCGACGTCGCCGCCGCCAGGAACGCCGCGGCGCGCGGCTGCGAGCGGTCGAGACGCGCCAGCACGTCGCCGTAGGTCGCACCGGCCGGCCAGTCGACGCCGAGAGCGCGGGCCTGGTGACGCAGACGACGCAGGGCGTCCTCGTCGGCCGCGGGCATCGTGCGCAGTATCCCGATCCCCCCGTCGAGCATGATCCGAGCCGCGGCCATGCCCGTGAGCAGCGAGATCTGCGCGTTGTGGTCCTCGACCGGGAGCGGCGCGCGGAACGACAGGCGCCACCCGTCCCCGTCGGGCACGACCTCCTGCTCGGGTCGGCCGAGCGACAGGCCTCCGCGGGCGCGCTCCTGCTGGGTTCGCAGGGTGCCGATCCGGGCGAGGAGCTGAGGCAGCTCGTCCGCGTCGGACGACGAGGTGCCGGCGTCGAGCTCCCGCTGCACGCCCGGGTAGTCGAGCTGCGCGCGGCTGCGGATCAGTGCCCGCTCGACCTCGACCCCGTCCACCGCGCCGTCCGCGTCGAGGTCGATGGTCCACACGATCGCGGGTCGTTCCTGCCCCGGCAGGAGCGACGCTGCGCCCTCGCTCAGCTCGACCGGGTGCAACGGCACGCGGGTGTCCGGGCAGTAGACGGTCGTGCCGCGGATGTGGGTCGCCGCGTCGAGCGGCCCACCGGGTGCGACGAAGGACGCCACGTCGGCGATCGCGTACCGGACGCGGTAGCCGGTCCCCCGCCGTTCGAGCTCGACCGCCTGGTCGAGATCCGTCGATCCTGGCGGGTCGATGGTCACGAAGGCGATGTCGCGCAGGTCCCTGCGGTCACCAGCCGTGGCCGGGTGCCCCGCCGCCGCGTGCGCCTCCGCGAGCGCTGTCGGGTCGAAGGTCTCCGGGACGTCGAGCGAGGCACGAACGGCGGCGAAGCCGGCCCGGAGCTCGGCGCCGTCGGACGGCGGGATCAGCTTGCGGATCGGCACGACCTCACCCTAGGTGGGCCCGGACCGCGCCGCTCGGGCTGCTGTGCTTGGCTTGGCCGGTGACCACCACGACCGACCGCGCGGCGAACGACCGTCCAGCGAACGACGCCCCCGTGATCCGACGCCTGCTCACGACGCCCGGTCGGTGGGCCGTCGTCGGCCTGTCGACGAACACCGCTCGAGCCGCCTGGGGCGTGGCGGCCTACCTCAAGGACTCGCTCGGTCACGAGATCGTCCCCGTCCACCCGCACGGTGAGACGGTGCACGGCGCGGCGGGCGTCACCCGGCTCGCCGACATCGACGGACCGGTCGACGTCGTCGACGTGTTCGTCAACGCGCGGCTGGCCGGCGCCGTCGTCGACGAGGCCATCGCGATCGGCGCTCGAGCGGTGTGGCTGCAGCTCGGCGTGGTCGACGACGCGGCCGCGGACCGCGCTCGGGCAGCGGGTCTCGACGTGGTCATGGACGCCTGCCCGGCGATCGAGGGGCCCCTGCTCGGCCTCGGCTGAGGCCGGTGTGCGCGAGATCACCCCGGGGCCGGTCCTGGGTCCGGGTATACTTGCCGTGAACCTGGAGTTCGTCGCGCGTCCCTCGTGTATGTGTACCGGTGTCACCGCTGGTGATGTGTTCGGGAATGCGACCTCCGGAACGGCCCCCTGGCCGTACCGCACGTGACTCCCGCAACCTGAACGGTGCCCCTATGACGACCATGCCTTCTACCAGTGCGCCCGCGACCGAGACGTCGCGCCATGCGCCCACCTTCGCCGATCTGGGGCTGCCCGAGACGCTCGAGCGCATCGTCGCCGACCTCGGCTTCGTGATCCCGACGGCGATCCAGACCGAGGCCATCCCGGCCCTGCTGTCGGGCCGCGACATCACCGGGGTCGCCCAGACGGGTACCGGAAAGACGGCGGCGTTCGGCCTTCCGCTGCTCGCGTCGGTCGACCCGCAGCTCCGTTCGGTCCAGGCGCTCGTGCTGACGCCGACCCGCGAGCTCGCGATGCAGGTCGCCGAGGCGATCGAGTCGTTCGCGGCCCACATCCCGGGCCTCGAGGTCATCGCGGTCTACGGCGGGTCGCCCTTCCTGCCGCAGCAGCGCGCCCTGACGCGCGGCGCCCAGGTCGTCGTCGGCACGCCCGGGCGCGTCATCGACCACCTCGAGCGCCACACCCTCCACCTCGACGCCGTGAAGTTCCTCGTGCTCGACGAGGCGGACGAGATGCTCCGCATGGGCTTTGCCGAGGACGTCGACAAGATCTTCGGTGCCGCCCCGGCGAAGCGACAGGTCGCCCTCTTCTCGGCGACCATGCCCCCCGGGATCCGTCGCGTCGCCGCGCAGCACCTGACCGACCCGGTCGAGATCGCCGTCTCCCGGCAGTCGTCGACCGTCACGAGCGTGCGTCAGACGTACGCCGTGGTGCCGTTCCGGCACAAGGCCGGCGCCCTGGCGCGCGTCCTCGCCGTCTCGGACGCCGACGCCGCCATCGTCTTCGTGCGCACCCGCGGTGCGGCCGAGGAGGTGGGCAGCGCACTCATCGAGCGCGGCATCTCCGCGGCGTTCATCTCGGGTGACGTCGCCCAGGGTGACCGCGAGAAGATCGTGGAACGGCTGCGCAGCGGTGCGCTCGACGTGCTCGTCGCCACCGAGGTCGCGGCGCGCGGGCTCGACGTCGACCGCATCGGTCTCGTCGTGAACTTCGACGTGCCGACCGAGCCCGAGGCCTACGTGCACCGCATCGGCCGCACCGGTCGTGCCGGCCGGTCCGGCGAGGCGCTCACGTTCGTCACGCCGAGCGAGCAGCACCGCCTGCGCTCCATCGAGCGCCTCACGCGCCAGAAGATCGAAGAGATCGCGATCCCGTCGCCCGCGGACGTCTCGGCCCACCGCGTCGAGCGCCTCCTGACGGACGTCGCGGCCCGCGCAGAGCTCGGTCGCCTCGACCTGTACCGCACGGCCATCGCCGAGCACCTCGCGGTGAACCCCGACCTCGACCCGCTCGAGCTGCTCGCCGTCATCGCGGCGCTCGCCGTCGGCGACCGCGGGCCCGCGCCGCGGACCACCCACGGCGACGACCTCGACGACGCGCTCAGCCGCGCCACGTTGGCTCCCGACCGCGGTGGCGACCACAACGACCGCGGACCGCGCTCGGACGGCCCGCGCCGCACGTCGCACCGCCCCGACGGTGGCATGCGCTACCGCGTCGCCGTCGGGCACAACGACGGTGCCCAGCCGGGTGCCATCGTCGGTGCGCTGACGAACGAGGGTGGCCTCACGGGCAAGGACCTC
>NZ_DASUIR010000089.1:0-32982 GCF_036279715.1 Cellulomonas sp. | reverse complement strand
CCCCCCCGCGGCAGCCAGTTCGGCAAGATCGTCCTCGAGGTGTGACTGCGGTGACGGGTCGGTGGAAGCAGGACGTCCTCGGGCCGGACTATCGCGTCCGCACCCTCGAGCTCGCACCCGACGACGAGGGTGAGGTCGTCGCAAGCCTCGTGCGGTACGCGCCGCCGACCGACGAGCCGGTGCGCCCAGCGCGCGGTGTGCTCTACGTGCACGGCTGGTCCGACTACTTCTTCCAGACCGAGCTCGCCGAGTACTGGCATGCCCGCGGCATCGCGTTCTACGCGCTCGACCTGCGCAAGTACGGCCGCAGCCTGTGCGAGCACCAGACACCCGGGTACATCGAGGATCTCGAGACGTACGACGAGGAGATCGACGCGGCGTTCACGCAGATGCGCCGCGACCTCGGCCGCTACGCGCACCTGACCTTCATGGGCCACTCGACCGGCGGCCTCATCGCCGCCCTGTGGGCCGACCGTCATCCCGGCGCGGTCCGCGCGCTCGTGCTCAACAGCCCCTGGCTCGAGCTGCAGGGCTCATCCGTCGCGCGGCACGTGTCGAGCCCCGCGATCGCGCAGCTCGCGCGGTTCCAGCCCAAGACCGCCATGCCCAACATCGACCCCGGCTACTACGCGCGCACGCTGCGCAAGGCCGACGGCGGCGAGTGGGACTACGACGACCGCTGGCGGCCGAGCCCCGCGTTCCCGGTCCGGGCCGGCTGGCTGCGTGCGGTCATCGCCGGTCATGCCCGGGTCGCCCGCGGGCTCGACATCGACGCGCCGATCCTCATGCTCGCGTCGGCCCGCACGCTCATCAGCCCGCGCTGGAACGAGGACATGCGCTCGTCCGACGTCGTCCTCGACGTCGAGCTCCTCGCCCGCCGCGCCGTGCAGCTCGGGCCGATCGTGACGGTCGTCCGGATCGCCGGCGGCATGCACGACCTCACGCTGTCGCCCCGGCCCGCGCGCGAGCGGTTCTACGCCGAGATCAGCCGGTGGTCGGTCGCGTACACGTGAGCTGCGCGCGCTCAGCGCTCGTCGCGCGCGGAACGCATGGTCGCGACCAGCCCGCGGACCTGCGCCGCACCGGCAGGCAAGACGCCTCCTGACGGCCGCGAGCAGGGCACCAGCACCAGCGTGGCGTGCGCCACCGTGCTCACGACGACGGCCGGTCGGGCGCTCGACGCCGCTTGCCCCGAACCCTCGGTGATCGACGCGACGGCCTGCCACGGCAACGACAGCACCTCGTGCGGCGCCCGACCGCCGCGCCACAGCCCCACCCCGGCCTCCGACCATGCGAGGGTGCACCGGGTTCCGCCGGCCAGGCTCATCCCCCGCTCCCATACCCCCTGCGTGACCAGCTCACGACCGAGCGACTCGTCCGCCCACACCTCGTGCAGCGACCAGCCCGGCCGCAACCCCGCCAGGACGCGATGACGCGAACGCCCCCGACGCACGAACCACCCGAACACGACACCGATCAGCACGAGCACGCCCGCCGCCATCAGCGCGACCAGCACCGGGTCGACCCGGTCGCGGTCACGCAGCAGCCGCAGCCACTCGGCGACGACGAGCAGACCGACCCCGACGGTGCTCAGCACCGTCGCCAGGACTGCCCCGGTGCGGGGGCGCTTGCCGGCGGTCACGACTGACCCGCGCCCGCAACGTACGAGAGGCTGAGCGCCGTCGAGGTCGCCGCGGTGTCGCCCCCGCACAGCACGCTGTAGAAACCGTCCTCGGCGCCCACGAAGCACTCCGCGACAGAGCCGTCTGGCAGGTCGAGCTCATCCGTCATGAAATCGCCGTTCTCCGTGGGTATCAGCGGCAACGACGAGGCGAACCTGACCCCATACGCCTCCTCCAGCGCGGACGCCACGGCATGCCATGCGTCGACCTCATGACCGGCGTATTCCAGACGTGCCTCTCGCGCGTCTCGCTGCCCGGACGTCATGAGCAACGCCGCCACCGCGACCGACACGCCAGCCACCCCGAGCGTCCAGCCGATCGCTCGCCATGGCATCTTCCTTCTGTCATCGGCACTCCCGATGTAGCGAAGGATCACCACGACGAACGCCACCATCGAGACGCAGACCACGACCAGCGCTGCCGCTGCGACGGGACTGGTGGAATACGGCGCTGGCTCTGGCGTCAGGTCAGGCAGCGGGACGAGCGCGGACAACGCTCCCCCATCGCGCATCCCCACGAGCTCGAACAGCACACGATCAGGCATCAGGTGTCCACCGTCGTGCGCCTCGCGGACCGGCTCGACGCTCCTGCCCGCGTGCCGAGGTCATGAAGCCTGGGCCGGACTGACGGACGCGGCGATGGCGTCGAAGAGCTCGAGCAGCCCCTCGCGGAGCTCCAGCAACGGGCTCGAGAAGCTCAGCTGCATCAGGCCGTGCGCGTCGGTCGGATCGAGCCAGTAGTCGACCACGAGAAGCGTGACGTCCGAGCCCCCGATCGACGCATCGCCCTGCCGTCTGCTCACCCGGCGCAGGACCGGGCCGAGCAGGCCGTGTGCGATCTCGATCTCGTCGTCCTGCTGCTGCGAAGCCCGCAGGAGCCGGGCCAGCTCCTCGGCGCCGCGGTCATCCAGGGCCGCACCCGGCACGCGGTACATGGTGAGCGTGGCGGGCACGGGGATCCCGTCGGCCCGCATGAGCGACACCGCCATGATCCGACCGCCGGCGCGAGCTGCGTCGTCGGCCGCGCGCCCGAGCTGGGACCGCAGATCGCCACGAAGCGACGCCCGGCTGTCGTCGCGACCGACCTGCCGCTCGACGAGTGCACTCACTGAGCGACGGCGAGCCGCCTCGTCGCGCAGGTCCACCGTCCACCACGACTCCGGGAGCAAGAACCCCAGCGAGTCGATGCGCGGCCGACGAGCTCCCGACGTCCCACGTCCGTTCTGGTCTGGCGGCGGCGCGACGCTCACGGCGCAGCAGTCGGGTCAGCGAGCGGCAGCGGCGTCGACTCGCCAGGGTCATGGGGATTCCCGCAACGGATCTCGTAGGTCTCGTCGGTCACCACCAGACAGTCCTGTCGGAGTGTGCCGTCTGCCATGGTCAGGTCCACCGCGCCGTACTCGCCGTCCTGCGTCGGAACGTTCCACTGCCGGCCGATGACGACGCCGTACTGAGCCTCGAGCTGGGTGATGACCCGGGTTTGCGCCTCGTCCACCCGCGTGTAGTACGCGTGAAGTCGCTCCATGGCCTGGCTCTTGCCCGTCTCGATGAGCACGATCCCCGCCGCGATGGGAACGACCATCAGCACGAGCGTGAAGACGAACGGGCCCCACAGGCTTCCGCCCGCGGCGGCACGGCGGCGCACACCGAGCACCTGCGCGGTGAACACGATGACTCCGACGGCACCCAGGACGAGCAGGGCGGCGGCAAGGGGCGTCGTCCGGTAGAGCTCCGGCACCGGCCCGAGATCCGCGACCGGGATCGTGCCACTCAGCAGCACTCCGCTGAGCGGGATCATGCGTCGAGAGGAGGTCCGACGACCACCGTGATCGTCTCGGCAACCACCCGAGCCACGTCCCTGAGCGCGTCGAGCAGGTCCGACTCGAAGGTCCGCAGCTCGAGGCACAGGACGTCCGAGCAACCGGGAGGGAACACTGTGATGTCAACCCGCGTCTGGACCGGCTCGGGGCGCGGAGGGCGACCGAAGAGGCGCGGGTGGTGCTCTGCCAGCACCGTCACAGCGCCGATCGCTGGACCGGCCGGCACCGTCAACACCTCGACCGCGCGGTCGAACACCTTGAAGCCGCGCTGGGGCGTGAAGGCCTTCGCCCGCTCCAGCATCAGGTCCCATGACGCGTCCTCGTCGAGCGGTCCGGTCAACAGCTCGAGCTGAGCCGTCGCGAGCGACACACCGATCGAGCGGTCCGGGACCCACAACGCAGCGACGAAGAACACCCCGCCAAGCTGGCACAGCGTGTCGAGCCCGTTCACCGCGTGGCGGACGAGCTCCTGCGCCGCGGGCCCGTCAGCGGCCATCTCGGCGAGCTCGTCCTCCCGCGACGGCCCCTCGCCCACATGCCACTTCACCCAGTCCGTGGGAAAGCCGATGGTGTACGACGTCACAGTTCCCGGCACGATCAAACCCTTCGTGGTGAGGCTGGAGTCTCGAGGTCGACTAGTTCAGCCCGAGCGCATCTACTGCCGACGGCGCGAACGTGTCTGAGACCCACGCGACGCAACCCATCCCCATGACGTACTTGTCGGCGCCGGCGACCCCCGCCGCGACACCGACGGCAACGTTCGACATCGTCACAGCGTGGGAGTACTCGCTGGAGAACGTCCGCAGGCCAGCGGCCACAGTGTCCAACGCGACGAGACTCTCGACGGCACGCGACTCGCCGGTGAGGGCGGCGACCGCCGCCGAAGGACCAGCGTGGAGGGCGGCGCGGACCCCCGCACCACCTGCCGTGAACGCGTCGCCCCAACTGGCGTACGCCCCCGGGGTGCGGGTGAGCGCGCCTGCGACGCTGCTGCCGAGGTCTTTGACAACAGTGCCGGGCCGCAGCACCGCGAGCATCTCGCGAATCCCCTGCGGGCTCGTCAGCGCAGCCGTCTCGCTGGCCATGCCGCGCGCGGCCACGCGTGTGATCGAGCTGGAACCCACGCCGGCCATCTCGTCGATGGCGGTCACGGCGCTGCGCGCCGTGGACAGCCCGCGAGCGCCTCGAGCCACCGGGCTGAACGCGGCCGCCGAACCGGCGGCCAGCCGGGCAGAGCCGAACGCACCCCTGGCGCCCATCTTCAGAGCGACACCCGCGACCCGACCCGCCCCGAACGTCGCCAGACCGAGCACGCCGAGGGCAACGGACTTCCAGTCTCCCTCCCCGGCGATCAGGAGGGCGATGTCGGCGACGAGCGCCACGGCTCCGGCGATCACCGCGACCGCCGCGAGCGCCTCGCCGAGGACCGGCACCCATGCCAGGACGAGGGCCGCTACGCCCGCGACGCTGGCGATCATCCCGGCCACGCTGGACACGGCGTGCGCGACCTTGGAGCCCCAGTTGTCCCACCAGCCGTCGTTGAGGTCGTCCGACCCCGTGGAGGCCTCGATCGCGTCGATCGCCCGCCGGGCGGCCTGATCGCGCAGCGCCACCGCCTCCTCGAGGTCGCCGCGAGCCCTGCTCAGGCTGGCGTCTGCTTCATCCCGGCTGGTGCGGGCTCGGTGGAGCCGCGTCTGGTGGACGGTCCGCTCGGCCTCGTCGACGGCGTCGTCGAGAGCTCGCGCCGACGTCCTGACCTGGGCACTCGCGTGGTCCAGCGCCTGCTGCGCGCTCTGCGCGGCATGCAGCGCCTGGAGGGAGCCCTCCTGGGCGCGGCTGAGCTCCTGCGCGTAGGCGACGAGCGCGTCGCCGACGTCCCGGTAGCGGCCGTGGGCCGTCGTGATCTCCGCGGCGACCTTCGCGCTGGCATCACGGATCGTGTCGACGGCGTCGGAGACGGCCCCGGCCGCGGATGTGCTCGTGAGGTCACCCAGGAGGCTGGCTGCTGACGAGATCTTGTCGGCGACATCTCGGTAGCGCAGACCGCCCGACAGCACCGCCTGGGGGTCGCCGGGCACCGGATCCACGGCAGCGAGGGGAAACCACGAGTACGGGCGGGTCACGACTGGCCCTTCAGTGCCGCGGCGAAGTCCCGGTCCAGACCCTCGAACCCGTCGCTGACACCCGCGCAGGACTCAGCGAGTGACGCGACCGAGTCGACGAGCTTGGCCCGGCGGTCATCCCACCCGTGCGCGAAGTCCCTGACGCACGCGGCGAGGCCCGCGTGTCCGACGGCATCAGCGACGTCGTCGCTGTTGGCGTTGGCGTCGTTGAACTCCTGCGCCACCACGCGCAAGGACGCCCCCGCGTCGCGCAGCGCCACGGTGTCGAGCTTCAGCCGGTCGGCCATCCGTCATCCCCTGTTCTCGTGCGGACGCCGTGAAGCCCGCGGTCGAGGACCGCGGGCGCCACGGGTGTGGTCGAGATCAGCCGCGCAGGCCGGAGGCGAGCTGGGTGTCCGCGTCCTCGAGGGTCGTGGCGGCGGTGCGCAGGTACTGGCCGAGGTTCGTCAGGGCGGCGACGGTGTCCGTGGCGCCCTGCGTGAACTGGCGGTAGGACTCACCGAACGCGACCGACGCCTGGTCGGTGACGAAGCCCGACGAGATGAGGGACTCGATGAAGCCCTTGAGCTCGTTGAGCTTCGTGGTGATCTCGTCCTGACCCGTGGTCAGTCGCGTCGCCGCGTCACGCATCTCCTGGTATGCGACGTTCAAGTTCGCCATGTGATCCTCCGTGTGTCGAGTCCAGCCCCCGCAAGGGACGCGCCGCTGCGCAAGGTGACGGGCGTGCCGCCGCAGCGACCCTAGCGAAGTCCGGCGACCGATATGTGCTGTTCCACAGGGTTCATTCATTTGCCGCACACGCGTGTTCGCCCAGGTCAGTGGCTCAACCGGCCACGGGAACCTGCACGCGTCGGGTCTTCCCCGACTCGACCACGACCCCGCGTCCGGGTGGGAACTCCGCTCGCGCCATCCGCGCGAAGGGCGTGCGGAACAGCGCGTCGCCGTCGAGATGGTCCGGCTGGAGCACCAGTCCGCGTCGACCGTTGCGCACCTCGGACACGAGCGGCCACGCCGAACCCCAGGTGCTCGTCTCGGACTCGGCGAGCACGAGGTGGTCGGCGCGACGAGCCGCCTTGACTGCCTCGGTGAGCGCCTGCTCCGCCGGCCCGCCGAGGAAGTCGGTGATCGACTCGATCACGAGCGCGATGCCCATGCCGCCCACGGGCGGCTCGGTGAGGTCCGGCACCAGCGAGCGGGCCAGCGCCGTGACCTCGTCGACCGTCACCGCCACGTCGGTCCACACCCCCGCGGCGTGCACCGGCGAACGCCGGTTGCCGACGTAGTACAGACGCCCTCCCGGGGCGAACGTCCGGAGCGAGGCCGCGAGCGAGCCGAGGACGGTCGTACGCCCGCTGCCCGGCAGCCCGGCGAGCAGGAAGGTGCCGTGGGGCTCGAACCCGATCGGTTCGAGCGTGTCGTCGGCGACGCCGAGCACGGGCATCCCGCCGACCGTCGCGGGCAACGACCCCCGCTCGATGAACGACGCGAGCCGCCGGACCGGGGGCGCCTCGGCCGCACCGGCCGCACGCAGCCGCGCCGCGAGCCGATCGAGGTGCTGCGCCTGCTCGGCCGGGTTGGTCGAGCCGCCGAGGACCGCGACCTGCAGCTCCTCCGTCGTGCCGCCGAGCACCCCGCGCCCAGGCGCGGACTGCGGGCCGAGCACGTCCTTGGGGACGTCGAGCACTCCGTAGGCGTTCTCGTCGGCCTGCCGCAGCACGAGGCGACGCTGCACGCTGCCCGCGAGGGAGGTCGGCAACGCCCCAGGCCGCTCGGCCGACATCGCCACGTGCACGCCGAGCGGGCGGCCCTCGGCGACGACCCGCTGGAACGCCCCGAACACCGCCGCGCGGCCGACCTCCGACTCGTAGGCGTCCCGGAACGCGCTGAGCCCGTCGAGCAGGAGCAGGATGCGCGGCTCGTCGGACCGACCGGTCAGCTGCCGATACTCCCCGATCGTGCCGGCACGCGCCTGGGCGTAGCGCGCCGAGCGCTCCTCGAGCGTCTCGCGGAGCTGGCGCAGCAGTCGCGCGACGCGCTCGTGGTCGCTGCCGTCGACGACCGAGCCGACGTGCGGCAGGCACTCGAGCATCGCGAGCCCGCCGGCACCGAAGTCGAGCCCGTAGACGTGCACCGGCCCGCCATCGGCGGCGAGACCGGAGTCGGCCAGCCCGGCGTCGGCAGCGAGCGTGCGCAGGGTCGTGGACTTACCCGATCCACCCGTGCCGAACACGACGATGCTCCCGTCGTCGGGCCGGTAGTGCAGCGTCCGGTGCTCCTGGCGCGCGGGCACGTCGACGACGCCGAGCACGAGCTGCGCGTCGGTCTGCGTGCCGAGCGTCCCGATGTCGTACACGGCCGCCAGCTCCGGGAGCCACGGTCGCCGAGGCGCGGGCACGCCCGCGAGGCGCGCTGCCGCCGCGATCGACTGCACGGTCCGGGCGATGTCGGTCGGACCGCTGTCGTCGGGTCCGGGACCCGCGGCGGGGTCGAGCGGGACGTCCCAGGGTTCGCCCGGGCCGAACGCGAGCGACTCGAGCGTCACGGCAGCCTTCACGGGCGCGCTGTCGAACCGTCCACCGGCATAGCCCGTCTGGAACATCGCGATCCGCCCCGGGCCGGTCCGCACCGCACCCCGTCCCGGGACGCGCGGGTCGAACTCGGCGGCGAGCGGCGAGCCGAGCACGTCCGCGGAGTCGTGCTCGTCGGCCATGCGGAGGGCGATGCGCAGGTTCGTGTTCGCCCGCAGGTTGTCCTTGATGACGCCGGCCGGACGCTGGGTCGCGAGGATGAGGTGCAGGCCGAGCGAACGGCCACGCTGCGCGACGTCGACGACCCCGTCGACGAACTCGGGGACCTCCTTGGCCAGGGCGGCGAACTCGTCCACGACGATCACGAGCGCCGGCGGCGCCTCCGGGTCGCCGATGCGCTCGAGCGCGAGCAGGTCCTTGGCCTTCTTGCGGTTGAGAAGGTGCTCCCGACGACGCAGCTCGGCGCGGAGCGAGGTCAGCGCCCGCCGCACCAGGTGCGGCGAGAGGTCGGTCACGAGCCCCACCGTGTGCGGGAGGTTCACGCAGTCCGCGAAAGCCGCGCCGCCCTTGTAGTCGACGAAGAGGAACGACACGCGGTCGGGGCTGTGCGCCGCGGCCATCCCGAGCACCCACGTCTGGAGGAACTCGCTCTTACCCGCACCCGTGGTGCCGCCGACGAGCGCGTGCGGACCCTGCGTACGCAGGTCGAGCATGAACTCGCGGTCCGAGCCCTGACCCACCAGGGCCCGCAGCGTCGCGTCGTGCTGACGGCGGACGGGCAGCCCGCCCGTGCGGTCGACGAGCGAGCCCGTCTCGCGCCACCGCTCGACGACTGCCGTCGGGTCGGACGCGATCTCGGGGCCCGCGAGCGCGAGGTACGAGACCGAGCGCGGGACGTCGGACTCGTCCAGCACGGGGGCGCCGGCATCCACGACGGCTGCGAGGCGTCGGCCGAGCTGCTCGGCGATCCGCAGGTCGAGCGGCTCGCACAGCACCTCGGTCCACGCGCCGTCGGGCACGAGGCCGACCCGGGCGGTGACGCCGGCGTCGGCGGAGATGAACACCCGGCACACCGCCGGCAGCTGCTCGACGCGGCTCGCGCACCACAGCACGTGGACCCCGGACGCGGGGCCCTCCTCGGCGAGGCGCACCAGCCGGCCGCGCTCGACGGGGGCGTCGTCCTCGACGACCAGGACGACCGCCGGGAGGGGTGCCTCCGCGCTGCGCCCCGCGGCGCGACGTGTTGCCACGAGCTCCTCGAGACGCGTGACCAGCGCGAGAGCGGCCGCAGGGCTCGACGCGAGATGGTGCCCGCCGAGCGGGCTGTGCGCGGAGGCGACGTGCGGGAGCCACTTGAGCCAGTCCCAGCGGGGGCTGCTCTCGCTCGAGGCGATCGCCGTCAGGACGAGCTCGGCCGGCGAGTGCATGCACACGAGCTGCGCGACGAGCCCCCGCGCGATGTCGTCGACGAGGTCGCGGTCGCCGGCCACACCGACGGCACCCGCAGCACGCAGGTCGACGAGGACGGGCACCCCGGACACGTCGGCGAAGCGGTCGCGGACGCCTTCGAGCTCGGTCCAGAACTCCGCGACGGACCTGCCGCGCGGCGGCATCGTCAGCGTCGTGCGTGAGGGCGCGGACCCTGTGCCGACCCGCAGCGTGAGGAAGCTCGCGTGCTCGGGCCGCCTCGACCACAGCAGCGGCGACAGGTCGACCGCGGCCGCGAACGCCTCGGCTGTCGACGAGACCTCCTCGAGGCGTACCCGCCGCTCCTCGTCCTGTCCCGCCGACAGCTCATCGACCAGCCGGTCCAGCGCGACCCGGAACTCCGCGGTCTGCGTCGCGAGGCGCTTGCGGTCCGTGAACCTCTTGTCGAGGTACGTGCCGATCATCAGCAGCGGGCTGAGCGCGACGAAGACGAGGCTGAGGGGGTTGCGCGTCGCCGCGAAGAGCACCGCGCCCATGACGAGCGGCGCGATCAGGGCGATGGTCGGGAACCGTCCAGGGGTGAGCGCGTCGGGCGGTGCCGGCGCCTCGACCTGACGGCTCGGGTGGACGGGCACGATCCGCGGCGACCGGTTGAACGGGATCGTCACCCCGGACGGTCCCCTGGGTCCGACCGTCTCGAGCCGGGTCACCTTGAGGACGGACTCGCCGATCACCGCGACGTCGGCAGGCCCGAGCACGGCCCGCTGGACCGCACCGCCGCCCACGTACACACCGTTCGCGGATCCGGCGTCCACGATCTCGACGACCTCCGACACGACGATCCGGGCATGCAGCTTCGACACCAGGAAGTCGCTCAGGCGCAGGGTGGCGCCCGACCCCCGACCGACCGTGCTCACGCCGGCCGGGAGGTCGACCCGGCGTCCGGCGTCGGGCCCGGCGAGGACGTCGACCCGCGCGGCGGCGAGGAGGCGGCCGTCGTTCGACTCCGCCGGCCCGAGGGCGATGACCGATCCGGCGCGCAGGCCGGCCTCGGCGAGACCCGAGCCGCGCTCAAGCGCATGCCACGGACCACCCTCGGGTGGCGTCAGGCGCAAGGTCTGGTCGAGCGTCGGGGGCAGCTGGCGGCCGCTCGCTGACTCTGCGCGCGCGAGCGCGTCTGCGACATCACCGACGGACGCACCGACGTCGGTCGTGACGACGACGTCGGAGGTCTCGCCGCTCGACCGGCGCAGGGTCAGCCTCGTCCGCACGCGCGCTCCGTCCGCCGGATGCCGTCACGGTCGCGGGGGTGCACCGGTCGCAGCGGGCCGAGTATGTCAGGGGGCGACGTCGTCGGGGGGCCGGTTACGCCGGCGCGATCCCGTCGGGCCACGTCCCCACGACGACCGTCCCGTCGAGCTCGTCGTCGCTCACGACCCGTGCCACCAGGCCGGCATCCACGAGGAGCTGCGCGGTCCGTGGCGCCTGGCGCTCGCTCGTCTCGATCAGCACGTGGCCGCCGGGGGCGAGCCACCGGGGCGCCGCCTGGGCCACGCGTCGATGCAGGTCGAGCCCGTCGGCACCACCGTCGAGCGCGGTCTGCGGCTCGTGGAGGCGCGCCTCGGGAGGCATCAGCCGGATCTCGTCGGTGGGGACGTACGGCGCGTTCGCGACGAGGACGTCGACCCGGCCTCTCAGCGCGACGGGCAGCGGTGCGTCCAGGTCCCCCTCGTGCACGTGGCCGCGGGGTCCGACGACGTTGCGGCGAGCGCACCGCACCGCGGCCGGGTCGAGATCCGCGGCGTGCACCTCGACCCCGTCGAGCGCTGCCAGGAGCGCGGCGCCCACTGCTCCCGAGCCGCAGCACAGGTCGACGACCACGACCGGGGCGCCGTCGCGTCCCGCACCCACGGGGGCCACGGCAATGGCCTGTCGGACCAGGAGCTCGGTCCGCCGACGTGGGACGAAGACGCCGGGATCCACGAGGACCCGCAGCCCGCAGAACTCGGCCCAGCCGACGATCTGCTCGAGCGGCAGGCCCTGGACACGTCGGTCGACCATGTCGGTGAGCTCGGCGGGCGTCCGCGCCGCACCCACCAGCACATCCGCCTCGTCCTCGGCGAAGACGCAGCCGGCGGCCCGGAGCAGGGCCACGACGTCGGACGGCGTGAGGGGGTCGGGCGAGCCGGACATCAGCGGGCGCCCGCGGCCTCCGCGAGCGTGGGCCCGCCGTCGCCGAGCCGCCACGCCCGCCAACCGTCGACGGTGCCCTCGGTGTTCGCGGCATCGGCCGCGGCATCGTCGGGGCTCGCATGGACGCGACCGTCGGGCAGCTCGATGAGCCCGTCGTTCCGGAGGGTCGCGTGCAGCCGCTGACCGCGCCGCTCGCGGAACCACACCAGGGCGACGATCGCATCGTGGCCCTGGGCGAGCTCGGCCAGCGCGGGCACCGCAGCGGGAGCCGGCAGGACGTCGGCGGTCCAGCCGCCACCGAAGTCCGCCGGCGGCGGCGGTGCGGCCGGGACGGCGGGCGTCGGCGCGGTGACGGGGTTCCGGGCGTGGCTCGCGGCGGTCGGTGCCGGCACGGGCGTCGACGCCAGGTCGTCAGCGGGTGCAGCGTGGTGCCGGACGCGCCGCACCGAGGAAGGCTCGACGGTACGACGCGCGGGCTGACGGAGCACGAGCGGGGAGACGTCCACGTAGCGCCGACCGTCGACGCCTCGGACGACGCCGATCTGCAGGACCTCGACCTGGCGGCCGGGCTCCCGCAGGAACGCGACGGCGTCCATGACCTGGGGATCGACCTCGGCGCACACGAGCAGCAGCCGCGCGCCGGGAAGCGGACCCGTCTGCGCGGCGCTCAGCGGGGCCTCGTCGCGGAAGTCCCGGAAGTCGGCGTCGAACATGTCGGCGCCACCCTCGTAGGTCCGCAGCAGGTCGGCGCGGCTCAGGCGCGCGGCGTTGCCGGCGTGCTGCAGGGCCCGGACCAGGCCGTCGCCGTCGAGGATCTGCACGACGTCGACGACGACGGGTCGGCCCGTGGTGTCGAGCGCGAGCAGGTGCGGGCCGGGGGCGTCGCCGTGCCGCAGGCGGACGGGGAAGAGCTTCTCACCGAGGAGCGACGCGAGGTGCTCGGCGACGAGCGCGCTGCTGTCGGCCGCGAACGTTCCCGGGGCAGGCTGCATCGGCTGAACGAGGACAGGGTGGCCCTCATCGAGCTCGAAGATCGGCATGCGTTCCCGCTTCCTGGTGGCGCGGCGCGGCGCTGGGGGCGCCTGGTGGTCGCGGTCTCGTACGTGCCGGGAGCGGACCGGTCCGAAGTCTCCCACGCCTCGCTGTACGGACCTAGGTCCCGTTGGACCGTCAGGGGCACCTGGACCACGGCTCCCCCGTTCGGAGCAGGCGGCCGTCACCCGAACGGTTGTCACTCCGCGGCGAGCCGGGCCTCGACGCGCTCGACCTTGCCCGTGATCTCGCCCGTGTGACCAGGGCGGATGTCGGCCTTGAGGACGAGGCTCACGCGGTGGCCGTGCCGCCCGACCGCCTCCGTGGCACGGCGGACGACGTCCATGCACTCGTCCCACTCGCCCTCGATGGTCGTGAACATCGAGTCGGTGCGGTTCGGCAGGCCGGACTCGCGGACGATCCGGACGGCGTCGGCGACCGCGTCGGTCACGGACTCGCCCGCACCGAGCGGGGCGACAGAGAAGGCGATGAGCATCAGGCCACTGTGCCACTGGGTGCGACGCCACCGCGAGCGCCACCGCGCTGCGGCAGGTGCGCCGCGAGCAGCTCAGCGAGGTGGACGCCCTGGACGTCGGCGAGCTGGTCGGCCTGCGTGCGGCACGAGAACCCGTCGGCGAGGAACACGTCGCCGGGAGCGGCAGCACGCAGCGCCGGCAGCAGCTCGTGCTCGGCGACGGCCACCGACACGTCGTAGTGGCCCTTCTCCATGCCGAAGTTGCCGGCCAGCCCGCAGCACCCGGCGAGCGTCGAGAACTGCGCACCCGCTGCCGTCAGGAGCGAACGGTCGGCTGTGAAGGTCATCACCGAGTGGTGGTGGCAGTGCGGTTGCACGACGGCGGTGACGTCCGACAGGTCGGGGAGCGTCCAGCGGTCACCCGGGCCGACCGGGGCGGGCGCGGTGAGCAGCTCGGCGAGCGTGCGCGTCTCGCGGGCGACGGCGACGGCGCGCGGGTCGTCCGGGAACAGGTCGCGCAGGTCGGAGCGCAGCACCGCGGTGCACGACGGCTCGAGGCCGACGATCGGGATGCCGTTGACCGCGAACGGGCCGAGCACCCCGAGCAGCTGCGTGAGGCGCTTGCGTGCCCCGTCGAGCTGACCGGTCGTGATCCAGGTCAGCCCGCAGCACGCCTGCTCGTCGGGGACGATGACCTCGTAGCCGGCGGCGGCCAGCACGGCCACCGCGGCGTGCGGGACGGACGGCGCGAGGCTGTCGCTGAACGAGTCGGTCCACAGGACGACCGTGGGCCGCGGCGGTGTGCCGACCGGTGTCACGAGCTTCTGCGCCCCGTCGCGCTTCCACGCGGTGCGGAACGGGGTGGACGCGAACGTGACCATCGACCGGCGCGTGTCCATGCCGCCCGCGGCCAGGACGACCTTGGCGATCGGTCGCACCCCGAGTGCCGTGTTCGCGAGCCACGCGAGTCCGGGGACGGAGGTCACGAGACGGATCCAGCGCGGCAACCAGCCGAGCACGTAGTGCCCCACCGGACGCACCTTCCCGCGATATGTACGGTGCAGCACCTCGGACTTGTACTGCGCCATGTCGACGCCCGCGGGGCAGTCGCTCGAGCACGCCTTGCAGCCCAGGCACAGGTCGAGGGCCTCGTGCACCTCGGGTGACGCCCACCCGCGGCTCACGAGCGTCCCGTTCGCCATCTCCTGCAGCACGCGGGCCCGGCCGCGCGTCGAATCCTTCTCGTCGCGCGTCGCGAGGTACGACGGGCACATGAAGCCGCCGGCCGCCGACGTGTCCGAGCGGCACTTGCCGACCCCGACGCAGCGGTGCACGGCCGTCGTGAAGTCGCCCGCGTCGTGCGGGAACGCGAACCCGCTCGGCGCGGCCGGCAGCGGACGCGCGTGCGGTCGGCGCAGGTCCGCGTCGAGCGGCCGTGGCCGGACGAGGACCCCCGGGTTCAGCAGGTCGTGCGGGTCGAGCAGGTCCTTGAACGCCTCGAACGCCCCGATCGCGGCGGGCGAGTACATGACCGGCAGCAGCTCGCTGCGCGCCCGGCCGTCCCCGTGCTCGCCCGAGAGCGAGCCGCCGTGCGCCGCGACGAGGTGCGCGGCGTCGGTCATGAACGCCCGCAACGGGTTGCCCGACCGCTCGAGCGGGATGTCGAGGCGCAGGTGCACGCAGCCGTCACCGAAGTGCCCGTACGCGAGCCCGTCCACGCCGTGCGACGCCATGAGCGCCTCGAGCTCGCGCAGGTACGCGCCCAGCCGCGCGGGTGGAACGGCCGAGTCCTCGAAGCCGGGCCAGGCCTGCGCGCCCGACGCGGTCCGGCCCGCGAGCCCGGCGCCGTCCGCGCGGATGCGCCACATGGCCGCGGCGTCGGGCCCGGGCGGGAAGATGCCGACCGCGTCGGTCCCGGCGTCGGCCGCGAGCGCGTGCGCGCGTTCGAGGGCCTCGTCGAGCGTCGCGCCGCCGACCTCGACCATCATCCAGCCGCCGCCCGCGGGCAGCGTGGGCACGGCCGAGGCCCCCTGCGCGCGCCGGACGACGTCGACCAGCCGGGCGTCGATGCCCTCGATCGCTAGCGGTGCGTGGGCGAGCAGCGCGGGGACCATGTCGGCCGCCGACGCCATGTCCGGGTAGCCGAGCACGACGAGCACGGGCGCGGCCGGGACCGGCACGAGGTTGACCGTGGCGCCGAGCACCGTCACGACGGTGCCCTCCGTGCCGACGAGCGCCTTCGCGAGGTCCGCGCCGTTCTCGGGGAGCAGGTGCTCGAGCGAGTAGCCGGACACCTGCCGGCCGAACCGGCCGAGCTCGGTGCGCAGCGTCTCCAGGTTCGCCCGGACCAGAGCGTCGAGCCCCGGCACCGGGTCGAGGCCGCGGCCCGCGGTGAACCGGCGACCGAGCCCGTCGATCACGTCGAGGTCCACGACGTTGTCGGCCGTCCGCCCGTACGCGACCGCCCGCGGGCCGCACGCGTTGTTGCCGATCATGCCGCCGAGGGTCGCGCGTGCCTGCGTGGACGGGTCGGGGCCGAAGCGCAGCCCGTGCGGTGCCGCGGCCTTCTGCAGGTCGGTGAGAATCACGCCGGGTTCGACGCGGGCGGTGCGGGCCTCGGGGTCGACCTCGAGGACGCGGTTGACGTGCCGGGACAGGTCGAGGACCACACCCGTCCCGATGGCGTTGCCCGCCACCGACGTCCCGCCGCCGCGCGACGTCACCGGCACATCCGCCGCGCGGGCGACCTCGAGCGCAGCGAGCACGTCGTCGGTGTCCCGAGGGAACACCACGACCTGCGGCACGACGCGGTAGTTGGACGCGTCCGTCGAGTACTCGGCCCGGCGCCGGGACGAGTCGTCGACCGACCCGCGCACCGCGGCGCGCAGGCCCGCGACGAGGTCGGCAGTCGGGGCGTTCTCGGGGCGCGTGGGCTCGGTCACGGTCGACACGCGTGCAGTCTCCCACCGACCGGCCGGTCCGCGGGCGCGTGCCCGAAACCGGGCCGGAGCGCCCAGATTCACCCCGGACTCCGCTGCACTTCACGGCCCGACGAGCCGATAGAAATCATCATGAGCGACACAGGACGGCACGGGCACGACCGCCGGTCTGTCGTGCCCTCACCCCGTGGCACCGCAGTACGCGCCGCCCCAGAGCTGCGTCCCGCGGTGCGCACGCTGGACCCCGCCGAGCTCGTCTGGCTCGCGGAGGCACGCGAGCTGCTGCGCGGCCCCGGCGTCGACCTGACCGACATCGCCTGGCTCGGCGGTCACCTCGACGGGCTCATGACGACGTGGCACCACACCATGCCCTCCCTGCGCTGGGACCCGCTCCCCACCACGACCGCCGTCGGCCTCGCGGTCGGGGACGCCGTGATCGCGCGCGTGCCCGGGCTGGAGTGGGTGTTCGCGTTCGACGCACCGGGGTCCCCGTACGCGCTCGCGCACCCGCGGACCGCGATGGTCGTGGTTCCGGCCGATACCGTCGCGATGCTCTGGCAGCACGGCGCCACTGGTCGGCTGCCCGGACTCGTCGACGAACTCGCGGCGCTGTCCGCGGAGCACGTCATCGAGGAGCACCCGCGGGTGTCCGGCGCGATGCGACTGCTGGGGCGCCGGCGCTAGAAGAGCCGTCACGGCGAGCAGAGGGCTAGAGAGCGCTGGTAGGCAGCAGGATGATGGCCCACGTCGCCAGCGGGGGCAGGTCGTAGGAGGCGTAGGTCTGCCCGGCCGACAGCGCGTCATGTTGGCTGCCGACGCCCTCGGCGCGACCGTCGAGCTCTCGAGGTGAGCCGCCGTCGGAGTCAGGCGTCGCCCAGACCAAGGTCGGGGGTGCCGCCACCGGCGCCAGCCGCAGGGTGATCCCCTGCTGAGTCATGGGGTCGTTCTTGCCCGCGTCCCAGGCCACCTCGTCCTGCCCGACGAGGTTGATGAGGTGGATCACGAGTCCCCGCGACGTCCTGACCACACGCGTCCACACCGTTCCAGCCGCTGCCTTGGTCGAGAAGGTGACCCCGTCCGCGCCGCTGAGCACGATGTCTTCGTTGATGCCGCCGGTGAAGAACTCCGTCACGTCCACCTGCGTCGGGTCGAGCAGCAGGTCGCCGTACCGCACCTGGAAGTCGTACCAGCCGACGAAGAGGTCGAGGCTCGCCTCGGTGATGGTGTGGTTGCGCGGGTAGTACGGATCGGTGAGCACGCTCGAGCTCTCCCCGAGCAGCAGGTGCGTCGCACCGTGGGAGAACACCGTCGCCATCACGAGGGTCGCGCAGGTGTTCGCCCGGTGCTCGTCGTCGGCGTAGCAGGACAGGTATGCCGAGAGGATGGGCGGGTGCTCAGGGCGGTGCGAGCGCGCCGAGGTGGCGAGCTGGCCGAGGTCCTCGAGGGTGGTGTGGGGCGGCCACACCTCGATGTAGGTGGCGTTCTGTGGTGAGCGAGCGGTCGCGTAGGTCGGGAAGTCGTTGACGTTGTTGAACATGAACGGCGTCTGCGGCAGTCGTTCGCGCACGGCAGCGAGGAGCGCGGGGAACGCCTCGGCGAGGTCGACGTGCACCCCGTCCGATCGGAGGGCGAACTTCGGCCAGCCGTACTGGTCCAGGTGGAAGCCCTCGATCCGGGTACCTTCGACGACCGCTGCCAGCTGTTCGAGGTAGTGCCCGAGCCATCGGGGGTCACTCGGGTCGACCAGGACGAGGAAGTCCTCCCCCAGCCGGTAGGGCTCGCCGTCGGGGCGAACGAGCTGTGAGTCCGGCCACGCGGCTCTCTCGTCGCTCCCGATCGCGTACACGGCCGAGTAGCCGAGCGGGACGACACCGGCGCTCGCGAGCTCGACGCACATGGCATCGACGGCCCCGAGGTCGCGCTCCTGGCCGAGCGGATCGAGGTAGCGCTCGGTCGGCGGCAGCAGCTGGGAGTGCCGGTAGGCCCAGTCGTAGAGCTGCGCGAGCGTCAGATGCAGACGCCGATACGTGCGCGCGACCGCTCGGGTGTCGACGTCGTCGGTCAGTGTCACGACGAAGCCGTAGCGCGGTCGCTCGAAGGCGTCGGTGAGCACGTCGACGGCGGTCGTCGCGAGTGAACCGTCGACGCGCAGATCCACGCCGTATCCACCGCGAGGCAAGGCGCCGACGTGAACACGGGTGGTCCCTGCCGGCACGAGCTGCTCGTGCACCCGGGTGGCGATGTGCCACACGGACAGCGCGCCGTCGGCGGGAGTCGGCTCGTCGAGGTCGATCTCGACAGGCTCGCCGTCGCGGAACCACGTGCGGGTCGGGATCAGCTCCATGCCGCGTCCTCCACGTCCGACTGCATGAGCAGGTACTTGGCGTGCGACCAGAGCAGGGGGTCGGCCACCGGACCCCAGCGGTCGATCCACGGCTGGACCGCCGAGGCGTCCTGCGGCTCGTGGAGGGTCTGCTCGGCGAGCCCACCGTCTGCTGCCTGGCGACCCCGCACCCAGCCGACCGCGTGCGCGTGACCGTCCGCATTCCCTGCGAGGCGATCGTGCCACCCGAGCCACGCGGTCAGCAGGAGCCACGGGTTGCCCCCGTAGTAGGTGTCGCCCAGGTACCGACGGATGCCTCCGCTGGGAGACGCGAGGGTGGTGCGGATCCCCTCGATGGTGGCGGCCATCACGGGGTCGTCGTGGTCGACGAGCCTGAACGGGGTGGCCAGCGAGATCAGGCTCGCGTCGAGACGCGCGTCGGACGGCCCCTTCACGAACCGGCCGTCAGACACGCACGACTCACGGATGAACACGAGCACAGCGTCCGCCGTGGCGGCCAGGTCCGGGCGATCCAGCATGTGCGCCGCTGCCTGCAGACCCGCCGCGATGGAGGCAAGGGTCGACGTGTGCCGGCGGTCTCCGAACTCCTCCCAGTAGTCGTAGCAGGGCATCGCCCAGGAGGCGGCGAGATACTCGGCAGCGAGCTCGACCGCGGCACGGAGCGGCCCCGCGTCGGCGCCGGCCAGGTGTGCGCGCAGGGCGAACAGCCACGTGCCGTAGCCGTCGAGCTGGAAGTTGGGCCAGCTCTCGGCGCTGTCAGACTCCGGCATCCCGGTCAGCGTGTAACGCGTGGGCAGCATCAGCTGGGGCTCCGGGTCCTGGCCGGCGCGGAGCATGTTCACCACGTCGAGAATCCTGTCCCGCTGCCGTTCGACAGCATCCGCGGCCCAGCGGTGGAAAGCGTCCGACGACGCGGTCTCGCCGACGGCGTCCATGGCCAGCGCGCAGTAGGCGCCGTCGCGGAGCCACGCGAAGCCGTACTGCGGGAAGTTCGGGCTTGCGATGAATGCGCCGGTCGCCGCCTGGCCGGCCGACAGCACACGGATGCTCGCCATGAGCAGCGGGTCCGTGGAAGGAGTGGTGATCATTAGCCTTTGACTGCTCCTGTGGTCAGGCCAGCGACAAAGAATCGCTGGAACACGATGTAGACGATCAGCACGGGGACGATGGCGATCATCGAGGCGGCAAAGACAAGTCCCCAGCTCGTCGAGTGCTGGCCCTGGAAGAGCGAGATCGCGATCGGCAGGGTTCTGACGTCCGTGTCGTTGAGGACGGTCAACGCCCAGGCGAACTCGTCCCAGGTTCCGAGGAAGGCGAAGATGACGGTGGTCGCGAGCGCGGGACGCGCCAGCGGCAGGGCCAGGCTCCAATAGCGCCGCCACGGGCCTGCGCCGTCGACGATCATCGCCTCGTCGAGCTCGCGTGGGATCGTCTCGAAGAACCCGGCGAGCAAGAACGTGTTGAACCCGAGTGCGGTCCCCACGTAGAACGGGACGAGACCCTGCAGCGAGTTGAGCAGGTGCAGGTCCCGGGCCAGCAGGAACTGCGGGATGATCAGCATCATCGTGGGGATCGCGAGGCCGACGACGATGGCCGTGAACAGGATGCGCTTGCCCGGGAACGTCAACCGGGAGAACGCGTAGGCCATCATCGAGGAGAGCGCCACGATCAGCGCCGTGCTGGCGACCGCCACCATCGCCGAGTTGAGGAAGTAGCGGCCGAAGTTGTTGGCGCCGAGCGCCTGTGCGTAGTTGTCGAGGGTCGGGTTCGACGGGATCAGGTCGAGCGGTGCGCTCAGGACGAGCGAACGCGTCTTGAACGATGTGGACAGCATGTACACGAACGGGTAGACGAGAATGACGGCCGCTACCCCGAGAACGAGATATCGGATCGCATAGTCGATGCGCCTGCGTCGCTGGGAGGTGGTCATTCCTTCACATCCTTGTCGAACGGCGCGTCCACCAGTACTGGATCCCCGAGATCACGAGCACCAACGCGGTGAGCGAGAACGAGATCGCACTGCCGTAGCCGAACTTGTAGTACTTGAAGGCCTGGTCATACATGTAGGTCAGAGGAACCTGGGTCTGGTTGTCCGGTCCGCCTCCGGTCATGAGCAGCACCGAGATGAAGACGTTGAACCCGCCGATCACGAGCAGGATGACGACGACAGTCATGGCGGGGCGGATCGACGGCAGCGACACGTGCTGGAAGCGCTTGAAGGCGCCGGCGCCGTCGATCGCAGCCGCCTCGTGCAGCTCCTTGGGGACCCCGGTCAGAGCCGCAAGGAAGATCAGCATCGACCAGCCGATGCCCTTCCAGGTGCCCAGGATGCAGACGGCCGCGAACGCCGTCCACCGGCCCTGGAACCAGGCGACGTTGTCCGGGACGACGTGGAGCAGGTCGACCACCACCGCGTTGGCCGCACCGTCGCCCGACGAGAACATGTACTGGAACAGCAGTGACACCACGACCCAGCTGGTGACGACCGGCAGGTAGAACAGCACCCGGAAGGCCGTTCGACCCGGCAGCCTGCTGTCGAGCAGCACCGCGAGCCCGAGGCCGATCACGATCTGGAGCGGCACCGTGACCGCGGTGTACACCGCCGAGTTCAGCAGCGAGTTGAGGAAGATCGGATCGCCGAATGCCTTGGTGTAGTTGGCGAGGCCGACCCACGGGCTCACAGCGCCGGGGGCGATGTGCCAGTCGCGCATGCTCAGCAGCAGGGTCTGGACTGCCGGGTACAGCATCACGAGGGCGTAGAGCGCGAACCCCGGGAGCACGAACGCGTACGCCGCCGCCACGCCGCGCCGGCGGCGGCGCCTCCCGGCGGCACTGGGCCGCCGGGAGATCGTCGTCGGCTCGGCACTCAGCCGTACGGTGAGCTGGGTCGAGACCATGCGGTGACTCCTCGCCTTACTTCTGGACGTTCGCCAGCAGTGCGTCGGCCTTCGAGGCCGCCTCGTCCAGAGCACTCTTCACGGACTTGTCGCCCTTGATGGCCGACCGCACCTCGTCCTGGAGCATCGCGTCCATCTCGCTCCACGCCGGGGTGACGGGACGCGGGCGCGCCGTCGCCAGCTGCGTGACGAACGGTGCGTAGTAGGCGTTGACGCTGGTCAGCTTGTCGCCCAGGTTCGCGAGCACAGGCATCTGGCCCACCTTGGCCATCTCGAGCTGCGCCTCCTCGGAGACCATGTACCGCATGAACTCGGTCGCGGCGGCCTGGTTCTTCGAGCTCTTGGTCAGGACGATGTCCTCACCGCCCACGACGCTGATGCTCCCGCCAGCACCCTGCGGCACCTGAGCGGCGTTGAGCTTGAAGTCGGGGTACTGGCTCGCGAAGATCGGGTACATCCACGGCCCGTCGAGGATCGTCGCGTACTTGCCCGTCGCCAGGCCGTCGCTGGTCGACACGCCGCCCTCGCCACCGAGGATGATGTCGGGCAGGTAGCCGGCCTTGTACAGGTCGACCAGGGTCTGCACCCCGGCGATCGACGCGTCGCTGTTGAGGTAGCCAGTCGCCTTCGTGACGTCAGGGTCCGTGATCTGACCACCCGCGCTCCAGATCCACGGCAGCACGTTCCATCCGCCCGCTCCGTTGTCGGCGAACGCGCTCGCTCCGACAGCCTTGAGCTTCGGCGCGTCGGCCACCAGATCGGCCACCGTCGCGGGCGGGGCGGCGATGCCGGCCTGCTTCAGCACGTCGGCGTTGTAGAGCAGCACCCGCGTGTTGGTGTCCAGGGGCAGGCCGTAGTAGTGCCCCTTCCACTTGTTGGTGGCCAGGCTGCCCGGGTAGGACTGCCCAGAGAGGGCCGTGAAGTCGGGCATCGACGTGTCCAGCGGAACCAGCACCCCGAGGTTCGCGAGCTCCGGGACCCACCCGATGTCGGCCCGGACGAGGTCCGGCAGCACATCGCCCGCGACCGCGGTGACGAGCTTCTGGTGCAGCTGGTCGTACGGGACAGCGACGTCCTTGACCGTCACGCCGGGGTTCTTCTTCTCGAACGCCGGGATGATCGTCGTCTCGAGCGTCTTCACCTCGGGCGAGTCGGCGCTGTACGCGTGCCAGAACGTCACCGTCCCGGAGAGGGGAGCAGCACTGCCCGCCCCTGCCGGTGAGGCCGTCGCGGCGCCCGCGCCGCCAGAGCATCCCGTCAGGGCGAGCATCCCGGCCGCTACTGCGGCCCACGCCACCTTGCTTCTCGAAATCACGTCACTGCCTCTCGCTCGAACCGCATTGTTCGGTGTACCGGTGCCGCGTGCACCACGACTGGCTGGGACCTGTCCGCGCACGTCGTGGCTGTCTGTGGGCGCTCCAGCCGGAGGTGGCACCTCCAAGCTCGAGCGACCAGACGCCTCCTCGGGTTCGACCCGAGTTATCGTCATGTAGGTATTAACCCACGCGGCACCTCGGGACGTCAAGTGCCGCGAACATGCACCACTTGGTCACATGCGGCGGTTCGGCGTCCCCTCGCTTAATCCTGTTGCGGTACTATGAGACCTCGACCGCGCGACTGCTCGCCTTCAAGGAGGAGACCTGGTGCCCAGCAACAGCGCTGCCTGGAGCCCCCTGTCTGACTCAGAGCGGCGGGTCGCGCTCGAGGTCCTGCTGCACGGGCCACTCGCCCGCATCGAGCTCGCTCACCGACTCAGCCTGTCCACCACCAGCCTGACCCGACTCACGCGCCCGCTGGTCGAGTCGGGACTGCTGCGAGACGCCCCCGAGACGGACACGACCGCTCGAGCCAACGGCAGGCCGATGCGACCCCTCGACATCGATCCCGAGCTGCAGCACTTCGTCGGCATCAAGCTCACCGGCAGCAGCGTCTACGGCGTGCTCACGAATCTGCGCGCCGACGTCATCGAAACTCGTCGGGTCGACCTCGCCAGCCACGAGCCCGCCGACGTCGCGGACGTCATCACGCGGCTGGTGGCAGAGCTCGGCACGTACACCGACGAGATCACGGCCATCGGCATCGGGCTCGGGGGCGCCGTGACCGGCTACACGCACGTCTCACGCGCACCCTTCCTCTCGTGGCGCAACATCAACTTCGCCGAGCTGGTCCAGGACCGGACCCACCTGCCCACGGTCATCTCGAACGACCTCGACGCCCTCATGGAAGCCGAGCACTGGTTCGGCGCCGGTCGCGACGTGCGCAACTTCGCCACCCTCACGATCGGCGCCGGCGTCGGCGGCGGTCTCGTCATCAACGACAGCCTCGTCGTCGGTGTCGATGCGGGACTCGGGCTCCTCGGCCACTTCCCGCTGGACCCCCTCGGTCCGCCCTGCCCCGAGGGCCACCGCGGTTGCGCGCACGCTCTCCTCTCGCTGCCCTCGATCCAGACCCAGGCCTCGCTCGCCCTCGGCCGCCCGACGAGCTACGACGACGTGCTCGACCTCGCCGTGTCCGGTGACCCCGTGGCCGACCGGATCGTCGGCAACGCGGCTCGCGCCTTCGGCGTCCTGATCGCCGCGGTCGCCAACATCGCCCTGCCGGAACTCGTCCTCCTCACGGGTGAAGGGATCCGGCTCGCGGACGTCGGCTGGGAACGCCTCCAGGACAGCATCCGCGAGAACCGCAACCCCGAGGCGTCGAAGGTCGATGTCCGCGTCATCGCCGACGACCCGATCCTCTGGGCGCGAGGAGCGGCCGCCGTCGCCATCCAGCAGGCGGTCCTGGGCGGGCTCGACATCGAACGCTGAGGAGCCGCCCCGGGTCAGCGCCCCGGCGTCCGCTTTGCGAACACGCACCCCGCGCACGCCAGCGACCGCCCCGGCGTACCCGCCGGACGACGACTCGAACGTCGCGCGCAGCCTGCTGCCCAGGTCGCCGGCCACTGCCGCAACTCCGACGAGCCGTCAAACCCGCGGCCTGCGCGCCCTCTCACCCACAATGCAATGGCCCTCGGCGCCCCGTTCCTTGCTCGAGTCAGGAGCGCACCGGTTCCCAGCGCCAGCTTCCCATCGAGCGCGCATCAGTGGGGCAGACTCACGAACCATCCCACGGCGGACCAGCAATCTGATAGGCCAGCTGCGACTAGTTCGCCGCTCTGTCACTATCACGCTCCCGCTGCTCGCCCGCACGCCTAATCCGACGGGAGAGCCAATAGACGAGTGGCACCACCGAGAGCGGACCGAGCCACCCCACCGTCTGCTCATTGGACCGGGCCAGGATTGGAATGACCGCAATCGGGATGACGGTCACCACGAAGGTGACAACGGAGCGCCACCACGGCACGAATATCGCGTTCCGTTCGTCAGGCCCCAACTTAATCAAGAGCTTCTCCTGTCGTCATAAGCGCATCCTGACCTAATTGCACCGACTGCCAGAATACGTGAATGGCGTGATATAGTTGATAACGAGGGCATTCGTCCATCGAACGGCCACGCACTTGCTGGGCCTGGAGTTGTTTGCGACTCCAGCAGTATAGACAACTGAGCCGAAGGCTGCAAAGCAGACCGCCGCGAGGACCGGTCCTCCGGCGAGTGCGCAGATTGCGGACAGACCTGTCGCACCCCAGCCGCCAGCCGCGAGTGTTGCTGTCTCAGCATGGTTGAACCAGATGTAACTGTTCAGCCATGACGAGGAGTACTGGGGGTCAGCGACGACCGGGTAGGTCACCCCGGCAGACCTGTGCTTGACCACCTGGACGATAGCGTGGCCGTCGAGTTCGTAGTGCGTCGGGACATCAACCCCGCTGGCGTCACGCGCCCAAGGAACTGCGATCGTCCCGGCAACTACATTTCCGGAAACGGTCTGGCCCGTCGTAGGGGCAGCGACCATCACCTTCCTGAGAAGACTCACCGAGCCATCCGCTTCGATGACCGGAACAACATCGGGGCTCAACGGGTAGGTGAAACGCTCCGACTGATCTCCCGACCCAATCAACGTGGAGATCCGCGTCGAGCCGTTCGAGACCTGAACGACGACATCGGCAGAGCCTGGAGCCCCGGCGAAGACGATGGACCCGTCCGATGACTCCCTAGCCGCGCCGGTGGAAGCCTCCCGCGGGAGTCCGATTGACACCGTGGCCCCGGCACCTGACGTGAGCTTCACAGAACCCCTCGGCGCGGTGTCGACTTCCACTTTCCCTGACGCGGTCTTGGCGACCAGAGTATTCACGCCGGACTCCATGGCATCAACAGTCCGTGCCGTAGATCCCGACGCGCCGGTAACGATACCGGCGACAGCATCTGTTGGGTCTCCGGGGGAGGCAACTGCGGCTCCCCCAGTCAGGACAAGCGCGGCAGCAAAGACGAATGTCGTCGCCGGCGCTACGTACCTGAGGAACTTGGGATGCATGGGGCTCCTTTGAACTCAAGTCATTGCTTCGCATCACAGTTGTGGCGCGCTCCGTGACTCTAGCGAGCCGAGGGTCGTTGCGTAGTCGAATTTCTCAACCGATCGCATGTCACCCGAACGGGTGAACACACGCCGCGCGACCGCGCTTGTCCACACCGGCCGCGCGACAGGACAGGTCAGCGCCCCGGCGTCCGCTTTGCGAACACGCACCCCGCGCACGCCAGCGACCGCCCCGGCGTCGGCTCGCACCCGTGACAGCCCGCGCCGCCCAGCACGTCCCCCGACCGGCTCACGATCCCGAGCCGCACCCAGTGGTCGACGGCCGCCTCCGCCAACCCGGAGTCGATCCCCAGGTTGGCGGCGATCCGGTCGGTCGTGGCCCCGGCGCGCGCCTCGCGCAGGACGTCGGTCAGCACGCTCATCGTCGGCCCCTCACATCAACCGGCCGAGCTGGAAGACCAGGACCGCGGCCGTCCACGCGATCACGAGCTGCACCCCGAGCGCACCGAAGGTCCAGCGCGACCCGAACAGCCGGCGCTGCTCGGCGACGGTCGCGAGGCACGGCGTGTAGGCGAGCACGAACACCATGAACGCCGCGGCGGCGGCCCCGGCATACCCGCCGGACGACGACTCGAACGTCGCCCTTAGGCGGCCGCCCAGGTCACCGGCCACTCCCGCGTCGGTGGGCTCGTCGACCGCGTAGGACTGCGCGAACGACCCGACGACGACCTCTTTCGCGACGAACCCCGTGATCAGCGCCGCGGACGCGTGCCAGTCGTCGAACCCGGCCGGCGCGAACACCGGGGCGATCGCGAGCGCGGCCCGGCCGTACAGGCTGTCGGCGACGGGGACGTCCGCGATCTGGTGGCCGCCCGCGACCGGGACAGCCATGAGGACCCAGACGACCGTGAGCGTGACGACGATGATCTTGCCGGCGTCGGTCACGAACATCCGGACCCGGACCCAGGCCGAGAGCAGGAGCGCACGGGCGCGCGGGCGCTGGTAGGCGGGCAGCGCGAGGACGAACGGCTCGCGGCGCAGGTCCCGGAACGCGGTGGCCCGCAGCACGAGGCCGCCGACGACGACGAGCGCGATGCTCGCGACGTACATGAGGAAGATCGCCGTGCCCGCGTGCGCCGGGAAGAACACGCTCGCGAGCAGGATGTAGACGGTCAGGCGCGCCGAGCACGACGTGTACGGGACGAGCAGCCCGGTGAGCAGGCGCTGGCGCGCGTGGGGCAGCGTGCGGGTCGCCGCCAGGGCAGGCAGGTTGCAGCCGAAGCCGACGACGAGCGGGAGCATCGCGCGGCCGTCGAGCCCGATGGTCCGCATCGCCCGGTCCGCGACGAACGCGGCGCGCGCCAGGTAGCCGCTGTCCTCGAGCAGCGCGATCGCCAGGAACATGAGGCCCATCAGCGGTGCGAACGACAGCACGGTCCCGACGCCCGCGAGGACGCCGTCGACCACGAAGCTCTCGACCCAGTGCGGTCCGGGCAGAGCAGACCGCACGCCGCTCGCGACCGGTCCGTCGACGAGCGACGACACGGCGCCCATGAGCGGTGCCGCGACGGTCGTCGCGAGCTGGAACAGGGCCCACATGACGGCGAGGAACACCGGGACGCCGAACCACGGGTCGAGCAGGACACGGTCGACCCGGTCGGACCACGTGCGCACGGGGACGGGCCGGGCCGACGACGGCGCACCCGGGACCGCGCCCGGCGCGTCGTCGACCGCGCGGTTCGCGAGCGCCCGCTGCACGTCGTCGACCCAGGTGAACAGCCGGTCGGCGCTCGCCAGCTCGGCGTCGAGGTCGAGGGGCCGACCGCACGAGCAGCCCGTCCCGCACGCCACGTCGCCGGGGCAGGCGCAGGCCGGTGCGGCGTCGGGCAGCAGGACGGGCGAGACACCGGTGGTGAGGGCGTCGGAGACGACGCGGGTGAGGCGGTCGAGGCCGGCCCCGGTGCGGGGGTCGATCGGCACGACGGGCACGCCGAGCAGCGTGGCGAGTCGCTCGGGGTCGATGTGGACCCCGCGCGTCGCGGCGACGTCGGTCATGGTGAGGGCGACGACGAGCCCCTGGCCGGCACCCGCGACCTGGGCCAGCAGGTAGAGCGAGCGCGACAGCGCCCCGGCCTCGACGAGGACGACGGCGAGGTCGGGCACGCCGAGCGCCCCGCGGCCCGCGACCGTCTCGGCGGTGACCCGCTCGTCGGGCGACCGCGCGAGCAGGCTGTACGTCCCGGGCAGGTCGAGGACGCGCACCGCTCCAGGCTCGTCGGAGCCGGCGCCGCTCGCCGTCCCGCTCAGGTCCCGCCAGGTCCCGAGCTGGACCTCGACGGTGGTGCCCGGGGCGTTGGTGACCTGCTGGCGGGCACCGGTGAGCGCGTTGAAGAGCGTCGACTTGCCGACGTTCGGGTTGCCGACGAGCACCACGGACGGCGCCGACGGGTCTGCCGCGAGACCGGTGCGGGCGTCGACGAGACCGCCCGACGGGTCGTGGCACGACGTCACAGCCGGGCACCGCCCGGGGCCTCGAGCTCGATGCGCGTGCAGGTGCGACCGTCGACCGCGAACCGGTCGGCGCCGATCGCCACGACCCGTCCGCCGAACGCGGCGCGGTGCGTGACCCGCACGAGCGCACCCGCCCGCAGCCCGAGCTCGCTCAGCCGCAGCCGGGTCGCGTGCTCGAGGTCGACGGCGACGACGCGCGCCTCGGTGTCGGTCGGCCAGCTCCCCAGGTCCATACCAGGACCGTACGACTGAGGTAAGCCTCACCTCATAGGACACAGGTCCCGGGTGGTCAGGCCAGGGTGGCGTCCACCGTGATCTGGGCCCCGGTGAGCGCCTTGCTGACCGGGCAGGTGGCCTTGGCGTTCTCGGCCGCCTGCGCGAACCCGGCGGCGTCGATACCCTCGACCTCACCGCGGACCGTCAGCGCGATGTCGGTGATGTGGAAGCCGCCCGCGGGGTCGGGGCGCAGCGTGACGTCGGCGCTGACCTCGAGGGCGATCGGGGTCCCGCCCGCCTCGGCGATCACGGCTGAGAGCTGCATCGCGAAGCAGGACGAGTGCGCCGCCGCGATGAGCTCCTCGGGGCTCGTGACGCCGCCGGAGTCGTCAGCGATCCGCTTCGGGAAGGACACGTCGAAGGTGCCGCTCTTCGAGCTGGACAGCTCGACCTGCCCACCGCCCTCGAGCAGGGTGCCGTTCCAGGCCGTGCGTGCGGTACGGGTAGCCATGGTGCTCCTTCGTCCGGGTGGCGCGGGCTGGTCGTGCGCCCGCCCGACCACCGTAAGGCGGGTCGCCTCACTCGGCGAGGGCGCGGTGGGACATCACGACGACGTCGGGGGCACCGGCCGCGTCGAGCGTGCGCGCGGCGCGCTCGTGCAGGGCGCGCCGGACCGACGGGTCGAGCCCGCTGTACAGCGCGGACCGCACGAGCTCGTGGCGGAACACGAGCCGGTCGCCCCGCGCGTGCACGACGCCGGCCGCGAGCGCATGACGCAGGACGCGCCAGCAGTCGGGGACCGGGCGCCGCGCGAGGTCGGCGAGGTCCGCCATGACGAACGACGCGCCGAGCACCGACGCCTCGTTGAGCAGCTGCACGACCTCCCGCCCGAGGTAGGCGATCCGGCTCACGACGACGGCGTCGAGCCGGTCCGTCCACTGGGACCCGACCGCGTCCACGACCCCGTGACCTGTCAGCCGCAGAGCACCCGCCTCCCGGACCGCCCGGACGACGTCCGTGACGAACCGCGGGTTGCCGCCCGCGGTCAGGACGGACCCGCGCAGCGACATCCCGACGGACGCGTCCAGCTGCGCCTCCGCGAGCTCGAGGGCAGCGTGCGACGTCAACGGTCGCAGCTCGAGGTAGCGCGCCCCGGCGCGGGTCCAGGCGGCCACCACGGCAGCGAGCTCAGCCGAGCGCGGGACCGGCCGGAGCGTCGCCAGGACGAGCGCGTGCGGGACCGTCCCCTCGTGCGCGAGCCGGTACAGCACCGCGAGAGACTCGTCGTCGGCCTCGTGCAGGTCCTCCAGGATGAGCAGCCACGGGTCGTGGTCGCCGCGCCGGCGGATGAGGGCTGTTGCGAGCTCCTCGGCCCGGGCCGCGAGGGCCGGTGGCAGCCGTCTGTGCCCGGTCGCGTCGCCGTCCTTCTCAGTGTGGAGCTCGAGGTCGGGCTGAGCGGCGGCGTCAGCATCGGCGATCAGGGTGGCGAGCTCGTGCTCGATCGCGTCGGGGTGCGCCGCGAACCCCGCGGGCCGGGCGTGGTGCGGGCCGTCGGCTGTCAGCATCGCGTCGGCGAGCAACCCGAACGGTCGAGCCCTGCCGGGTCGGGCCACGGCGCTGCGGACCTCGAGCCCGAGCAGCTGCGCGCTCGTGCGCACCGCGTCCACCAAGGCGGACTTGCCGATGCCTGCCTCACCCTCGAGCAGGACGGTCGAGCCGGCGCCCGCCGAGACGGACGCGAGCGCGTCGTCAAGATCGTCGAGCTCGGCGGCGCGACCGATCAACGGGAGGTCCCGGTCCGACCCCGCGGCGTCGTCCATGCGCCCGATCGTAGGTCCGAGCGCCCGGCGGCGTCTCAGTCCACGTACTCCCAGTGCCACGGCTCCGGCTTGCTGGCGCCCAGATGGGCCCACGCCGGCCACGTCCAGCCGTACGTGGCGGCGTTCGCGACCAGCCAGTTGTGCTGCGTCGTCCCGAACGACTGGGCGCCGCCGCCCAGGTCGACGGCCTTGCCGAGCCCGTGGTTCGACGTCCCGGGCACGGCGCACAGGCTGCCCTTGGTCCGACGGCACGCGACCTGCGAGCTGTACGAACGATAGGAGTCGGAGATCACCAGGTCGCTGCCGAACTTCTCGCGGTAGGCCACGTTCAGCTGCTCGATCGCGGCGGCCGCGTCGCACCGCAGCTCGGCGCCCGGGGCGAAGGTCAGCTCGCAGAGCGCCGAGGCCGGGATGCGCCCGTTCGCGTACTGGTCGAGCGAGACGCGTTGTGCCGAGCGGGTCGCGGCGTCCTCCGCGGCCACGCGCGCGGCCTCGACCTCGGCCGCTGCCGCCGCATCCGCGGCCGCCTGCTGGTCGCGGACGGCCTGCGTGACCTCGGCGGTGAGGGCGGCGACCTTCGCCGCGGTCGTGCGCAGGGTCGTGGTCGCGGCGTCCTCGACGTGCGCCGGAACGTCCGCGAGCGCGTTGAGCGCCGCCGCGGACGACGAGGTCGTGTCGGTCGGGGTCGACGGCGCGGACAGATCCAGCGGGGACGTGGGCGCTGCCGACGGGACGGCCGTCGGGTCGGTCGCGGCCGAGCCTGCGGGCGACGGCTCGGCGGCACCGGCCGTGGGCTGTGCGGTCGGGGCGACCGTCGCGGTGCCGGTCGCCGCCGGGCTCGGGGTCTGCGTGCCCGTCGGCGTCGGACTCGTCGTCGCCGCGTCGGTCGGTGCGGCGTCGGTCGGTGCGGCCTCGGTCGGTGCCGGGGCTGCTGTCGCGACGGGCTCGACCGGTGACCCCGCGGCGGCCAGAAGCTGGTCGAGCTCGGCCGTGGCCTGGTCCAGCTGGGTCAACGTCTCCGCGGGCACGACCGTGGCGCTCGCGCTGCGCACCGCCTGCGCCTGCTCGGCGGCGGCCGCGGCAGCCGCCAGGACGGCCTCCCGATGGTCGGTGCTGACCTGCTCGGCGGCGGCAGCGGCGGCCGCGCGCTCAGTCCGTATGCCGGCGACGTCCGCCATCAGCGGGCTCTGAGTGATGTCCGACGGTCCGGCCATGGCGAAGCTTCCGGCGCTCACCATGAGCACGACGGCGACGGTCGTCTTGGCGATGCGGACTGCGGGACGGCGCGGGGTCGTCGGGGTGCGCCGGGCGGGACGACGCGATGGCGTCTCGATGCGCTCAGCGGGACGACGCGGGGTCGTCTCGGTCTGTTCGGCGGGACGACGCGGGGTCGTCGAGGTGTGCTCAGCGCGCGGGGCGACGTGCCGGCCACCGCGAGACGAGCGACTCGGGGTCGGCATTCCGTCACTCACCCGTGACACATTACGTGACGTGGACAAGCGTCCAGTACCCCAGGGGCCGTACCCGCGGGGGGATCCTGTGTGGATCTCGTCACGTCTCCGTCACAGTTTTCACAGCGGGGGGTTCGGGAAGGCTGCGCCGCCACTACGATTCACGCCGTGGACGTCGACAGCACCCAGCACACGGGGGCCGGCGTCCCCACCGACAGCACACCCCGCCAGCACGGCCTCGACGACCTCTACGACATCGGCCGGCTCGCCGACAGGCTCGGCGTCGAGCACGCGACCATCCGTGTCTGGCTCTCCCGCAAGGTTCCGTGGCTGCCCGCGCCGGACGGCCGCCTCAACGGGGGCGCCGTGTGGCGCGCCTCGACCCTCGAGGGCATCGAGGACCGTCGGACCCCCGGCCGGCCCGGCCGCAAGCCCCGTGCCGCGGCCGCCCACCTCGCTGAACCGATCGAAAAGCCCGTCACGAGGCCCACAGAGATCGTCCGCCGACTGCCGTAAGTGCCTACGCTCGGAGGATGACGGATCCAGAACGCGCGCTCGACGTCGACGAGGCGATCAAGCACCTGGACCGGCGGCGTTTCCTTCCCGAGGCGCGCCGAGCCCAGGCCCGCGAGGACTACCCCCTTCCCATCGGCAGCGGGCAGACCTGCTCGCAGCCGAGCACCGTGGCCGTCATGCTGCGCCACCTGCACGTCCCGACCGGTGCCCGCGTGCTCGACGTCGGCGCCGGCTCCGGCTGGACGACGGCGCTCCTGGCCCGGCTGGTCGGCCCCACGGGCATGGTCCTCGGGCTCGAGCTCGAGCCCGAGCTCGCGACCTGGGGCAGCGCCAACCTCGCCGCGTGGGCGATGCGCTGGGCGCACATCGAGCCCGCGACCCCGGGGGTGCTGGGCCGGCCCATCGAGGGTGGCTGGTCGCGGATCCTCGTCTCGGCGTCGGCCCGGGAGCTGCCCCCGGAGCTGTGCGACCAGCTCGCCGACGGCGGACGGATGGTGATCCCGGTGCGCTCCACGCTGTGGGCCGTCGAGCGCCATGGCGACGAGCTCGAGTCCACCAACCTCGGCTCCTACGCGTTCGTCCCGCTGCGCTGAACGCGACG
>NZ_DASUIR010000088.1:0-10567 GCF_036279715.1 Cellulomonas sp. | reverse complement strand
CCCTACTCGCCGCTCGGTCGGGGGTTCCTCACGGGCACGATCACGTCGTCGGACGCGCTTGCCCCCGACGACTTCCGCCGCAGCAACCCGCGCTTCACGGGTCACGCGCTCGACGCCAACCTCGCGCTCGTCGACACCGTGCGGGTCATCGCGAGCCGCAAGGGCGTCACGCCCGGCCAGCTCGCGCTCGCGTGGGTGCTCGCGCAGGGGCCCGACGTCGTCCCGATCCCGGGCACCAAGCGGATCGCGTACCTCGAGGAGAACGTCGCAGCCGACGCGGTCGACCTCACCGCAGAGGACCTGGCCGCGCTCGACGCTGCCCTGCCGATCGGCGCCGCTGCCGGTGACCGGTACGCCGACATGGGCTCGATCGACCGCTGACGCCCTCGGTCGGCGTCAGGCAGCTGGTCGGAGGGCGCGCACCCAAGCCGCCGCAGTGGTCGACGCGCTGAGCGTGAAGGTAGTGGTGCCGCTGCTCCCGGCTGTGGGTTGAGGCATGGAGGACAACGAGGCGTCTTGTGCGCCGACGATCTCCCATGCCTCGGTCCAGCCGGTGGGCGGGGTACCGGTGATGCTCGTGGAGTTGAGGCAGAGCCCGCCGACGAGCAGCGCGTCCGGGGTCACAGTCGTGACGCTGGGCACGGTGATGGTTGTTGAGCCGCTCGTCGTCACCTTGGTCGCGGCAGCTGTGTCGAACGGGTTGGCGGTGTCCACCCCGTGGAAGTCGCTCACGCCACCGCCCCACTTCTGAGCGGACGACAAGGTCCACGTCGTGCTCGCGGGCTCGAGGGTCGGGTCGGTGACCACGTGGTAATAGACGAACGTGCTCGCGAGCCCACCAGGCGACAGCTTGGCGATCATGGAGCTCCAGCCGACCGGTGTCGAGGAGATGGTGGGCGACTGGTCCGCGTTGATCTCGGCGACCAAGAAGTCACCTGCGACGAGCCCGGTCGGTGTCGGAAGTGTCACAGCTGTGGCCGCGCTGGTCGACTGGGTTGACGTTGAGGCGCCGACCGTGATGCCGCTACTGGCGGGCGGCGGCGGCGACACCACGACCGCATCGGCCTGACTGACCGTGCTGGAACCCGACGCGTTCGCGGCGGTCAACGTCACCGTGTAGCTGCCCTCAGCGGTGTACGTGTGACTGGGGTTCTGGCTCGTGCTCGGGGCGCTGGCGTCGCCGAAGTCCCACGACCAGGATGTCGGGCTTGCCGTGGATGTGTCAGTGAACGCGACGTTCAGCGGTGCCGTGCCTGATGCCGGAGTCAGGGTGAACGCTGCCGTGGGTGCGGGTGCGGGTGAGACGACGACGGCGCCGGTCTGGGTGGCCGTGCCGGAGCCCGACGCGTTGGTGGCGGTGAGGGTCACGGTGTAGGTGCCGGCGGCGGTGTAGGTGTGGGTGGGGTTCTGGGTGGTGTCCGGGGCGCTGCCGTCGCCGAAGTCCCACGACCAGGATGTCGGGCTTGCCGTGGAGGTGTCAGTGAACGCGACGTTCAGCGGTGCCGCGCCTGATGCCGGGGTCAGGGTGAACGCTGCCGTGGGTGCAGGTGTGGGGGGTGGCGGGGGGGCTACTGTCGGCGCCCAGTCGGCGAACCAGTAGTGCTTGGTGGAGTCGTTGGACGCCAGGACGACCATTCCGGTGGTCGCGTCGACCGGCTGCTTGCTCGTGGTGACGTTGTTGACGTTCGCCGAGGATCCGTCTTCGATCACGGGAGTCCCCCGACCGTCGACGAATACCGGGTTGTCCATCGACGCCGTCTTCTCGTAGATCGCACCCGGGGTGCCGGCGTACGGGCAACCTGTCACCGAAGTCGACGGCCCCGTCATGAACACGTGGACCAGGCGGGCGTCGCTCTCCAGCACGACCTGCGGTCGGGTCTGGCAGTCAGCGATGGTGGAGATCGGCGTGGAGTCGAACGAGCCGGTTCCCGGCTTGTAGGTCAGCAGCAGCAGCTGGGCCTGCGAGGTGCTTCCGCCGCTGGAGTCCAGGCTGGTCTTGACCGAGGCGAAGACGCGACCGGAGTCGTCGGCCTGCAGGGTCTTGAGGTTGAGGTGGTCATCGGCCTGGTGGGGTCCGCGGTTCGCCGAGCCCACGTGCCACGATGCAGCCGCGGTCGCCGACGTCCCGTCGTTGCGCCAGGCCCACCACACCGTGCCGGTGAGCTGGTCGCTCCACATGACGCCGATCTTGCTGCGCTGGAATGCCACGACCGCAGAGATGTCGTCCACGGACGGGTTCGGGTTGCTGGCACCGGGGACCGGGAACGGAGTCGGCCAGCTGGTGCCGCCCACAGCCGAGGCGTTGACGTAGGTCGTCGCCGTGTAGCCGGTGGTAGAGCTGCCCTTGACTTGTACCCAGGTCGCCCAGATGACTCCCGTGGAGTCCTCGTCGATGGTCATCGACTCGGTCGAGTAGTCACTGATCGTCGTGGGGAAGCCGGCGTCGAGGGTGTACGCACCGCCCGAGTAGCTGTACCGCCTGAGCTTCGCCGGCTGTCCGGACTTGGATACCTTGGGCGAGCTGATGGTGGAGACAGTCGCCACGTGCGATGCGATGTAGAGGTGACTGCCGTCCCACAACGTGTCCGCGAGGGTGGTCGATCGGGAGTCCACCAGGACACCCGTGTCCACCCAGCTCGCGGTGGCGCGATCGAGTCTCTCGATGTGCCACCCGCTGCTCCCGGCCCACATGTAGGCCCACCACGACCCGTCGTTCCACCACAGCTTGCTCTGCGGCTTGTCGGAGGTCGGGGGGTGTGTGACGCCGCTGTAACTGGGGCCGGTGGTTCCGTAGCTCGTGGCGGCTTGCGCGGCGACCGGGGACACGAGTCCCAGCACGACCACCAGCACGGCGCCCAGCGACCAGCGGTTCAAGCGACGGATGCCGCGTGCTCTGTCCACCCCACACCTCTGCCTCTCTGGCTGCCACGATGCGGACCACCTGCGACACCGATGGCACTCCAAAGACCGTTACCGCCAGCATAATACGGCATAGCGGACAATTGTGGATGAAATTCGCCGATGAATTCGGCAAACGGGTGACATCCCGCCGTTCGGAAGCAGTTGTCTCACCCTGGGCACGACGGCTCGCAAGAGAAGGAATCGGGGGCCCGCCTCGGCTCGGCGGCGCACATCGCTGCGGTGGCATGACGAAGCCCCGTGGTCGGGGAAGATCACGGGGCTTCGTCGTCAGCTGGCCGGGCCGGCAGGGGGGAGCGGCCCGGTCAGACTCTCAGGGGCGAGCGTCGTGCGTGCTCTCGCCGTCGATCTGCACCGGCGCGACCGTCTGGGGGACGGCGACCGGCGTGGCGGCGTCGGTCGCGTCGTCGGTGTCCGCGTCGTTCTCGCTGGAGTCGTGGCGTACGTCGGCGCGGGCCTTGGCCTCGGTCGAGATCTCCTGGCCGTCGACGCCGCCGTCACGCGCGTCCTCGGAGACGCGCTGGCCGAACGCGGACGCGGTGGGCAGGTCGGTCGGCCGCGTGTGCGGCGCCTCGGTCGCGTCCTCAGTGGGCTCGGTCGTCGGCTCGTCCGTGGCCTCGGTCGTCGGGTCGTCCGTCGGCTCCGCGGTGGCCGACGCGGTCGCCGAGGCGCTGGCCGACGACGTCGGTGCCGTGACCGAGTCGACGGGTGCGGGGGTGGCGGCCTGGGCTGCGCCGACGGCGCCGACGGCGGCGGTCGCGACGACGACGCCGACCACTGCCTTGCCTGCGAGGCCGAGGCTGGTCAGCTTGGTCACGACTGCTGCGAGTGCACTGGTGCTCATCGGTACTCCTTGAACTCGTGGCGGCCTGCCCGGACGGGTGTGGCCACTCGTGGTTGGTCGTTCGGGGGGGTCATCGGGTTCGCGGCGCCCGGGGATACGGGTCGGCCGGCACGAGTTCTCAGCCGCGTCCCGCGGAGCGGGTCTGTTCGGGGGTCGGCGTCGGCGTGGGCGTCGCCGAGGCGGTCGCCTCCTGGTCGGTCGCTTCGGTGCCGTTCGACGCGCCGGTGCTCGGGCCCGCCGCGCGATCGGCGGCATGCGCGTCCTGGGCCTCGGCCGACGACGGGCCGGGTGCCGTCGAGTCCCCGGAGTCAGCCGAACCAGGGCCCGGTGCGGGCACGGCGCGGTTCGACGTGGCCGCGTCCGGAAGCTCCTTGCGCGCCTCGCCCCGCGCCTCGGCCGACGCCGCAAGATCGGCCGGTGACGCGTGCTGCGTCGGTCGCTGGGACGCTGAGCCCGCCGCGCCGGGGAGGGCAGCGGCGCCGTTCGGCGACTGCGTCGGCGCGGCCGGCGTGCCGTCGTCGGTGTCGCGCTGATGTCCGGGTGCGAGCACCGCGACGATGTGTCCCAGGGTCTCGCTCGCGCGTTCCTGCACCCCGGCGGGCAGGCCGCCGACCGCCGCTGCGGTGCCGACCGAGGCCACCGCGACGCCGGCGGTGAGGGCGATCTTCGCGGCGAGCCCCAGGGCTGCGGCACGGCTCGTGAGCCGACGCACGCGTACGGCCAGCGGGACGGCGGTCGACGCAGCGACAGGGCGCGGGGTGACGGCGCCCGGCGCACGGCCGGTGCGCAGCATCGTCGCGAGCGCATCGGTCGGTCGCGGTCCCGGCGCCTCGGCCGACTCGCGCAGCATCGCGACGAGCGCTGTCAGTGCCGGGTCGGCGTTGACCGCCGTGCCCCGCAGCAGCTCCTCGTCCCGGGCTCTCATGCTCCTGTCATCGTCGAAGGGGTTCATGGGGATACGCCCTCGGGCTCGACGATCTTGCGCAGAGCCGCGAGGCCCCGGTGCTGGAGCGACTTGATCGCGCCCGCCGGCTTGCCGAGCACCTCCGCGGTCTGCTCGAGCGTCAGGTCGGCGACGATCCGCAGCAGCAGGACCTCGCGCTGGTCGGGCGTCAGGGTGTCGAGCAGCTCGTGGACCCGTGCTGTGCCCAGCGCATCGAGCGCGTGGTGCTCGGCGGCCGGGGTCGTGCCGCCGGTGTCGTCCAGCGTGAGCTCGACGAGCGCGGGGGTGCGGGCCTCGCGGCGCCAGTGGTCGGCGATGCGGTGGTGCGCGATCGTGAACACCCACGACCGGAACGCCGCCTGGCTGCCCGAGAAGCCGTCGAGGCCCGTGAAGACCGCGAGGAACACGTCACTCGTGACGTCCTCGATCTCGGTCACGCCCTTGTTCCGCAGGTACGCCGCGACTGGACGGACCAGGTCGCCGTGGAGCGACTGGAACGCCTCCGGGGAGCCGCGGCGCGCTTGTGCGAGCACGCGGTCGAAGTCGTCGAGCACGGGTCCAGGATGCACGACGACGCTGGGAAGGTGCGCCGAACGCCCCCGCCCGCAGGTCAGGACAGGGCGACGTCGCAGGCCTGACGCAGCGGCGCCCACCCCCGCGTGGAGGTGGGCGCCGCTGTCAGGCAGGTGCGTCGGTCAGGAGGCGGCGAGGATGTCGACGACGAAGACGAGCGTGGAGTTCGCCGGGATCGTGCCCTGCTCGGTCGCGCCGTAGGCGAGGTCCGGGGGGATGACCAGGAGGACCTGGCTGCCGACGGTCTGGCCGACGAGACCCTTGATCCAGCCGTCGATGATCGAGCCGGACGTCAGGGCCGACGTGAACTTCGAGCCGCCCCACGACGAGTCGAACTTCGTGCCGTCCCACAGCCATCCGGTGTAGTTGACGGTGACCGTCTGGCCGTCGGTGACCGCTGCGCCGGAGCCCTTGATGAGCGGCTGGGCGACGAGCGCGGTCGGCGCGGTACCCGTGACGGGGGTGAGCGTCGGGCTGCCGTCTGCGGCGAGCGTGACGGTCGGCAGGCCCGCGACGGGGGCGACGGCCTCGCCCTCGGCACGGTCGGGCACCGTCTTGGCGCCCACGATCTCGATGAGCATCAGCTCGGTGCTCTCAGCTCCGGGGACGCCGAAGAGGATCCGCGCGCCGACGTTCTGCCCGGCCAGCGCGGCGTTCATCTCCGTGCCGTTGCCCGTGTCGCCCATGGTGAGGGGGACGGTCGCGGCGCCGAAGGACGTCCCGAGGTCGGTCCCGTCCGCACCGTTCACGGCGTAGTAGTGGACGGCGAGGATCTGGCCGTCCTCGAGCTTGGCCCCGGTGCCGGGCGTGATCAGCCGCGACGCGATCGCGGTGAGCGTGAACGGCTGGGTGAAGGTGAACTTGGGCTGCGCGCCTGCATCGCCCGCGACCTGCACGGAGGCGAGGGCGGCGATGTCGGCCGGGCTGGCGGTCGAGGCCGCCGCGGCCGGTGTCTCGGTCGGCGATGCAGACGCATCGGACTTGCTCGTGCCTGCACAGCCGGCCAGCAGCAGCGCGAGGGCAAGGGTGGTGGCTGCCAGTCGGCGCACGTCACTGTCCTTACATGATCGGTCTCTCCACCCTTTTTCGGGCGGCGGACCCCGTGACGGTACGTGATGTACCTGGGTGCCCGCTGAGGAGCTCCGCACAACGGGGGGCTGGGTCGGCTCGAGATCCGGTCGCGCTAGCGTGGCGCGCATGAGCAGACCCCTGAGGTTCGGCGTCGTCGGGAGCGGCTGGCGGGCCGAGTTCTTCGTCCGGATGGCCCGACTTCTGCCCGACCGGTTCGCGGTGTCGGCGGTCGTGACGCGCACGGCCGAGCGGGGCCGCGAGATCGAGCGCGCCTGGGGCGTGCCGACCGTCCGCACGATCAGCGAGCTCGTCGCCGGTCCCGGCCGCCCCGACGTCGTCGTCGTCGCGGTCCCGTGGCCGGTCACGCCGGTCGCGATCCGTGAGCTCGTCGCCGCGGGGATGCCGGTGCTCGCGGAGACGCCGCCCGCGCCCGACGCGGCCGAGCTGCGCGCGTTGTGGACCGACGTCGGGACCTCGGGGCTCGTCCAGGTCGCCGAGCACAGCCCCTTCATGCCGGCCCATGTCGCGCGGATCGCCGCGGTGCAGCGCGGCGCCGTCGGCCGGGCCACCTCGGTCCAGATCTCGTCGACGCACCTCTACCACGCGGTCGCGGTGGTCCGCCGGCTCCTCGGCGCCGGCCACGGTGAGGTCACCGTGCGCGCGAGCACGTTCACTGCGCCGCTGCTCGACCCGGTCTGCCGCGACGGCTGGAGCGGTGCGACCGCACCGACGCCGGCTGCGACGATCCTCGCGACCCTGGACTTCGGCGACGGGCGCAGCGCGCTCTACGACTTCACGGACAACCAGTGGCACAACCCGCTGCGCACCAACCGGATCGTCGTGCGCGGGTCGACCGGCGAGCTCGTCGACGACCGGCTCGTGCGGTTCACCGGGCCGCGCACCGTCGTCGAGTCGCGGCTGGTACGGCGCCAGTCGGGCATCGAGCAGGACCTCGAGGGGTTCGACCTGGACCACGTCAGCCTCGACGGCGAGGTGCTCTACCGCAACGCGTTCGTCGGCGCGCGCCTGGCCGACGACGACCTCGCCGTCGCCGGGCTCCTCGCCGCGACGGCCGCGTGGCTGCACGACGACGGCCCGGCGCCCTACCCGCTCGCGGAGGGCAGCCAGGACCACCTCCTCGGGCTCGCGATCGAGGAGGCGGCCCGCACCGGAGAACCCGTCCGGACGGCGCGCGAGCCCTGGGCGACGAGCGCCTGACGGGACGGTCGCCGGCTGCTCCTCATCGGGTCGGTAGCCTCGAGCGGTGAGCCCCCCCATCGCGTCCGACCCTGTCGGTACGCCCTCGATCGTCGCGATCGAGCCCCCGAGCCCGCTGGGCCATGGTCTGCGGGTCCGCCACCTCACGATGATGGGCCTCGGCTCCGCGATCGGCGCGGGCCTGTTCATCGGCACCGGCAAGGGCATCGCGATCGCCGGGCCCGCGATCCTGCTCTCCTACGTCATCGCGGGCGGCATCGTCGTCCTGGTCATGCGGATGCTCGCCGAGATGGCCGCCGCGATCCCGTCGAGCGGCTCGTTCTCGACCTATGCCGAGGCCGGCATCGGGCGCTGGGCCGGCTTCGTCATGGGCTGGATGTACTGGGTGACGCTGATCATGGTGCTCGGCGTGGAGATCACCGCCGCGGCGGGCATCATCCACGGCTGGCTGCTCGGCGTGCCGCAATGGATCGTCGCTCTCGTCCTCATCGGCGCCTTCGCGGTCGTCAACCTCGTGGGAGTGCGGAGCTTCGGGGAGTTCGAGTTCTGGTTCGCGTCGCTCAAGGTCGCCGTCATCGTCGTGTTCCTCGTCGTCGGCACGCTGCTCGCGCTCGGCGTCCTGCCGGGCACCGACCCCGTCGGGACCGCGAACCTGCTGGGGCACGGCGGGTTCGCGCCGCACGGTCTCGCGGGCATCGCGTCGGGCCTGCTGGTCGTGGTGTTCGCGTTCGGCGGGATCGAGATCATCACCATCGCGGCAGCGGAGTCCACCGACCCCGAACGGTCGATCGCGACCGCCGCGCGCAGCATCGTCTGGCGGATCCTGCTCTTCTACATCGGCTCCGTCGCGATCATGGTGCTCGTCCTGCCATGGACCTCGCCGCAGCTCATCGACGGTCCGTTCGTCGCGGTCCTCAACCTCGCCGGCATCCCGTGGCTGTCGCGCCTCATGGGGCTCGTCGTCGTGGTCGCGCTGCTGTCCGCGTTCAACGCCAACGTCTACGGCACGTCCCGGATGGCGTTCTCCCTCGCTGAGCGCGGGGACGGACCGCCCGCGCTGCTGCGCGTGTCCCGGCGCGAGGTCCCGGTCGCCGCGGTCGCCGTGTCGATCGTGTGCGCGGTCCTCAGCGTCCTGCTCAACTGGCTGCTCCCCGACCGCCTGCTGGGCATCCTGCTGAACGCCGTCGGCAGCTCGCTGATCGTCCTGTGGGTGTTCATCGCCGTCTCGCAGCTGCGTCTGCGGCGCCGGATCGAGGCCGAGGGCCGGCTCGGCGTACGCATGTGGCTGTTCCCGTACCTCAGCTGGGCCACGCTCGTGCTGCTCGGGGGGTTCGTCGCGCTCATGCTGTCCGACGGCGAGGCCCGCGGGCAGCTCGCCTCGACCGCCGTGCTGTGCCTCGTCCTGGCCGCGATCTACGTGATCCGCGAACGCGTGCGCGCCCGCCGCTGAACCGACCGAAGCGTGGATCTCGGGCGCCACGCCGTCTTCAGACCTGCCACATGGTGCCCGCCGCCTGCGGTCACGGACGACCGGGGCCGGTCGAACGTCGTGCGCATGCGCCTGGTGGGTCCTGCGTCACTCGATGGTGAAGGTGGATCTGCCTGACATGTCGAAGGCCGTGCCGTCGCCGGGCCGCAGCGACTGCTGGTAGATGATGTCGTAGGTGCCCGCCGGCCACGGCTCACCCAGCATGAAGGTGCACGTGAAGCGGCCGACCGCGAGCTCGTACTGGACAGACTCCTCGGCCGGCCACTGGTCGATCGCGAAGTAGCTCTTCGGGTTCTGCACCAGGCCCACCAGGCGTCCGTCCCGTGCGATGTACGCCATCGGGAGCCCGATGTCGGCGCCCACCGAGGCCGGCCCGGTGCTCGTGGTGGTCATCTGGACCACGAGCTCTCCATCGGCCAGGAAGCCCGTGGCCGAGAGGGTGGCCGGCGTCTGCGGGGTGTTGGGCACGGGCGTCACAGTGGCGACGTCCTTGCCGCAGAAGGACATCTGGTCCTGCCCTGACATGGTCGCGTTGTTCGTGGTGAGCCCTGTGCCGAGCCGCAGAGGGACACCCGGCGCGAGATGGAAGGGCTCGTAGACGCTCGGGGCGGAGCTGGTCGGCTCCTCGGTGGGAGCGGCACCCGGCTCCGGTTGCGGCGGGGGCTCCCCGAGCGCCCCGACCAACGAGTACACCCGCTGTGTCGTGCCGTCAGCCTTCGTCACGTCGGTCCGGACGACCAGCTCGTACTCGCCATCGACGAGCGGGACGTCGAGCGCACCGTCGCCGCCGGCGCCTGGCGCCGAAGCGCAGGAGGCGATCTGCACCTCGGCGGGCGCGAGCGGCAGCGGGACGTACGTGGCCGTGTCGGATGCCGGGAGCACCCCCTCGGTGAGGTTCCCCAGCGGCCGGTTGGCGACGCCCACCACATTCCAGGTGAAGGTGTCCTGGTCGAACCGGGTAGCCCAGACGTCCACCAGCCGCACCTGGACGGTCTGGGCCTGCGGGCTGGTCGAGGAGAGCTGCAGGCCGAGCTCGAACGGCTCGCCGACGTTCGGGCTGATCTGCCAGTCGGCCGTGGTCGACGACCACCAGTAGTCCCCCGCGTCGTCGGTGTCGACGAAGGAGTCCTCGGCGATCGTCTGGGCGCACGCGTCCCAGCCGGGTGCCCAGACTGCGTCGGTGGCCGTCGGGGTGGCCGTCGGGGTGGCTCTCGTGGTCGGCGCGGGCGAGGCGGCGGACGCGGTCGGTGTCGGGGCGGGCGCGTCCGGCAGCGCGGGATCCGCAGCTCGATGGCGCAGCGCTGAGGCGCCGGCGATCCCGCCGAGCGCCAGGACGGCCACGGTGGCGGCGCCGATGGCGGAGTAGGTCGCCGCACGCTGGACGCGCCGACGGTGCGCCCGCTTCTGAAGCAGCGCGATCGGCAGGTCGTCGAGGAACGGGCGCTCGCTCTGGCTGAGGTCGTGCAGGTCACGCCGCAGGTCGTGGCTCACAGTCGCCCTCCGTCGCGGT
>NZ_DASUIR010000087.1:0-3993 GCF_036279715.1 Cellulomonas sp. | reverse complement strand
GCCACGCTGCGGCGCGGGGAGTTCACGCCGGAGAAGGTCCTCGGCGCGATGACCGGCGCGCTGGAGTTCAGCGATCCTCTCGACGATCGGGGGGCGTACGGTCCCGGAGAGGACGACGGCCCCGGATCTGGCGGCGACGCGCTGTGAACCCAGTACGGTCCTCAGACGGGGTCGAACCGGACGCGTCCGATCTGCCCCCGACGTCGCAACGCGCCGGATGGCCAGCGGGAGGAAGCGTGACTCGCCCCACGATGGCCGATGTCGCGGAGGTCGCCGGCGTCGGCATGAAGACGGTGTCACGTGTCGTGAACGGTGAGGGCAAGGTGAGCGCCGCCACCCGTCAACGGGTCGAGGCGGCCATCGCCGAGACGGGGTACCGGCGCAACGAGATCGCCCGCAGCATGCGGGCCGGGCAGCGCTCGATGGACATCGGCCTGCTGCTCGGTGACCTGACGAACCCGTTCTTCGCCTCTGTCGCGTCGGCCGTGATCGCCGTCTCGCGGAGCTGGGGATATCGCGTCGTGCTCTCCAGCGCCGACGAGGACCCTGAAGCCGAGCTCGCAGCGATCGAGGCGCTGCTCGGCAGGCAGGTAGCCGGCCTCATGGTGGTGCCCGGTGCCGAGGACTACTCCCGGCTCCAGACCGACGTCGACCGTGGGACCCCTGTCGTGTTCATCGACCGACCCGGCGGCGGTCTCGTGGCCGACGAGGTGGTGATCGACAACGCCGCTGGAGCACGCATGGCGGTGCGCCACCTCGTGAGCCACGGCCACGAGCGGATCGGCATCGTCGTCGCCCCGAGCCGCTGGGCCACCGCCGAGCGGCTGCGCGGCTACCGCGAGGCGATGGAGAACGAGCTCGGCGGGGTCGACGAGTCACTCATCTCGATCCTCGGGCACGGCTCGGTGGTCGACGCGGAGGACGCCGCGCGCACGCTTCTTGCGCTTCCCGACCCCCCCACTGCCATCTTCGCCACGACGGGCTTCGTGACCCAGGGCCTGGTGCGAGCGCTTGGGTCGTCACACGACACCGCGCTGGTCGGGTTCGACGACTTCCCGATGGCCGACCTGCTCGCAGTACCGATCACGGTGGTCGCCGGCGACCCGAGAGAGCTCGGTACCGTCGCGGCGCAGGTCCTCTTCGATCGGATTGCGGGCTCCCGTGACGAACCCTCGCGCCGCATCGTGCAGCCACGGTTGATCATCCGCGGCAGCGGGGAGCTGCCGCCGAGGGGCCGACGCCGGTGACGGCCCTGCAGTAGCGAATCGGCGCACGCGTGCGCCGATCGCGCCGGAGTGGCCTCGCATGCCCGAGCAGGCGCGATGCGGGATCATGCGCACATGAACCATCGCGTGGCGAGGCCCCCGGGACACGTGATCGTGCATGGGCTCGAGGGCCTCGGCCTCCGCGTCATCGAGCATCTCGTCGCCCTCGGCCTGGAGGTCGTCGCGGTGGACGACGGTGCCCGACCCGGCGCGGTCCAGGCTGCGACCGCCATGGGCGCGACCGTCGTCCCGCACCACGACGGAGCGGCCGCCGCGCTCGGTGCTGCCGGCCTTCGCGACGCTCGTGCGGTCGTCTGCCTGTCCTCGACAGACCTCGGGGCGCTGGAGACCGCGCTGCTCGCCCGTCGGCTCCGACCCGAGCTGACCGTCGTGGCCCAGATCCGCAACCAGGCGGTCGCGCGCGCGGTACGGGCCGACGTGGGCATCCTGGTGCTCGACGTCGCGACGATCGCCTCGCCCGCGATCGTCGAGGCGTGCCTCGGCGAGCAGGGGCACGGGTTGCGGATCGCCGACGAGGTGGCGCAGGTGCGCACGGTGGCAGCGCCACGCGACGGCCTGCTGCGGGACCTGTTCGGTGAGGTCCTTGTCCCCTTGTGCGTGCAGCGGCTCGGGTCGGAGGAGTCGGTGGTCTGCCCTGGGCGTGATCTCGAGGTGCGCGCGGGGGACGCTGTGAGCCTGCTCGGACCCGCGGCGATCTGGGACGAGGTGGTCCGGTCGACTCGCCCGGCGGTCCAGCCCGCGACCGTTCGGTCACCCTCCGTTGAGGCTCACGGCGAGCGCGACGAGGCTGGTGCCGTGCGCCGGTGGGGCCGGGCCGTCGCACGGGCCACCGACACCCGGCTGCGCCGTGCTCTCGCGGCGCTTCTCGGCCTCGGGCTGATCTCGATCGCCGTGCTGATGATCGGCTACCGCGAGGCGGACGGCACGCGCATGACGCCGCTCGACGCCCTCTACTTCACCGCGGAGACCATCGGGACGATCGGCTACGGCGACTTCAGCTTCCGCGCGCAGCCGAGCTGGCTCCGCGCCTATGCGGTCCTGCTCATGGTGGCCGGGGCGGTCCTCGCGGCGCTGGTCTACGCGCTGCTGACCAACCTGCTCGTCTCACAACGACTGCAGGAGGCGCTCGGCCACGGGCAGGTCACCGATCTGCGCGGACACGTGATCGTCGTGGGCCTCGGCTCGGTCGGGGCGCGCGTCGTCGAGTCGGTCATCGCGACGGGCACGCCGGTGGTCGTCGTGGAGACCGACGAGACGAACCGGTACCTGGCTCAGGTGCGGGGCCTGGGCGCCAAGGTCGTCCTCGGGGACGCCACGCTCCCCCGCACGCTGCAGCTGGTGAACCTCGACCGCGCCAAGGCCGTGGCCGTGCTCACGTCCGACGACCTGACGAACCTCGAGGTCGCCCTCGCGGTGCGTGACTGGCTCGGTGAGCGCACCGACGTCCCGGTCGCGATCCGGCTCGCCGACCGTCGCCTCGCGGCGACCGTCCGGCAGGCGTTCGGGTTCACGCACGTGCGGTCCACCGACGAGCTCGCTGCTCCATGGTTCGTCGGCGCCGCCCTCGGGCTCGAGGTGCTGGGGACGTTCTTCGCGGGCGACGTCCCGTTGCTGTACGCACGGGTGCAGGTCACACCAGGCGGGGGGCTCGACGGCGCACGCCTCGACGCGTTGACCGGGCGGAGCCGCGTGCTGTCGGTGCGCCACCGCGGTGAGCAGGAGGTGCACCGCGTCGCTCGACGGTGGACCACGCTCGAGGCGCACGACGAGGCGTTCGTGGTCGGTCCGCACGAGGAGCTGCTCGGTCTGCTGCGGCAGGATGCGCTGCCGTGGACCGCCGGACACCCAGGGCCGGCGACGAGCTCCTGAGCCCGGCTGCGGGATCGGGACCTACGAGGCCAACCGCTCTCGCGTGTCGTGCCCCGAGCCGGCCGGCTCAGCACCGCGTTCGGGCTGGTTGATCTCGGCCCACACCGCATCGAGGGAGAGGCCGAGGACCTCGGCGATCGCGGCGATCGTCGGGAAGGCAGGCGTCGGTACGCGGCCCGTCTCGATCTTCCGGAGCGTCTCCGGTGAGACGCATGCGTCGAGCGCGGTCTCGAGCATCGAGCGCTCTCCCCTGGCCCGACGCAGGAGGGTGCCGAGGCGCTGACCGCGCTCCACCTCGGCGGGAGTGAGCGGCAGTCTGACCATGCCTCCAATTCTAGTACCGGGATAGTATGGCCGGTATAGTTATTGGCCGAACAGAAGGGCGCCGCATGATCGAGATCCTGAACCCCGCCGAGCTGGGCCGAGCACGAGAGACAGGCGCCCTGGTCGCTGACATCCTGCAGGCCCTGAAGAGCCGTAGCGCAGTCGGGACGAACCTCCTGGACATCGACCGGTGGGCGCAGGCCATGATCGTCGAGGCCGGAGCGCAGTCCTGCTACGTCGACTACGCACCGTCCTTCGGACGCGGGCCGTTCGGCCACTACATCTGCACGTCCGTCAACGATGCCGTGCTCCACGGGCTGCCCTACGACTACGCGCTGGCCGATGGCGATCTGCTGACGCTCGACCTCGCCGCCTCCCTCGGCGGAGTCGCTGCCGACTCGGCCATCAGCTTCATCGTGGGCAGCTCACAGCCCCCGGAGAGCGTCGCGATGATCAGCGCAACCGAGCGCGCACTGAGCGCAGGCATCGCGGCTGCCGGGCCCGGAGCTCGCAT